>JAGOIF010000052.1 GCA_017995775.1 Aliarcobacter sp.
GATTATAGTGGTGCTACTGATGAGGCAAGAAATGTACTAAAAGAATTAACTGATAGTAATCTAAAAGGCTATAGAGCACTTTGGAATTATTTAGCAGGAGCATCCGCACTATTAGCTAATAATAGAGATTTAGCATCAGATTTTTTTGCAAATGCAATGAAAGCTGCTCCATCTTTGAAATGGATGGTTACTTTAGCTAAAGGTTCAGGAATTAAATCAGAAAATGTTATTGATGAAAGCGATTTGAATTCTATTGTAGAAAAATTTGAAAAAGAAATAAAAAGATTTGGTTTAACAAGTAATAGAAAATATGATAAAGAAGAACAATTTATTCTTGAAGGAATTATGAAAGGAGATGCTAAAAACTTTGAAGAAGCGCAGAAAAGATTAGGAACATTAATTGGATTTGAAGCAGGCAACATAGAAGATGATGCTTCTCCTGATCCTTGGTGGATATTAAGTGATAACTTATGTATAGTATTTGAAGATCATACAGATGGAACTGCTGAATATTTTAGTGCTACTAAAGCAAGACAAGCTACAACACATGATAATTGGATTAAAGAAAATTTGTCTGTTTCAAAAGATATAGAGATTATAAAAATTTTAATAACTCCTGTTAAAAAAGCACACAAAGGAGCCTTTCCTCATTTAAAAGATGTTTATTTATGGACACTGGATGATTTTAGAGCTTGGACTACAACTATTTTGGGTGTGTTGAGAGCAAGACGAAATGAATTTTCTAGTGAAGGTGATTTATTTTGGAGAGTAGATACCAAAGATAGTTACATAAAAAATAAACTAAGTCCTAAAAAGTTAGTTGAAACAATAAAAAAACTATCAGCATATGATTATTTTAAAAGTAATGAATAATTAAAAAAACTAACAAAACCTCGAAATGAACAGAAGAACTGTCGTTTGAACTACACGTTAGTCTATTAAAAAATTAAAGGAATTGAAAATGGGGTATAGACCTACAAAGGGATTTTTTTTCCAACAATATTTAAAAATAGCTTAAATCTAATTCTAATATAAAATCATTAACTATTTTCTCTTAATTTTTTGTAAAAATTTCTAAAAGTACAAAAAACTCCTTTTTAGTGTATTTTATTTAAATTCTATGATATATTTAATATACTTTGAATAATATATTAGTTAATTTACATTTTTACAATATAATTTGGTATGGTTTTTATAATGTAAATTAAACGTTCATTTAATTTACATATTTTTTCAAAAAGGAATTTTTAAAATGTTAATAGGTTATGCTCGTGTTTCAAAATCAGATAATTCACAAGTTTTAGATTTACAAATTGATGCTCTTACAAATTCAGGAGTAAAAGAAGAAAATATTTATAGTGATAAAATTTCTGGAAGTAAAGATGCAAGACCAGGACTAGAAAATTGTCTAAAAGCTTTAAGAGAAGATGACATATTAGTTGTATATAAACTTGATAGGCTTGGAAGAAATTTAAAACATCTTATTCAAACTGTTGAAGATTTAACAAAAAGAAAAATAGGATTTAAAGTTTTAAGTGGTCAAGGTGTAAATATAGATACAACAACACCTGCAGGTAAAATGATATTTTCTATATTTGGAGCATTAGCTGAATTTGAAAGAGAACTTATTCGAGAAAGAACAATAGCAGGTATTACTGCAGCTCGTGCAAGAGGAAGAATGGGTGGAAGAAAATTCAATCTTACAAAAGCTCAAGTAAGACTTGCAGAAGCTAGTATGAAAAATAGAGATACAAGTGTTACTGAACTTTGTAAGGAGTTAAAAATCACAAGAGCAACTTTATACAAATATATTTCACCAAATGGTGAATTAAGAGATTATGCAAAAAGAGTGCTTGAAAAATAATATTTCAATTAAAGTTTATATAAGCTATTTTAGTAGATTGTTTAAATGGTAGAAGGATTTTTTATTAGAATAATTTAATATCATAATTTAAATTTGTGAATTTATTAAATAAATTATAAATTTTGCACCATTTATTGTATTTTCAACTTCTAATTTACCACCAATATTTTTTTCAATTATAACCTTGCTCATATAAAGTCCAATACCTAAGCCTTTTTCTTTTGTTGTAAAATAAGGTTCAAAAATCTTTTTGATTATTTTTTCACTTATTCCACCTGCATTATCAATAATTTCTATAAGTATATTTTCTTCTTTTTTAATTATATTTATTATAATTTTTGCATCTTTTATCTCTTGTTTTATAAATTCATCTTTTGCGTTATTTAAAAGATTAAAAATTACTTGAGCGAACTCACCTTTATAAGTTCTGATTCTAAAATTTTCAGTGTAATTAAAATTTAATTTTATATCTAAAGATTTAAAACTTTCATTTAAAAGATTTATGCTTTCATTTATACATTCTATTAAACTAAATTCCTCTTTTTGTTTAGAAATCTTAAAAAAGTTTCTAAAATCATCTATTGTATGAGACATAAATTCTATCTGCTTATTAGCTTCATCGGTTTTTTTTTCTAAATATTTTTTATCAAGTTTATCATTTTCATAAGCAGCTTTTAAATTCATAATTATATATGAAAGATGTGTTAAAGGTTGTCTCCATTGATGGGCTATATTCCCAATCATTTCTCCCATTGAGGCTAATTTACTTTTATTTATTAAAATAGTTTCATTTTGCTGTTTTTCTAATTCGGTTTGTCTCATTTTGAATCCAATTGCAAATGAAAATAGTAAAGACTCCAAAGGAATGCCAATATGCAACATATAATTTTCATTATAATCAGAAAAACTACTTTGAGATAAAAATACAAAAATAAATAGAGAAAACCATCCAATAATATAAAATAATGCTGGTTTATAGCCTTGCTTTAAAACAAAAAAAGCAAAGATAAGCAAAAGAAAGATTAATATATAGGGTGGAATATAATCAATAATAAATGATTTATTTGTAATTAATAATGAAAAAATATCTAATAAATCTAAAAAAATTAAAAGCCATAAAGAAGTATGTATTTTTGGTGTATATTTTTTAGTATTTAAAAATTCCATATTAAATAAAATTGATAATAATATTGATAAATTTAATAAAAGAGTTAATGAAATATCTATATTATTTCCATTGTTATCAAGTAAATTAATAATGTAAGAATTTTTTGAACATAGTACTAAAAGAAATAAAAGAGATACTTGTAATAATGAATAATAAAGAAAAATCTTTTCTTTATTATAAAGAAAAAAGACAAAGTTATATAAAAAAGCACATAATATTATCCCATAAGTAATTCCAAATAAAAGTTTTTCTTCATTTAAAATATTTTTATATTCAAACTCATTAAAGAGCTCCAAATCAAAAAAAAGATGTTGATTTTCTAAATCAAAATTTATTATTAAATCATTTTTTATATTTTCAAGTTTAATAATAGGTACTTTGTTTATAAATTCATAAGAGTAATTACTATTTTTAAAACTATCTTTTGTACTTAATATCTTTATATAATAAACATCATTTTTTAAAAGTTTTTCATCAATTTCTATTTTTAATACTAAGTTAGTATATTTTTGTTCATAGTTTTTTTTATCTAATTGTTTAAATTTAATAAAATTTTTCCCATCAAATGAGATAAAAGTTTTTTCTAACATCTGTTCTTTAAGATTCTGTGCATGTAAATTTATAAAAAAAAAGAGATTTAAAATAAGAATTCTTATCATTAGATTAAACATTTATTTGATAACCAATTCCAGAAATATTTTTAACTATATTTTTAAACGTTTTTTTTCTAATATCTTTTACAATAGAACGCATCGAATCTTCTGTCATATCTCCATGCCATACGTAGTTATTAAATTCACAATACTTAACGGCTCTCTTACTATTTTTAATCAAAAGTTCTAAAAATAGTAATTCTTTTTTTGTTAAAATTATTTGTTCCTCTTTTAAAAATAGAGTTTTATTTAAAGTATCAAAAGTGAACTCCTCATTTAAATAAAATATACTTTTATCTTCAATAATATCTTCAATACAAGATTTAAGAACAGGTAAAAGTTTATCAGCTGTAATTGGTTTTAATAAATATTTTATAAGACCTAATTCTATTGCATCCAATAAATAAGATGTTTCTAAAAATGCAGTAGCGAGAATAATTTTAGTTTTTTTATCTTTTTGTCTAATTTTTTTAACCATTTCAATACCATTTAGCTTAGGCATTTTTATATCACTGATTATAATATCAGGTTGAAATCTTTCATAAGCTTCAAAGCCACTTATTCCATTATCTGCTTCATAAACATTATTACAATAAAACTCAAGATATTCAACAGCATTTTCTCTTATAGAATTTTCATCATCAATATATAAAATCTTTAAACTTTTAAACTCATTCATCTTTAACCTTTTATTTATATATTGTATTTTGAATAAATGTAGAAAAAATGTCCTTATTAAATTTTTCCCATATTTTTCCCATAAATTTATTCTATTCTTTTTGTAATAAAAAATAAAGAGAGAAACATTAATGTTAAAAAAAATCATTGTATTAATTTTTATTGCAACTTCACTATATGCAAATTCTTTAAAAGAACTTTTAAGTAATATTGAAGTAACAAATGAAAATTATCAAGCACAACAAGCTTTACAAGAGATGGCTAAAAAACAGTATGAATCAGCAACAAAAGATAATTATCCAACATTTAATCTAATTGGGGCTTATGAAAATAATTCAAAAGTTTTAAGTAATGAACCTGAGGATATAGCTTATGGAGAATTAAAAGCTTCATATATTTTATATGATGGAAACAAAATACTAAATAATGAATTATCTAAAAAAAATTTACATGAATCACAAAAACTAAAAACTCAATATTTAAAGCAAGAGATTATGTTAGAGGTAATAAAACAATATTTTTCATATCAAAATACAAAATCTGCTATTGATGTTATAAATTACAAAATAAATGAATTAAATGGTCAAATAAAAAAATTTGAAATTTTAGTAAAAAATGACCTTGAAACAAAAGATAAACTTCAAGCTTTAATTGCATCAAAAAAAGAGGCTTTATATGATATTGAAAATTTAAAAATAGATTTAGAAAATTCAATATTACAACTATCTCTTTTGACAGGTCGTGAAATTTCACTACATGATGAAGAAAGATTGATTGAGCCAAGTTATGAAGAAAATGATAGATATGATATTGAAGCAAAAAAACTTGAAGCTAAAAGTGTAAAATATACATCTGATAGTTTTAATTATTTACCTACAATATCAATAACAGATTCTTTAAAAAAACAAGAATATTTGCATTATGATGAAACATATAATGATAAATTGAATAATCAAATAATATTTCAAATCAGCTTTCCTATTTTAGATTTTGGAAAAATCTCAAAAGATAAAGAAGCTAGTCAATTAGAGGCTTTAGCTTTAAATAAAGAGATTGCTTATAAAGAAAAATCTATTCAAATTGAAAGAAAACTAGCTTTAAAATCACTAGAATCTTCAAAAGTTAAATTAGATAGTGCAACATCAGGGCTTGAAGCTACAAATACAACTTATGAATTTAGTAAAAAAAGATTTGATGCAAATTTGATAAGTTACACTGAATATTTAACTGAACTTACAAAAAAACAAGATGCAAACTATCGAGTAATCTTAGCAAAAAATGATATTGAACTAAAAAAAGCCAATCTTGCTTTCGCACTTGGAATTGATTTATTAACACTTATAAAGGAATAAAATGAAAAAAATACAAATTATGATAATACTTCTAACAAATATTTTATTTGCTGATGTTTATGCAACTTATGAAGTAAAAGCATTAAATGAAGCCTCTTTAAATGTTTCTACATCTGGTATTGTTTCTAAAATAAATACAGATGTAGGAAACAAAGTAAAAAAAGGTGAAGTTTTACTTTCACTAAATGATTCAGAAGAAAAAGCGAATCTTGAAATATCAAAGAATGAATATAAATTTTTATTAACTCAATATGAAAGATATAAAAAAAGTGCAGAAGTTTTTGATAAAAATAGTTTAGATAAATTGGAATCAGAGTTAAAAAGTGCAAAAGATTTAATAACTTTAAATGAAGCAAAACTATCAAAAATGAAAATCATTGCTCCATTTTCTGGTGTAATTTCTGAAAAAAATATAGAAGTTGGTGATATGTCAAGTAATACTGAAAAAGCTTTATTAAAACTTGTTTCAAATGAAAAAAAACTTTTATTAGCATTTGATTCAAAATTCGCTCAAGATGTGAAAGTTGGAGATGAATTTTGTTTAAACTCAAAAAAAGATGATTATAAAAATTGTGTTGAAATTTACAAAATTTATCCTACATTAAATAGTGACAAAAAATTAAATGCAGAAGCTTATGGTGTAGATTTAAAAATTGGTAATTTTGGTGATGGATTAATAAAAGGAAACTAATATGTACAAATTTGCTATTTCAAGACCAATTACAACTTTTATGTTTGTATTTGCTTTGGTATTCTTTGGATATACTCAAATCCAAAAAATGCCAATTGCATTCTTACCAAATGTTGATTATCCCGTTGTTAGTGTTATAACTAATTATGACCAAGGTTCAACTGAAATTATTGAAAGTAAAATAACTGATAAAATAGAAGAAGCGATAAGTGGTATTTCTGGAATTGATATAATAAGATCAGATACTTCAAAAAATCAATCAGTTGTTATTGCTCAATTTGAGTTAAGTAAACCTGTTGAAGAAGCTGCAAATGATGTTAGAGATAAGGTTTCAACTGTTGATTTACCAAAAGAAGCTAATAAACCTATAATTGAAAAATTTTCAAGTAGTTCTGCACCTATAATAACTCTTTTTTTATCAACAAAACTTGATAATCTTGATAAATTAATGCTTCATGCAAATGAAGTAGTAAAACCTGTTTTACAAAGTATTGAAGGTGTTGGAAAAGTAGAAATTGCAGGTTTTAGGGATAAAGTACTAAAAATATATCCAGATACTACTCTTTTAAGTAAATATAATCTTGATTTAAATGACTTATCTTCAAAAATTGATGAAGAAAATATCAAAAAAGATGGAGGAAGAGTTGTTCAAGAAAAAGAAGAATTAAATATCTCAATTGATTCAGATGCAATAAATGTTGAACAACTAGAAAATATAAAAATAAAAGATGGTGTTAGATTAAAAGATGTTGCAAAAGTTGAAGAAACAATAGAAGATGAAAGAACATTTGCAAACTATAATGAACAAAAAGGTGTATTATTACAAGTAAAAAAAATCTCAGGTGCTAATGAGGTAAATATTGCAAAATCAGTAAGGGAAAAAATTCCATATATCAAAGGATTATCAAATGATTTTGATATAAATTTATTATTTGATACAACAAATTTTATTGAATCAACTTACAAAAGTGTTCAATTTGACTTGATTTTGGGTTGTTTCTTGGCTTCTTTAATTGTATTTGTATTTTTAAGAAATTTTACTTTTACAATCATTGCAGCTATCTCTTTACCTATTTCAATCTTAGGTGTTCTAGCAATAATGGGTTGGAGTGGGCAAACACTAAATATTTTAACACTTACAGCTTTAACATTATCAATAGGAATTATTATTGATGATGCAATTGTTGTAATAGAAAATATTTATAAAAAACTTGAACTAGGAAAAAGTAGATATGAGGCAGCGTTAGAGGGAGTAAGGGAGATATCTTTTTCTGTTTTAGCTATTTCAGCTATGCTTTTAGCGATTTTTATACCTATTGCAAATATGAGTGGAATAGTAGGAAAATTCTTTAAAAGTTTTGGTATAACTATTGTTGCTTCGGTAATAATTTCTTATATTGTAGCAATTACAGTTATTCCTATGATTAGTTCACTTTTGGTAAATCCAAAACATTCGAAATTTTATTTGATGACTGAATCAATATTTTTATCGATGGATAGAATATATAAAAATCTTTTAACAAAAGCAATAAAGTTTAAATTTGTAACTTTAATAAGTGGCTTTTCTATATTTGCAATATCTATAATTTTATCTTCAAATCTAGGAATGGTATTTATGCCAAAAGAAGATAGAAGTCAGTTTGAAGTAATAATCAAAGCAAATGCAAATATTTCAATGGAAGAGATGAAAAAAACTACAATAAATATTCAAAAAGAGTTACTTTCAATAAGTGAAGTTGATTACTCTTCTTTGACTATTGGATTAAATGGAAATATTTATGAAAGTTCAATTTATGTTAGATTAGTTCCAATAGATAAAAGAGCAAAAACTCAACGTCAAATTATGGAAGAGATTAGACATAAATCGAAAACATTTGAAAATATAGAGATAAATGTAAATGAAACAGATGATATGAATTCAGGTGCAGAAATTATGACACCATTTCAACTTATATTAAAAGCAAATGATTCAAAACTTGCTGAAGAATCAGCTAATAAATTGATTGATTATTTAAAAACAATAAACGGAACAACAAATATTCAAAATAATATTCAGCCTAAAAAAGATGAACTTTCTATTGAGATATTAAAACAAAACTCTTCAAAATTTGGAGTAAAAAGTAGTGATATTGCAAATGTAATTGCAATGGCTTATTCAGGAGAAATTACAATAAGTAATTTTAATAAAAATGGTAAAGAATATGATATTGTTATGAGATTATCAGATGATTTAAGAACAAATATAGATGTGATAAATCAATTAAATGTAAAAAATGATAAAGAAGAACTTATTCCTTTATCAAGTTTAATTAATATAAATACAAAACAGTTAGCTTCTGTAATAAAAAGATATAATAGACAAAAACAAGTTACTGTTGGAACTGATATGAAAGATGGTTTAGCTTTAGATACTCTAATCAATCTTGTAGTTGAAAATAAAGATAAATGGCTTTTAGATGGAGTAACTTATACTTTTGAAGGAGATGCTAAAGATATGCAAGATACTTCTGATGCCTTTGGTGTTGCTATTGTTGCTGCTCTTATAATGATATATTTAATTCTTGCTTCATTATATGAATCTCCACTCCAACCAATTATCATCATGAGTGCAATGCCACTTAGTTTTACAGGGGCATTTTTAGGACTTTATTTAGCAAATATGAATATGAGTTTATTTAGTATGATGGGATTATTTTTACTTCTTGGTTTAGTTGGTAAAAACTCAACTTTAATAGTTGATGCTGCAAATAGGAATAGAGAGAATAATACAACTTTAGATGAAGCAATTATTCAAGCAGGGATATCAAGACTACGACCAATCTTAATGACAACTATATCTATGTGTTTAGGTATGCTTCCCCTTGCCCTTTCTATTGGTGAGGGATCAAGTATAAAAGCTCCTATGGCTATTAGTGTTATAAGTGGTTTAATAATATCTACAATGTTAAGTCTATTTGTAGTTCCAGCTTTATACAAATTAATAGCTCCACTTGATGATAAAATCAGAAAACTTTATACTCACAAATAGATATTTTCCAAGCATTTAGCTTGGAAATATTTAAAATTATATTTTAAAATCTTTTTAGTTTCACATAACTTCCACACTAATTTTTTTTAAAATCTTTTTATTAAAAAATTGGAGGAAAAATGAAAAAAATATTCTTATATATTTTATTAGCAACTATTTTATTTGCTAATGAACAAAATTATATAGAAATAGGTGGTGGTAGTGAAAAATTAAAAAATAATTTTTCACCAGAATCAAGAAAAACTATTATTCAATTAAATGAAGCACAAGATGAAAATGAAAGTTTTCCTTATTTTGAAATGTACTATGGACATAATCTAAATGATACTTTAAATTTATATGTATCCTCAGATATAAATGGAGCTCATATAGGTTCATTAATTAATTCAGATTTTGGAGTATTTGATTTTGGATTAAAGTTTAATTTATCTAAAGAGTGGAAAAATCCATTTTTAAAAGAAGTTGATAGAGAAAAAACAGATGTAACAGAAATTGGTTTTTACACTGGCTATGGTTTATCACTTTTTGATAATCATGAAGGAATGATTAAATATGAACTTAGCACAATTGAATACAGCAAGGAAACTATAAATAATGATTTAAAAAGAGAAGGGAATAGGCATCTTTTTCTTTTTGAAAACAAATTTAATTCAAAAATTTTCGATAATGATTTAAGTTATATAACTAATTTATCTTATGAAATATATGATGCTAAAGGGAAATCAAGTTCATATAATAAATATGAATTACTAGTAGGAACAACTATAAATTTAACAGAAAATTTTTTATTCTCTATTTTTTCTAATATTGGAAAAAAAGATTATGAAGAAATTAATCTTGAAGTAAATAAAAAGATAAATGCTGATATTTTTGGTATTAATACTATATTTAGATGGGATAAACCTTTTTCTTATGAAAATATATATTTAAATATTAAAACTGGATTTGAAAAAGAAGATGCTAATCATAGTTTTTATAATAAAGAGAATACTTATTCAATACTATCAATTGGGTATAAATTCTAAAAATAAAAGCTTTTAAAAGTAGAATTATAGATTATTTAAAACCATATAAAATAATTTATAGAAACTATTATTAAATCAATTTCTTTGCTAAATTTAGTTCAAATATGTAAATACAGACATATGTATACAATTTCCTATAATTTAAAGGTTCTTCATGCCACTTATTAAGATTTTAACATCTATCCAAAAAAAAGAGTTTGAAGAACCACCAATTCTAAATCAAGAGCTAAAAAATGAAATTTTTAAACTGCCAATTGAATTAGAACAACAAGTTTATTCATTCAACAACAGTAGTAATCAAATTCATTTTATATTGATGTTTGGATATTTTAAAATAACACATAGATTTTTTAATCCAACTTCATATTATGATGAAGATATAAAATACATAGCTTCTAAATTTAAATTTGATGATAATTCATATTCCACTGATATTGGACATAGTTCATTAGCTACATATAAAAATACAATAAAAAAACATTTTTCTTGTGTTAAATTTACTTCACATATATATGATATTCTTCAAAAAGAATCAGATTTATTAGTAAAAAAGCTATTAAAAACACAAGATATTTTTTATTTGTTAGTAGAAAAATCAATGGAATTAAGAATAGAAGTTCCTAGCTATACTCAAATAACAACTATCATTTCATCATCAATAAATGCACAAAACACCTTAGATTATAAAAAAATCAAAAAATATGAAAATCATGAAGCCTTAAAAAATCTTGATTATCTTTTAAAAGAAGATGTTTCAAACCCTACTAAATATGTTCTTGGTAAATATAAAAGAGTTTTACACTCTGTAAATGCTACTAAAGTTAGACAATCTAATATTGATTTTAGATATTTAAATGATTTATCAAAACAACTTGAACCTATTTTAAAAGAGCTTTCATTAGATGATAACACTATTATTCACTATGCAAAATGGGTTGAAAAATCTGATATGCATCAAATTAGTAGAAAAGTAAAACATAAACAATATTTTGATTTGATATGTTTTGTGCTACATCAAGTAAAAATAAGAAGTGACTATTTAATTGATATTTTCGTACAAGTGATGCAATCAATAAAACAAACCACATTAAGAGAACACCAAACAATTTATTATGATCAAAAACATAGCAGAACAAAGAATTTTAAAGACTTAACACAATTCTTACAAACAGAAATTATTCCAAATATATTAAATTTAGAATCAATTATTAAAAATGATTTCTCAAGTGAAGATAAAATATCTTTTATAGAGAATATAATTACAGAATTAACAAAAAATGAAGAGTTTCAAAAAATAAAATCAATAGATTTTAATTCATTAAATGAAGAGACTTCTTTTTATGATATGCTAGAGAATAACTCTTCTAAATTACAAATAAGAATAGCTAAGATTATCCAAAATGTTGATTTTGATACAAACAATTCACAAAAATCTTTTATAAAAGCAATAGAACATTATAAAAACAATAATGGGAAATTGAATTCATCAACTCCAAAAGATTTTTTAGAGAAAAATATTCAAAGTTTACTATTTCAAAAAGATGAAAATAATACTAAACATTTTAGAATTTCATTATATAAAATACTATTTTTTATTGAAATATCACAAGCTATTAAATCAGGAAAATTAAACCTTCTAAACTCTTATAGATATAGAGCATTTGAATCATATTTATTGGATATTAATAAATTCAAAAAAGAAAAGATGGATTTATTGGAACAATACAATCTTTTACATTTTGCTAATTGCAAAAAAACTACAACCTATTTAAAAGAGCAACTAAACTCATCTTTTAAAGATGTTAATGAAAAAATTTCAAAGGAATTAAATCTATATTTTCATCTAAAAGGTGAAAATAGTTTTACAATAACTACTCCAAAAGTTGAAAAAGATATATCATTAGATCCATTAACAAAATGGCTTCCAAAAGACAAATTTATTCCATTAATATCAATTTTGGAAGAGATTAATAGCTATATTAGTTTTACAAAAGTATTTACACATTACTCTTTAGGAAGGAATAGAAGTAACATAAAGATAGAAGCATTATTTGCATCTATTATTGGATATGGTTGTAATATCAACATTTCAAGAATGGCTAAAATTTCAAAAGGTATTTTTGAACATGATATAGAACATGCAAGTAATTGGTATTTATCAAATGAAAATTTAATTGAAGCAAATGATAAAATCATAGCTTTTACAGAACAGTTAGACATAGTAAAACTTTTTAAAAATGATAAAGACAAAAATCATACAGCAAGTGATGGTCAAAAGTTTAATATTTCAGTTGATTCTTTAAATGCTGGATATTCATTTAAATATTTTGGATTAGGAAGAGGTGTTAGTAGATATATGTTTATTGATGAATCACATAGACTATTTTATTCAACTGTAATCAATGCAAATGAAAGAGAAGCTGCTTATGTAATTGATGGTTTAATGCATAATGACACAATTCAGAGTGATATTCATTCGACAGACACTTTTGGCTATAGTGAAGTTGTATTTGCTCTAACACATCTATTAGGTTTTTCATTTGCACCAAGAATTAAAAATTTTAAAGAACAGCAACTATATGCATTTGAAGCAAAAAAAGAGTATCACAAATTAGGATATAAAGTTTTACCAATAAAACAAATCAATATAGAACTAATAGAAGAACAATGGGAAAATATTTTAAGATTTGTTCTTACAATAAAAGAGAGAGAAACTACAGCATCACAACTTCTTAAAAGACTTACTTCCTATCCAAAACAACATAAAACATATTTAGCATTAAGAGAGTTTGGAAGAATAATAAAAACAAAATTTCTCCTTGAATATATTGATGATGTTACGCTTCGTCAACAAATTGAAAAGCAATTAAATAAAATAGAAAATGCAAATAAATTTTCTAAAGCAATATTTTTTGGAAATAATGGAGAATACATGTATGCTACAAAAGAAGAACAAGATATAGCAAGTAATTCCCTAAGATTAATTCAAAATGCTATTATTTGTTGGAATTATTTATATTTCTCTGATAAATTAGCAAAAGAAACTGATGAAAATGAAAAATCATTAATAATTCAATCAATTCAAAATGGTTCTATTGTTCATTGGCAACATATTAATTTTTATGGTGAATATGATTTTACTGGAATAGAAACAAATAAAAAAGAATTTGAATTTAATTTAGAGAAAATAATAAATCTAAAAGTAGAAGATAAGTAAAAAAGATAGAAAAGCCATTATATAGGGATTTCCTTATCATTTTAAGTTTAGTTTAAATATTGTTGGAAAAAAAATCCCTTTGTAGGTCTATACCCTATAATAGATAATTTGTCTTCATCTAATTCTCCTCTACAATCTATCCATCTTATTTCATTATTTGGTTTTTTTATTCTATAAATTACTTTATGTTCAGCTCCTGTATTTATACAAGCATTCAATGAATTTACCAAATTACTTATATCTTCTTCAATTACTACATTTTTAAGAAGTTCTACGCCAAAGTCATCTTTATTTTTATTCTGCATTCCAAGTATACGAATAACTTCATTTGACCAAAAAACTTTATTAGTATTTATATCTAATTTCCAGTCTCCAATATGAGCAACTTTTTGTGCTCTTAATAAAGTTTCTTTTTGCTTTTGGTTTTCTAAAATTTGACCTTCTAAATCTTCTTTATATTTTAGG
>JAGOIF010000146.1 GCA_017995775.1 Aliarcobacter sp.
CACCGCTATAATTTCAAATAATATTTTTTACATATAAATTCAAAAATTATTAAGTCATCAATAGGTACAATCAATAGTAATAATAATTATAAATTGTAAAAGGAGTTAATAATCTAATGAGTAAAGATAAAATATTAGTACTAAGTGATCTTCAAGATTTTAGTCAAACAGTAGCTGAAAAATCAATCAAGATTGCAAAAACTTATGGAAAAAGATTAGAAGTTCTTCATGTGGAAGATGAATCATTTTTAAAATTTTTCAAAGCTAAAACAGAAGATTCTTTAATAAAAAGTAAAGAACTTTTAAAAGATATGTACAAAGATGAAGCAGATGTTTTTTCTAAGTGTGGTAAATTTATTGAAACTGTAAAAGAGCATATTGAACAAAATAATATCTCAACAGTAATTGTAGGATTTAGAAGAGAAAGAACTTTTGTTGAAGACCTTTTTAATGGTTCTAATTTAGGATCAATCGTACGAAAACTAGATGTTCCAGTAATTGTAATTAAAACAGAAGATAATCCAGATTATAAAGATATTTTAATACCAACAGATTTATCAAAATCATCAAAAAAGAATATTGAAAATCTAGTAAAACTATTTCCTAAAGCAAATTTTCATATAGAGCATTATTTTAGAACTTTAATAGAAGATAAAATAAAAATGTATGGTTATGAAAATAAAGAAGTTCAAGAATATATAAGTTTTTTTGCAAATGAAGCAAAAGATAATTTAGATAAATTTATGAGTGAACTTAATATTCCCTCTGATATAAAAGTATTTAAAAAAGTAAAAAACTTTTTAGATATTACAAGAACAGTTGAAGAATCAATCGATAGTGAATCTATTGATTTAGTAAGTCTTTGTATTAGTACTAACTTTAGTATTTTCTCATTTGATTTACTTGAAAGTTCAAAAAAAGATGTGATTATTTATAAAATATTAGAAAAATTTGAATAAAAAAAAGGGAAGAGATAAAATCTCTTCCCTTTTTAAATAGTAAAGCTAAAATTATAAAGCTGTTACGTTTTCTGCTTGAAGACCTTTTTCACCTTGACCAACTTCAAAAGTAACCTTTTGACCGTCATTTAATGAAACTCTACCATAACCAGTGTTGTTGATGTTTCTGTAATGAACAAATACGTCTTTTCCACCATTGTCTTGCTCGATAAAACCATAACCTTTTTCGCTATTAAACCATTTTACTGTACCGTTTACTAATGTTGCCATTGTAACTCCTTTTTTTGTTAAAATACTTCATTTCTAAAGTGTTGAAGATATAAATTGAGAATTCTTTAGATTGATTGTGTACTTAAAACTAGCGTTACAAGAAAAACATAAACTATAGATGAACCCTAAACCATCTTTCAATGCTGACATTATAGCACAAAAATTAAGAAATATACTTTTTTGTTAAAATTTTAAGAGTTTTTTAGAAGAAATAGGCTTTTTGTGGAGTTTAGAAGAAAAATTTAGTTTAAAATTTACTAAAAGTAGAAATTTATAAGTTAAATTCTACTCTTAGAGACAATGAATTAAGCAGTTTTGACTATGCTTTGCTTAAATCACATTGTGCAACAGTTTTATTATCTTCATTGAATAAAAAAGGTGCATTTAAATTGATTACAGATTTTTCAACATCTTTATCAATAATCACAGGAAAATAAATAGAACATTTTGAATCTTCTTTTAAACCCAATAATTTTTGAATCTCATCAGATACTTCAAAACTTACATCAGAGTTTGCATGAACTAATGCGATTTGCATATAAGTATCTTCATTTGCACTTTTTAATAAACAAGTTATTCCATCTGCATTTTCGATAACTACATCTTTAACATCTTCAAAACCTGAAATTGGTTGTTTTACATTATATTGCATTTACGTTTCCTTTAAATAATATATTTATAATTCTATCATAATTTTAAAAAAGATATAAGGTTAATTATTTTTTTGAATCTTCGTTTGTAACTAAAGCAAGATTTGAGAGGTTATATTTTTGTAATAAATCCAAAACCTTTACAACTCTTTGATATTCTACTTTTTTATCGATTCTCACAATTACTGGATTTTCTTTATTTTTAACAGCTTTTAAATTATCTTCTAAAGATTCAAAAGATACTTCAATTCCTTTTATTGCTAATTTATTTTGACTTAACTCTATAAAAATTTGTTCTTTTTTAATTTCCATCTCTTTTGCATTTGATGTTGGTAAATCAAGCATCAAAGCTAATTCTTCTTTTTTAAAAACAGATGTAACAATGAAAAATATTAAAAGAATAAAAACAACATCAATTACAGGTGTTAAATCTAAACTTAAAGATTCTCTTCTTTTCATTTAGTCATTTCCAACTAATTCTTTTTTAGCTTTTAGTTCAATAGAATCAATCATTGATATAAAATGATTATAAGCAATTTGATGTGGAATTGCTACTATTAAACCAGCAATCGTTGTAATTAAAGCAATTCCAATTCCATTTGAAAAAATAGTAGGATCCCCAAGTCCATTTTGAGTAATTGCTTCAAATGATTTATAAACTCCAATTACCGTTCCTAAAAGTCCTAAAAGTGGCGCTATTGTTGCAATATTTTTAATAATAGTAAGACCTGATTCTAATTTTTTTACTTCATACTCAATTTGAGACAAAATTGATGAATTTATTTTCACCTTTGCTCTTATTTTTTCTAATATGGCATTTTTTCTTGGAAGTGTAAAAAATTTCCATAAAATGATAGTAAAACCGATAATATTTAACACTATTAAAATATAAACGATAATTCCACCTTTATCAATATAACTCATTAAATCCATAATAACCCCAATAATTTTTTTGCTATTGTACAAGGTTTTTGTTAAGAGATGGTACAATTTTTTATGAACTACACAAATTCACCAATTGAACAAATAACTTTTAATAAGCAAAAATATTTTATAAAAAGAGATGATTTACTAGATGTTGATTTTTCAGGAAATAAAGCAAGAAAGTTTTATTATTTCCTAAAAAATGACTTTCCTCAAATAAAAAAAATAGTCTCAAGTGGTTCTGCCCAATCAAATGCAATGTATTCATTATCAGTATTATGCAAATTAAAAAACTTAGAATTTGATTATTATGTTGATCATATTGCAAGTTTTTTAAAAGAAAATCCAAGTGGAAATTATCAATCTGCTTTAAAAAATAAAATGAATATAAAAGCAGAATCTCTTCCTTTAACTTTTGAAGATGATACATTATATATAAATGAAGGTGGAGCTGTAAAAGAGGCTTCATACGGAATAGAAATTTTAGCAAATGAGATAAAAATTTGGGCAAAAGAAAATAAAATAGAAAATCTAAAAGTTTTTTTACCAAGTGGAACAGGAACAACTGCTTTATTTTTACAAAAATATCTACCTTTTGAAGTATTAACCTGTGCTTGTGTTGGAAATGAAGAATATTTAGAAAAACAGTTTAATGAGCTAGAAACAAAAAATCATCCAACAATTATAAAAACAGAAAAAAAATATCATTTTGGAAAATTATATAAAGAATTTTACGAAATACATAATGAACTTTTACATCAAACGAACATAGAATTTGATTTGTTATATGATAGTTTGGGATGGATTTGTTTTGAAAAATATGTAAACAATTTACAAGACAAAAATTTTCAATTTTTATATATTCATCAAGGTGGAATATTAGGTAATATTTCTATGTTAAAAAGATATGAGAATAAATATAAATAAAGAGTTTACTTAGGGCATTTATTTAACATAAGTTTAGATATAATCCAAAACTATGAGAAAAAATAACATTATATTAATCGGTTTTATGGGTGTTGGTAAAGGTACTGTTGCACGTGCTTTAGTTGAAAAAACTGATATGTATGCAATTGATACTGATGATTTAATTGAAAGTATGCAAAACAGAAAAATTAAAAAGATTTTTGAATTACATGGCGAAGCATACTTTAGAGCCTTAGAAAAGAAAACTTCTTTGTGGTTAGAATCTAGTGTGCAAAATACTATTATTTCTACAGGTGGTGGATTTTATAAGCAAGAAAATATAGACAAAATAGGAAAGGTTGTCTATTTAAAGTCATCGTTTCAAGGAATCTTAGACAGAATAAATGAAGCACCAAATGCTGCAAATAAATTAAAAAAAAGACCACTTTTACAAAATATGGAAGAAGCAATTAAACTTTATAATTTAAGAGCATCTGAATATGAAAAAGTTGCGCATATAGTTGTTGATGTGGAAAAAAAAGATTTAAAAGATATTGTAAAAGAGATTTTAGGACAAATATAAATGAAAATAATTAATACAAAAGATACAAATTTTAAAGCTCAATTTGACGAAAT
>JAGOIF010000053.1 GCA_017995775.1 Aliarcobacter sp.
AAAGAATTATTATTTTCATCTTCTATAATGGCTATTTTTTGTTCTTCTTTATTAAATTTCATTGCTGAAATCAAGTCTATTTTTTTCTTTGCTTCTGATGCTTTTAAATTATTTAATTTTATTATTAAAGTATCTTTTTCTATCATTGATGATTTTACAACCCTTAGTATATTTTTTTCATCAATTAGGACATAACCTTTTTCTTCTAAAACCAAATCTAAAATTTTTAATAAATCACTTTTTGATACTTCTTTATTTGGAATAAAATCCATTGTACCTTCGATTTTATCGGTAAAAAGTATATTTTTATTTATAATTTTAGAAGTAATCATAATAAAATCACTAATTTTTAAATCTTTAAAATTTATATTAATTTTATCATCTGTATTTGCTTGAGAAGAAAAAGAAAAGATTAGAAAAAACAGTAGCAATAGTTTCATGGTAATTACTCCAAAATATATTTATTTAAATAATATTTAAAATTACTATAATACTAAAATATTTCTTGAAAGTAAAGTTTTTAGGAGTTCAAATTGTTCATTTGTTAGCTCAATTTTTAGATTTATTTGGCTATCAAATTCTTTTGATATTATATTTATGTTTTCTTGATTTAAAAGATATTCTAGTTTTGATAACTCTGCATAGTCAAAAACTAAAGTTTTTTCCATTAATTTTTGATATTCTTTAAAGGAAGCATTTTTTATAACTTCATTTACACTATCACCATAAGCTCTCACTAATCCGCCTGTTCCTAGTTTTATTCCACCAAAATATCGAACTATTATAACTGCTGTATTAATTAGCTCATTTCCAGCCATAACAGCAAGGCTTGGTTTTGCGCTTGTTCCTTTTGGCTCTCCATCATCACTGCTATTTTCTACTATTTGATCAAACTCATTTAAATATCTATAAGCATAAACAAAATGTCTAGCTTTTGGATGTTCAGTTCTAAGCCTAGCCATTACTTCATCAAACATAGAATATGGCATTAAAAAGGCTATAAATTTAGATTTTTTCTCTTCAATAGTGCAACTAAACTCTTTTTGAACAAACTTCAACTATAATTTCTCCCATGAGATTAGATATATATTTAACAAAAACCTTTAATATTCAAAGCAGAAACAAAGCTTGTGAACTAATAAAATCAGATAAAGTTAAAATTGATGGTGTGATTATAACAAAACCATCATTTAATGTGGAAGACGATCACAAAATTGAGCTTTTAGAAGATGATTTTTATGTTTCAAGAGCTGCTTATAAACTAAAATACTTTCTTGAAGAATTAGAAAACTTTGATTTAAAAAATAAAAACACATTGGATATTGGTTCAAGCACAGGTGGATTTACTCAAATACTTTTAGAAAATAGTGTTTCAAAAGTAACTTGTGTGGATGTGGGAAGTAATCAACTTCATGAAAGAATTAAATACGATTCTAAAATAAAATTCTTTGAAAACACAGATATTAGAGCTTTTCAATCAGATGAGATATTTGATATTGTAACTTGTGATGTTTCGTTTATCTCTATTTTACATATTATTGAAGATATAAATAGATTAGCTTCAAAAGATATTATCATACTTTTTAAACCTCAATTTGAAGTTGGAACTAAAGTAAAAAGAGATAAAAAAGGTGTTGTAAAAGATAAAAATGCAATATTAAAATCAAGGGAAGATTTTTTAGCTTATGCACAAAAATTAAATTGGAAACTAAAATACTCAAGTATGAGTAAACTACAAGGAAAAGATGGAAATGAAGAAGAGCTCTTCTATTTTAGTAAATAAAAACACCATAACTTCAATTGCAATTGGAGGATTTGATGGAATGCATAGCGCTCACCAAGAACTTTTTAAAAATCTTGATGAACATGGAGCCATTGTTTCAATTGAATCAGGTTATGCAAACTTAACTCCAAAAAGTTTTAGACAAGAATATAGTATTTATCCTATTTATTATTATATTTTAGAAAATATAAAACATCTAGAAGGTGATGAATTTATAAAATTGATAAAAGAAGAATTTCCTAATTTGAAAAAAATAGTTGTTGGTTTTGATTTTTGTTTTGGAAAAAATAGAAGATATTGTACTCAAAAACTAAAAGAGCTTTTTAATGGAGATGTTTTAGTAATTGATGAAATAAAAATAGATGATATTCCTGTTCATACAAGAATAATAAGAGAATATCTAAAAGATGGCGATATAAAAACAGCAAATAAACTTTTAGGAAAAGAGTATAAAATTTATGGTCAACAAATTACAGGACAAGGATTAGGAGCTAAGAATTTTGTTCCTACAATTAATCTTCGTGTTGATGAGTTTTTGCTTCCTAAAGAAGGCGTTTATGTTACTAAAACCATTTTAGATAACATTGAGTATAACTCAATTACTTTTTTAGGACACAGGGTTACAACTGATGGTTCATATGCAGTTGAGACACATATTATTGATAAAGATATTAAAAATAACAACTATTGTACACAAATAAAGTTTTATGAAAAAATAAGAGATAACAAAAAATTTGATAGTTTTGAAGAGCTTAAAAATCAGATTTTTGATGATATAAAATTAGCTAGAAACTTCTTTGTTTAGTCAAATATTTATTAAATTTAAAATTATTAATATTTATTAATATGCATTTAGATAAAATATTAACATGATAGATAAAGTATTTAATAAATCAATTACAAAACAGTTCGAATTTGATGAAGAAGTAGCATCAGTGTTTGATGATATGTTAAGCCGTTCGGTTCCTTTTTATAAAGAGATGCAAAGATTATCAATAAGTTTTGCATGCAATTTTTTACAGAATAACGATAAAGTTTATGACTTAGGTTGCTCAACTGCTTCTACTTTAATAGAATTAAGCAAACATTGTAAAAATGACTTACAGTTATTTGGAATTGATAACTCAAGCGCTATGATAAATAGAGCAGCTAAAAAAGCAAAAGCTTTTGGTGTAGATATTGAGTTTATAAACGCTGATTTACATGATGTTTCTTATGAAGGAGCTAAACTTATACTTTCAAACTATACTTTACAATTTATTAGACCTCTTCAAAGAGAAAAATTAGTAAAAAAAATATATGATTCCCTAGAAAATGAGGGGATTTTTATTTTTAGTGAAAAAGTGATTTCATCAAACTCTACTTTAAATAAGCAGTCAATTGATGAATATTATGAATTTAAAAAAACTCAAGGTTATAGCGAGTTTGAAATCTCTCAAAAAAGAGAAGCTTTGGAAAATGTATTAATACCTTATACAGAAGAAGAAAATAAAAAAATGATATTAGATGCTGGATTTAGCCATTGTGAAACTATTTTCAAATGGGTAAACTTTGCCACATTTATAGCAATAAAAAAATAAAGGATTATAATGTTAAAAGTTGGAGATCTAGCACCTAGTTTTTGCGCACCAAATCAAGATGATGTAGAAATTTGTTCAAGGGATTTAGAAGGTAAATGGATAGTTTTATACTTTTATCCAAAAGACTTAACGCCTGGTTGTACAACTCAAGCTTGTGATTTTACAGATAAGCACTCATTTTATGATGATTTAGATGCGGTTGTTTTAGGAGTTAGTCCTGATGATACTTTAATGCATAGAAAATTCATTGATAAATATGATTTAACAATTACTCTTTTATCAGATGTGAGTAAAAAAATATGTGAAGATTATAAAGTTTGGCAACTAAAACAATTTATGGGAAAAGAGTTTATGGGAGTTGTTAGAACTACATTTATAATAAACCCTGAAGGAAAAATTGCTGCTATTTGGGATAAGGTAAGTGTTCGAAAGAAAAAAAGTGTAAAAGGTGAAAAAATAGAAATTTTACACGTAGATGAAGTTAAAGAAAAACTTCAAGAATTACAATCAAAAAACTAGGAAAATAATGATGAAAATATTAAATAAACTTTTATTACTAAGTGCTACTTGTTTACTTTCAAGTAACTTATTTGCTCAAGATACGGTATGTTTTAAAAATAACATCGAAAAACCTTCTAATGCAGAAGCAATAGCTTTAGATGGTGGTGCGTGTGAGGGAAAATTTTCTTTAAATGAAATGAAAGAAAATGGTTGGGATGTATTAGATATAAAAATTTTACCTTCTAAAAATAAATTTAACTATACTTATTATTTAATTAAAAATAATAATCAAAATGGTTTAAAAAATCCAGCTATTGAAGATACAACAATTTCAAAGAAAAACTTTTCAATCAAACCAGTGGGAATGAAAATTGAAAACATTAAAGATAACAAAACAACTATAAATTTAGGAAATTTAATTGTGGGACAATCTGGAATTGTTGTTCATATTTTTGATAATGACAAAAGATTAATCATCTCAAATGCAAAAGTTATAAGCTCAACTGCAAATAGTTCTGTTGTAGAATTTTTTAAATTTGATGACTTAAAACAAGATGCACTTCCAACTTCTAAAAGAGAAATTTCAGTTGGAGATGTTTTAGTATTAAACTATATGTATAACTCTTCTTTGTTAATAGCTCCGACATTAGACTCTTTTCAAGCTGCAAGAGGAGGATTTAAATTAAATAATTTTATTCACTCAGATATATTTGCTGCTAAGTTAAAGATTAATAATCAACCATATCCAACAAAGGAAGATTTTCAAGAATTTGCAATTGAGCAAAACTTAGGAACAATATTTTTTGTTTTAGATAATAAAGTTTTTATAGTTGATACAAAAACATTTGCTATTTTAGAAAGTTATGCTTTAAATTATAATAATAATGAAATTCAAATGCCATTTTATACAAGAGTAGAAGAGATTGAATCTTCAATTTTAGATTTTTCATTTTTCTCTGATAAAAAAAGTTTAAGTTATGATGAGTACTACAAAAGGATTTTAGGATTATCAAAATGATAGATAAAAAACATTTAGATTATATAACATCAATAGTAGGTGACGAAAATATCAAAAGTGATAAAGCGCACCTAATAGCTTTTTGTTATGATGCAACAAGAACAAGATTTGAACCTGATGCTGTTGTATTTCCAAGAAATGAACAAGAAATTAGTGATATTTTAAAATATTGTAATGAACATAGAATCATTATCGTTCCAAGAGGAGCTGGTTCTGGTTTTACAGGTGGTTCACTTCCAGCAGCTGGTGGAATCGTATTAAGTTTAGAAAGACATATGAATAAGCTTTTAGAAATAGATATGGAAAATATGGTTGGTGTTGTTCAACCAGGTCTTATAAATATGGAATTTCAAAAAGCCGTAGAAGCCGTAGGTTTATTTTATCCTCCAGATCCTGCAAGTGAAGAGTATTCAACACTTGGTGGAAATGTAAGTGAAAACGCAGGTGGAATGAGAGCTGCTAAATATGGTATTACTAAAGATTATGTAATGGCATTAAGAGCTGTTTTACCAAATGGTGATATTATTGTTGCAGGTAAAAAAACTATTAAAGATGTTGCTGGATATAACACAGCTGGTATTTTAATAGCAAGTGAGGGAACTTTAGCAGTTATTACTGAAATTACTTTAAAGCTTATTCCAAAACCAAAATTCAAACAAACATATATGGGAGTTTTTCCAAGCGTTGATACAGCAATGACTGCTGTATTTAAATCACTTGCAGCTGGTGCAAATCCTGTTGCTATGGAATTTTTAGATGCCCTTGTAATCAAAGCTTTAAAACAAAAATTTCCTAAAATTTCTCTTCCTGATAATGCAGGTGGAATTTTAGTAGGTGATGTAGATGCTAGTTCAATGGCTGAAATTGAATCTCAATTACAAACATTAAAAGATTCTTTTGCAGCAAACGGTTCAACAGAGTTTATTATAGCACGTGATGAAGATGAAGGTAAAAAATTGTGGTTTGCAAGAAGAAATGCAAGTCCTGCAACAATGATTTATGGAACAAAGAAATTAAATGAAGATATTTCAGTTCCAAGATCAAAACTTCCTATTGCACTTGATGGAATTTACAAAATTGGTGAAAAATATGGATTCCAAGTTCCTTGTTTTGGTCATGCAGGAGATGGAAACATTCACGTAAATGTAATGGTAAAAGATAAGAACAATGAAAAAGAGATGGCAGATGGTCATAAAGCCATTGAAGAGATTTTTCAGTATGTTGTTGATTTAGGTGGAACTTTAAGTGGAGAGCATGGTATTGGTACTTCTAAAGCACCATTTATGAGTATTGCATTTACAGAAGCTGAAATGAACTTATTTAGAAATATCAAAAAAGCATTTGATCCAAATAATATTTTAAATCCTGCAAAAATGGGTTTATAAATCCAAAATGCAAGAAATAGATAAGAAAGAAAACTTATTTAAAAAAGCACTCAATATTGTAGAGAAATTTTTCAACGATGATACTACATATTATGCTGCATCTTTAAGTTTCTTTACTATCTTTTCTATTCTTCCTATTATTGCTTTAATTATAGCTATTGTTTCTAGCTTCCCTGAGTTTCAAAATTATTTAGAACTATTTACTTCTTATATTCTTAATATTATAAATCCAACCCATTCAAATGATATTATAGATGCTTTAAAAAACTATATTTCAAATTCTGATAAATTAGGTTTTTTAGGAATTATTTATATGTTATTTGTATTTATAATGTTTTTTAAAGATTATGAATATATTGTAAATAAAATCCACAAAGCAAAAAGAAAAGATATTCATATTTCATTTATATTTTATTCTATTTATTTAATTGTATTAACAATAATATTTGTAGCATTAAATATTGCCATGAGTTTTTATAATAATAATATTTTAAATATAATCATCTCTTATTTATTCACTTGGTTGATATTTTATACTCTATTTAAATTAAGTGTAAATAGAAAGATAGATAACAAAGCTGCTTTAATTTCATCACTTATTACTTTAGTAGTTTTATCAGCGACAAAAAATCTCTTTGTATATTATGTTATTTATAATAAAACATATACAACAATATATGGTTCACTTGCTACCTTGCTTTTTACATTTTTGTGGATTTATATTTCGTGGATAATTTATTTATATGGAATAAAAATGTGTCATAAATTAAATGTTCAAGCTCAATCAAAAATAAATGATATTTAAAAGTAGAAATTAAAAGAGTTTTAAAAGGTGTTAAAACAGTAGAAAAATCTACTGTTTTTTACAATACTCTGCATAAAAATTTCCGAACTCTTTATTAGTTCCTTCTTTATCTTTTTCACTTGAATATTTTGTAATTACTGGATTACATTCATCAATCCATGAGTGTAAATCATAAATTTTTACAGTTGTAAATCCCATTTGTCTAAATTTTTGTGCATCTATTGCAGCTCTTGATGCTGAATTGCAAACAACAATTATTTTATCTTTGGCTAATTTACCATTGTCATCTAATACGAAATTTTCAATAGCTTTTTCAGCAGATTCTCTTCCTACTCTTTGGCTTCCTTTAATATATCCTGCAGCCCATTCTTCTGCTGTTCTTACATCTACAACAGCCCAATCTTTTTCTTTTAATGCAGCTTTAACTTCATCAGTAGTTGCATATAAACCATTTTGCTTTGCTTCTGCTTTTAATGATTTTGATAAATCACTATAATTAACAAATTCACCTGCAAGTAGAGTGCTAGCTAGTAAGCTTATTGATAAAACAATTTTTGAGAATTTCATTAAGTATCCTTTTCTTATAAAATATAGAATTTAAGTCTATATTAAAAAACATTAATACTAAATAAAAAATTATAAGTAATTATTATATATTAATTATAATCTTTACTTATTTAAAATTAGTTTTACCCTAATATTATTTATCCAATCTACAATATAAAACTTCATCAACAACTGCTTTTGCAATCTGTTTTGTCTCAACAATTATATGTTCCAAATTTAGAGCACTTAAAGCTTCTTTATCAGCTTCATTTGTAACAGTTACAATAGTTTTACTGTTGTGGGTTAAATCTCCAACAGCTTCACATATTAAATTTAATGAATCAGGATTACTAACAGCCACAATTACAGCAGAAGCCTTTGTAATATTAACTGAATTTAATATATGTCTTTGAGCAGCATTTCCAAAAACAATTGGTTCTTTTTGTTCTTTTCCAATTTGATAGAAAGTTACATTATGTTCTAAAATTACATATTTTTGACCAAATGATTTTAATTCTTTAACAATTGCTTGTCCAAATTTTCCATAACCTAATACTACAACGTGATTTTCTGTATCTTCTGAAACATTTTGATTAACAGGTAATGCCATAATATCATCAGGAATTAATCTAGCTGCTGCTTTTGATAAATTCTTTAAAATAATTGGAGTTAGAACCATTGATATTACAATTGTAACTACTAAAATTTGTGAATGAGTTGGATCAATTAAACTTTTGCTTCTTGCTAGCTCTAGAATTGCTAGAGAAAATTCTCCTATTTGAATCAAAGCTAAAGCTGTTTTAAATGCAACTCTTTTATTGTCTTCAAATCTTACAAGTGTATAAATTATCGCAAATTTTAAACCCATTATAATTGGTAATAAAACAATAATTACTAAAAAATAATCATAAATTATTTTAAAACTAATTTGCATTCCAACTGTAATAAAGAAAACTCCCAATAAAATATTTCTAAAAGGAATAAGGTCGGCTTCTACTTGATATTTAAACTTTGTTTCTGCAATCATCATACCTGCTATAAAAGCTCCTAATGAGTATGAAAATCCAAAATAATAAGCTAAATATGCAGATCCCATTGCAAGCAATAAAACTGATGCTACAAATAATTCATCAGTTTTTGTAGCTGATACATATCCTAAAAAAGGCTCAAGTAAATATTTTCCACTTGTATATAATAATCCTAATAAAACGGTTGCTGCAAGGATTGTTTTTCCAATAGTAAGAAATAAATCACCCTCTTCTGTCATTGAAAAAAATGATATCATTAAAAGTATTGGAATAACTGCAATATCTTGCATAATTAAAATACCAAAAACTCTTCTTCCATAAGGTTTATTTATCTCTTTTGTTTCATTAAATGTTTTTAAAACAATGGCCGTTGACGATAAGGCAAGGGCTGTTCCTAAAATCAATGAAGTTTGTGTTGGAAGTCCTATTATAAACTTTGATATTAAAAATACAAAAACAGTAGTAATTAATATTTGTAAAGTTCCTGTTAAAAAAACCTCTGTTCTCATTTTTTTAAGATGCGATATTGAAAATTCTAAACCAATTGTAAACATTAAAAAAACCACACCAAATTCTGCAATTTCTCTTAAATTATGATTATTTACAGCTCCATGTAAATCAAATACATAAGCAATAATCGTTCCTGTTGCAATGTAACCTATAATTGTAGGTAAGTGTATTTTTTTTAATATTAAATTTAAAATTAATGTTATAAGTGTTGTTGCTACAATGATTCCTAACATTAAACTTTCTCCTTTTAATTTTATTTATAATGCATTTGTTTGTAGCCTTCTAACCTTTTTTTATAGGCAGAATTTAACATGGCATTTCTTGAATCTAAAAAATCTATGGCTAAACACTCTTGGCTTCCGCGTCCGATTCGTCCTAAATATTGAACTAATCTTCCATAATAAGAAATTGGTGTTACAAACATAATTGTGTTTAAATGAGGAAAATCTATTCCTTCTCCAAAATATGAAGTGGTTGCAATTATTAAAGATTTGCTTCTAACTAAGTTCATATTTTCTACTTGTTCTTTTTTATTAAGACTTCCATGAACACAAATAAAATCAATTTTTTCTTTTTCTAATAGATTTTCTAATACATTAATATGCTCTATTCTATCAGTTAAAACTAAAATTTTTCTTTCAATATTTGCTTTTATAGCATCAATTATTAAATTATTTCTACTTTCATCAATACATAGCTCATTTATGATTGTAGCATAATTATCAGCCTTGCTTTCAAAGTCCGTTCTTATTATTTTCAACTTATTAGTGTGAGTTTTTTTCTTTTTATACTCATAAGAAATATCACCCAATTGCTGATATAAAATCGGTTGCAATTCATCTTTTCGATTTGGTGTTGCACTTAAACCTAATAAATATTTACCTTTAAAGTTTTTTACAATTTGCTCAAAAGTAATAGCAGGAATATGGTGACACTCATCAACTATTACAAAAGAGTAATTATTAATAACATCTGGATCATTTTTTAAACTTTGCATTGTTGCTACGTCAATTTGACCATTTAATTTATTATGACCTTTTCCTAAATATCCAATATCTTTTTTCTCATAGCCAAAATAATCAACAAATCTTTCAATCCATTGATTTAAAAGCATATTTTTATTTACAACAATTAAAGTGCTACATGCTCTTAATTCAAATATTTTTGCTCCAAGAAGAGTTTTTCCAAAACCAGGAGGTGCCACACAAATTGAAAAATCACTTTTTTTAATCTCTTTTATTGCATCATTTTGTTCAGGTCGTAAATTAAATGTAACTTTTTTTGTTTCAATCTTTTGAAAATTTCTTTTATCAATAAATGAAAAAGGAACTGCATTTTCATTGAAAAAATCTACTATTCTTTCTTTTAATCCCCTTGGTAAAATAAGATGATTTTCATTTTCATCAAATGATTTTATATATTTAGGAGTATTAAATAATGGCTTTCGAAGACTCAAAAGTATTTTTATTTGTGGATTTTCAAAACTTGCAAAGGATTTTAATTTGCTTATTAATGATTTTGATAAATTCATAGTAGGAATATAAATTGCGTCTTCTAAAATCATCTCTATATTATTTAAAGGAAATTCGATTTTTTTAAGCTCTTTTTCTTCATTGTTTACAGATGTAATTTCACCAAAATTATAAATTATTTGCTTTGAGACTTTTTGAACATTGTTTAATATTTGCCATTGATCTTCATAAATTTTATTTGTATTTACATCAATAAAAACAGTTCTATTTTTATCTCTATTTTTTAAATGAAGTGGTAATTCTAAACTATTTCCTAAACTCTCTTTTGTAGCAAACTCTTTATTTGGATAGATTTTTGCTGTTATATTTGCTTTTCTTAAAATAAATGTCGCAAAATTAAAAACTACTTTTGATGAAATTTCTTCTTCTAAAAATATCCAAACAACAACACTATTATTTGAATCTAGTTCATAATATGCTTTTATATTTAAAGAATTTAAAGCAATTTGTATTTTAAACTTATCTTCATCTGCTATTTCAAAAACTACAAATTTTGACATATTTTTTTGATTTATACAATATGTTGCTAAAAAAAGATTCCCACGCAAGTGTTCTTCAATATCTTTATTTGTAAAAGGAAGATAATCTTCAGCTTGAAAAGTAGCAGTTACAGGAAAAAAACCTTGTTTTAAACCATCTTTACTTATCCATTTTTTTGCATAAATATCAAATCTTGCTACAAATAAAGATTTGAATAGCTCAATTTTTTCATCTTTTGAAAACTTCTTTTTTTCTTTAATAGTATCGTTTTCATTTCTTATTTGATTTTTTACAAACTCTATTTCATCTTCAATTCGATTTTTTTCAATGTATAGAGTTTCTAATTTTTTTTCAAGATTTGTCATTAAAACCAATCAAAGTCAAAAATTTTTCTATTACTAAAAAAGAGCCAAAGACTAAGTATTCTTCATCTTCTTCTATTTTTAAAGTCTCTTCATTTTCTATATTTAATTGTTTTATTATATTTAATAGATTGTTTTTATCAACTATTCTTTTATCTTCTAAAGGAATTATTACAATTTTTTTGATAATTGGCTTTAATATATTTAAAACTGTTTCAAAATCTTTATCTTTATAAGAATTATAAATAAGAGTTATTTTTCTGTTTTTAAATTCATTTACAATAACACTTGCAGCTAATGGATTGTGTCCCACATCAATAGTTACGTTTGGTAATATTCTTTGACATCTACCAAATAAAGGCGTATCATCAAATAAATTTAAATCTATTTTTATATCCAACTCTTTTAAGGCTGCTATTACTAAATGTAAATTTTGTTTTAAATAAGATGCAAATTTGTTATTTAAAGTATATTTATCAAGCTCTTTTACTAAAAGAATCTCTATATCTTTGTTTCTTTCTTTTTTTATTTGCTCTTTTACTTTATATGCTGTTTTAATTACCTCAGGAAATGGCTGATATGCAATAATCATCTTTGTATCAACTGAACGCATTTTTGTTGTAGCAATTTCTTCTACAGTATTTCCTAGAAAACTTTGATGATCAAGTCCTATTGGAGTAATTAGTGAAAGATTATTAGGAACTACATTTGTAGCATCAAACTCTCCACCAAGACCTGCTTCTAAAACTAAATAATCACAATCTTTTGATAAATAAAGTGCCAAAAGAGTTGTGTATTCGAAGTATGTTAGTTTTCTTAGTAATTCCAATGATAAAATCTCTTGCAAAAATCTATGTGCAATATCTAAATTTTCATCACTAACATCGTTTCCATTTATCCAAATTCTTTCATTAAATTTCATAATATGTGGAGAGCTATAGTGTAAAACTTTATAATCTTTTTTATATAAATAATGAGCTAAAAATCTTCCTGTACTTCCCTTTCCATTTGTTCCAACTATATGAATAACAAAAGGAAGTTTTATTTTTGAAGATAATATTTGCCAAGAAGATTCTACAATAGTAAAATCTATCTTATCGTAGTACATAGTTTTATGCTCTAAAAATTCATTTAAAGCAACTTTTTTGAAATCAATTTGCATATTTTATCTAAATGAAGAGACTGCTATTTTAGATAATACTTCATCTAATGCCTTATTTGATGCATTTGAAATGGCATCAAATCTTTTCGTCTCTGTAATCGTAGCACCATTATCAACAGAGAAATCATATTCTCCATCAACTGTAAATGATTTTTTAACTCCGTTATCTTTTCTTGTATAATTAACCCCTAAAACAACCACTGCTTTATACAATTTATTATAACCCGAACTATCATATTGTAAAGTTTGTAAACTAACAGAACTTATTGCTATATTCATAATAACATCAGCTTTTGATTGCTCACTAACTAATTTTGAATCAAGCTTTTGAATCAATAACTTAATTATCGCATCTTTAACTAAAACTGAGTTTTTAGGATCTTCTAAACTAACATTTATATTAACAAAAACATTACCTTCCATCTCTTTTTTTGCATAATAACTTGAAGGTCTATAACCACAAGCTGTTATTGAAATTAAAATGGTAAAAGTAAAAACTACAAATAGCATTTTTTTTAAAATATGCATATTTTTATTATCCTTTTATTACAAAGTTTACAAGTTTATTTGGAACTACTATCTCTTTGATTAATTCATTATTGTCTAGCCATTTTGCAGATGCTTTTTTAGCTTGTAATAAGATTTCTTCTTTTGAAGTATCTGGTAATACTTCTATTTCACATCTTTTTTTACCATTTATAGTTACTGCTAAAACTATTGTGTCAAGATTAAATACTTCTTCTTTAACTTCTAATTTTCTATCAAAATTTGAAAGTTTAAATAAGTCATTTGATAATTCCCAACAACAATGTGGAATCATAGGTTCTAAGATATTTGATAATACATAATATCCCTCAGCCCAAACTGCTTCATTTTTTTGTGCTGACAATGCATTTAAAGCTTCCATACAAGAAGCGATTAATGTATTAAAAGTATATGTTTTTGCAAATACTTCATTTGATTTTAATAAAGCATCATATACTTTTCTTCTAGCTTCTTTTTCTTCTTTATTTAAAGAACTATGATCAAGTGTTTCAAATATTTCTAAACCTTTTGGCGTTACATTTGAAGATCTTTCATAGAATTTTTTTATAAATCTATAAGCACCTTCAACGGCACTATCATTCCATTCTAATTCTTTTGTAGGTGGTGCTGCAAACATCATAAATAGTCTTGCTGTATCTGCTCCATATTTTTCAACTATTGAATCAGGATCAACAACATTTCCTTTAGATTTCGACATTTTTGCGCCATCTTTAAGAACCATTCCTTGAGTTAATAACTTTTTAAATGGCTCTTTAGAGTT
>JAGOIF010000013.1 GCA_017995775.1 Aliarcobacter sp.
CCATATCTTGAATACCAATTATTAAATCAGCTTTAAATAGTTCTAAACAAGCTTCTAAAAGTAATTTTTCAGTAAATGGATCTCCAACTTGAACAGTTGGTCTTTTTGATTCAGAATCTTCTGTAAACGCAGCAGAACTCATAACCGCACCACCTAGTCCATCACGTCCTGTTTTACTTCCAACATACATTACAGGATTCCCTAAACCTTCTGCTTTTCCTAGGAAAATTTCATCAGATTTTGCAAGTCCAATTGTAAATGCATTTACAAGATTATTTCCAGCATAACACTCTTCAAATGTAGTTTCTCCACCAATAGTTGGAACTCCCATACAGTTTCCATATCCACCAATACCAGCAACAACACCTCTTAAAAGGTATCTATGTTTTTGTGCTGTTTCGCTATTTCCTTCGATTGAAGCAAATCTAATTGAATTCATATTAGCGATTGGTCGTGCACCCATTGTAAATACGTCTCTTAAAATTCCTCCAACACCCGTTGCAGCTCCTTGATAAGGTTCAATAAAACTTGGATGATTGTGTGATTCCATTTTAAATACAGCAGCATATCCATCTCCTATATCAATAACTCCAGCATTTTCTCCTGGACCTTGAATAACCCATGGTGCTTTTGTTGGGAAACCACTTAAATATTTTTTACTTGATTTATAAGAGCAGTGCTCAGACCACATAGCAGAGAAGATACCAATTTCAACATAATTTGGTTCTCTTCCTAAAATTTCCTTGATATTTTCAAATTCTTCAAGTGTTAAAGAGTGTGCAAGTGCTATCTCTTGAAGGTTCATCTCTTGTTTTTGCATCTTTCGCCTTAAAATATGGTTATTATTTTAAGGCGATTATACCTAAAAAGAGTTAAATTTACTTTTAATCTTCAGACAGAATTTTAACTTCATTATTTGCAATTTCTAAAAATAGCTCTTTTTTACCGTTAAAAGTAATTGTAGGGCTTAAATACTCTTCATCCATCATAGCTCTATACATATTTTTACCAAATGAGTTAGGATAAGGCGAAATATCAATATTTGAAAATTTAATAGTTTTTCTCTCATTTTTAGAAAAAACCCTTTTCTTATATTCATTGAATTCATTAATTCCTGATTTATCAGCTTTTTTAAAATCTTTAGAATAAAAATTCAAATATTCATTAATATCAGAATATTTCCAAGCGTCTCTCCATTTAAAAATAGTACTTAGAATTGATGCAATATCATCCTTTGATGCTTTTTTAAACTCATTATTAGTTGTTATTAAAATTGTTTTTTGAATATCTAAATTTTTTTCTAAAGTTTCTAAATCAGTATTATCTAAGGCTATACAACCTTTAGTGAACTTTTCTCGTTCTGAATTATATGGCATACCATGAATCCAAATACCTGAACCATTTTTATTTAAACTTTGATCAAAAATATTAGGATATGAAGTAACCAAAGCAAATGGTCCATAAAACTGATCTAAATTTGTCTTTTTCTCAATTAAATCATATGAACCTTCAGGAGTTTTTTTATCACCTTCTGTGTATTTATCTCCTTGATTTTCACCAACAATTACATTATTTCTTAAAATTAATTTTTTATCATTCCCAACAACTTCAAATAAAGAGAGTTCTAATTGTTCTTTTTGAGCTAAAAGTATAAATTTTTTATATTCATAATAACCATAATCTACATCTTTATCTTGTAAATATGTCTTCCAATAATTAACATCTTTTAACGTGTTTTCTATCTCATTTTCTACTGAATTAATGCCTTGAAATCTATATATATTTACTAAATCTTTCGCATATATGTTTGTTATAATCATTAAAAAAACTATAATTTTAAACAATTCTTTCTCCATGTTAATCTTTAAGTTGCGCCATTGTATAATAGTTACCCTAATTATTTAATAAAAAAAGAGACTATATATATGAAAAGAATTACTTTATTAATTATTATTTTTTTTAACTTTTTATATTCAGCACAAGTTGAAGAATTACCATGGCCAAGAGGAGAAAGTTTTTTAACTTTTCTTGATAAATATTCAATTTCTCAAAAATTATATTTCGATTTAGAAAAAGAAGACAAAGAGTTATGTTCAGAAATCGAAGCAGATAGAAAATATTATTTATACACAGAAGATGATGGCTCATTAAACCAAGTTTTAATACCTGTATCTGAGGATATTCAGCTTCATATATATAAAGACATAAACAATGAATTTAAATTTCAAACACTTCCAATTAATTATACAGAATATACAGAAACAGTGGCAATTGAAATTACAGAATCAGTATCCCATGATATTTTAAAAGCGACAGGAGATGTAACTTTAGCAGCTGTTTTAAAATCTCTTTTCAAAGATAGTGTTAATTTTAGAAAAATGCAAAAAGGTGATTTTATTGCTTTAAAATATACTCAAAAATCATATTTAGGTAAACCCCATGGACTTCCTGATTTAACAGCTGCAATGGTTGAGATTTCTAAGAAACCTTATTTTAGATTTAAGTATGAAAAAGATGAAAAATATTACGATGAAAAAGGTATCGGGTTTACAAAATCATATTTTTTCCAAGTTCCAATTACTTATCAAAGAATTTCAAGTGAATTTACAAAAAAAAGATGGCACCCTGTTTTAAAAAGATTTAGAGCTCATTTAGGAACAGATTTTGCAGCACCAAAAGGAAGAACAATTTTTGCAGCAGGTGATGGAAGAATCGAATTCGCTGGAATAAAAGGGGGATATGGTAAAACCATCATAATAAATCACGGTAACGGATATAAAACTCTTTATGCTCATCAAAATGCTTTTGCAAAAGGTATTTCTCAAGGTCAAAATATAAAAAAAGGTGAACATATTGGTTATGTTGGAAATACAGGATTAAGTTCAGGTCCTCACTTACATTTAGGTTTATATAAAAATGGAGCAGCTGTTGATCCTTTGACTGTTATTACTAAACCAAAAGTTGATGGTCTTGAAGAAAAAGAAAAAGCATCTTTTTTAGCAAATACAAAAAGTATTCAAAATAAATTTGAAAATGAAATAAAAAGTGAAACTAGAAATATTCCTACTAAATTAGATAGAACAACAGATAAAAGTGAAATAAACGTTCTATAATAAATTAGGATTTAAAATAAAACAATAGAGTAAAAACTCTATTATTTTATTTTCGTAAAGAAGAAGAACTTATTATTGATAAAAACTCATCTTTAGTTTTCTTATTTGATTTAAAAAGTCCTCTAAGTGCAGAGGTAACAGTTGTTGAACAAATCTTTTGAACACCTCTCATTTCCATACACATATGTCTTGCATCAATCATAACTGCAACACCTTTTGGTTTTAAATGTTCATTTAAAGCATCACAAATTTGCTCAGTCATTTGCTCTTGAATTTGTAGTCTTCTTGCAAAAACATCCACAACCCTTGGTATTTTACTTAAACCTATAACTTTACCATTTGGAATATATGCAACATGCGCTTTTCCAATAATTGGCAACATATGATGTTCACAAAAAGAATAAAATTCTATATCTTTTACAACTACCATTTCGTCATTCGTTGAAGTGAAAAGTGCTTTTTGTATTATCTCTTTTGGATCTTTTGAATAACCACTACACATAAACTCATATGCTTTTCTAACACGACTTGGTGTGTCTATTAGACCTTCTCTATTTACATCTTCGCCAATATGTTCTAAAATCTTTTTGATGGCATTTTCAAACTCTACTTCGCTACTCATTAAACTTTTCCTTTAAAATTTATTATCTTTTTTTATTTTCTAAAAATTAACTAAATCCAGCCTTTTTTCTTAAATATTAAAACTGGAGTAATCGCGGCTAATATCATAAACGATATTGAAAAAATATAACCATATTCCCAATGAAGCTCAGGCATAAAATCAAAGTTCATCCCATAAATACTTGCAATTAGTGTTGGCGGAAGAAATATTACATTTACAATTGTAAATATTTTTATAACTTTGTTTTGCTCAATACTTAATATACCTATAAATATATTTTGTAAATAATCTAATCTTTCAAAATTAAAATTCGTATGTTCAATTAAAGATTTAATATCCTTTAACATAATTGGTAATTCATTTTTATCATCACTAAATTTTTGTGATTTTAAAAGTGAATTTAATATTCTTTGTTTATCTGTTAAGTTTTCTCTAATTTTCATATTTAAATCTTCAAAGGTAGAAATTTTTTCAAGAATCTCTTCATCATCATTTGAATAATCTGTAAATACGTGTTTTCTTATTTTTGTAATCTCTTTTGATAAATTCTCAATAGTATCAGCATCAGCATCAATTCTAATATCAATAATTTGACAAAAAATCGAATATCCTGTTTTGAACTCCCTTGGAGAAATTAATAATTTTTTCGTAAATGTATTAAAACTTTCTAATTTTTTATATCTAACCGAAATTAAAAGTGGACCTTGTAAAATAAAAGATACGGTTTCGTTGAATGCTGATTTATTATCATTTATCAAAAAATAACTATTTATTTCTATTCTATTATTTTCTTCCCAGTACCTTGAACTTAGCTCAATCTCTTCACTTTCTTGTTTTGTTGGAAACTTCATATCAAAAAGATTTTCAACGGCTTTTACTTCCTCAATAGTTGGAAGTAACATATCTATCCAAATTACACTATTTTTATCTTCACTACCTTCTAAAGAGTCAACTCCCTCAACTACAAAAAGTTTATTTCCTTTTTTTATATAACAATTAATCAAAAGTAACTCCTTTTAAACATTTATCATTGTTCCCATATTCCAAATAGGCATAAATATCGCCAATACAATCCAAAGTATTAAAGTCATCATAACAATCAAAAATACTGGCTGTATCAGTGATGTAAGTAAATTCATTTTATCATAAAACCTATTTTTATAAATCTTCTTTATCTCATTTATTGTAATACTCAAGGAATTTGATATTTCTCCTGTGTTTATAAGATTTAAGACAATATCATCAAATATTTGCGTTTTTAAAAAAGAATCATTGATACTTTTTCCATTTTGTAATAAATTATCAATTATAAGCATTTTATCCAATAGATATTTGTTTTCTAATAAAATTTTTGAAGAAATGAAAGCTTTGTAAAATTCATAATTTGATTCTAACATAATATCAATAAGTAAAAATAATTTGTACATTTGCATATTAAAATAAACATCTTTTATTAAAAATATTCTTGTAACTAAAATCTTATGAATAAAATATCTAAACTTATTTTTTGATTTATAAAAATACATAATAAGTCCCATAAAAACAAGTAAAAATATTAATATAATTATTGAATAATTTTCAAAAATATATTGTGTTTGTAATAATAGTTTTGTAGCAAGGGGAAGTTCTGCTGGATTTTGTTCAAAAATCATTTTGAATTTTGGAATAACAAAAGAAAAAATTGAAATCAAGGAAAGGAAAAAACTACATAATAAAACAATAGGATAAGAAATCGATTTTATAAAATCTTTTTTTAATTGAGAATTTTCAAGAAGCAATTGGCTTAAAGCTTTTATATTTAAAGCTATATTCCCGTTTTCTTGAGATATTTTTAAAAAAGCTATTACTAAATGATTCAGTTCAAAAGAGCTTAGATTTTCTTCTATTGGTTTTGCATTTGATAAAGAATATTTTATCGCTTTTAGAAATTTTAAGATATTTTTATCTTTTTTATTTTTTATTAAAATATCAATGGCATCACTTATATTTATATTTGCTTGTAGCATTAAATTTAATTCATAAAAAAGTAAATTTAACTTTTTATCATTAACTCTTTTTTTAGGAAATATATTAAAATCAAATCTTTTTTTAAACTCTTTAATACTAATAACATTTGAAGGTAAAGTTTCATTTGAGATATTTAAGCTTTCAATAATAAGTTCTTTTATCTCATTTTTATCTTGGTATTTTATTATATATTTTTTCATTAATATGAAATAACTTTGTAAACTTCATCTAAAGAGGTAATTTTTAAATCAACTTTTTGTTTTCCATCATCTAAAATGGTTTTAAAATCAATACTTATTAAGTACTCTTTTATCTCATTCATTGAAGCTTTTCTGAATATAAAAGAACTCATTTTTTCATCAATTTTTAAAACTTCTGCAATAGAAGATCTATCATAATATTTTGTAAAATTACACTTTTCACAACCTTGTGCTTCACAATAAGAACAATAATTCAAAACTAATCTTTGTGCCATTATGATTTTTAAAGTACTTGATATCAAAAATGGATCAGCTTGTAAGTCAATAAGCCTTGAGATAGTCTCCAAAGCATTATTTGCATGAATACTTGCAATTACTAAATGTCCCGTTAAAGAAGCTTGTAACGCTATATCTAAAGAAAATTTATCTCTTATTTCACCTATGAATATAATATCGGGATCTTGTCTTAAAATATTTTTTAAAACCAGCTCAAAGTTTAATCCTATTTTATTATTTATTGCAACTTGACAAATAGAATCTATTTTATATTCAACTGGATCTTCAACGGTTATTATTTTTTTTTCTTCACTATCTAACTCTTTTAAAATTGAGTATAAAGTTGTAGTTTTACCACTTCCTGTTGGTCCTGAAATCAAAATCAAACCTTGGGTTAATTTTAAAGCTTGACTCAAAATATCAAGTAAATTTTGCGACAAGCCTAAAGTAGAAAGACTTTTATCTATATTTTTATTATCTAAAATTCTTAAAACTATGGATTCACCATTTATCGTAGGCATGGTTGATACTCTAAAATCATACTTTTTTTCATTTATATTTAAAGAAAATCTTCCATCAAGTGGCATTCTAATTTGTGTCATATCTAAATTTGAAATTAATTTTATATAAGAAGATAAGAAGTTAAAAAACTCTTTTTTGAAATTAAAGAAAGTTTTTAATCTTCCATCAACTCTAAATTTAAACAAAACTAAATCCAAATAAATTTCAATATGTATATCACTTGAGCGAAGCTTAATTGCTAAACAAAGCAATTCATCCAAAAAATTGTTTATGTATTTTTCAAAACTATTTTGAAATATGGATTTTGATGCAAGAGAAAACAAAGATATTTTTTTATCAATATTACTTAGTATAAAAAGAAGATCAAGCTCATCGATTTGTTCAAAACTAATGAGTTTATTAAAATCATCTTTTATAGTATTTAAATTTGACTTTTTACAAATAGCTACTTTTAAACAAATATTATCTTCATAAATTGGAACTATTTTGTTGTTTAGAAAATACTCTTTGTCATATTTTTCAAATAGTGAATAATCAATAAATGTTTTTAAGATACTCTTCATTTGCTAACTCCAATTTTAAAATTTTTTCATCATTTTGTAAAAGCACATAATCTTTATTTATTTCAATTAATTTAAAATTATTTAAGTTCTCATTTTTTTTAATCCAAATATCATTAATCAAAACATAATCTGCAATTATTGCTTTTAGTTCATAAGTGATTTTTTCTTCAATAATAGATATTTTTATTTCTTTATTTTCATCAGACTTTTCTTGGGTTTCAGTTGCTTTAATATCTTCATCTTTTTCAATTCTTTTTAAATAGTATTTATTTAAATCAATTGTAAAATCTATCAAATAAAAATCTAAATCATTTTTATCATAAATATTTATTGATGAAATATTTGTAAAATTATTTAGATTTTCTATTCTTTTTATTAATTTTGGAATATCTGTTATTTTTGAATAAACTTTTAAATCAATGATATTTTTCTTATTATTTAGTGATTTAACTTGTATATTTAAATCTTTTGCATTTTTTTCAATTTGATTAAATAGTTCTAAAAAAGAGCCATCAAATTTTTTATTTTCAAATTGACTTATATTTACACTGTTTTTGATTTCATCTGTTTCACTATTGATTAAATTTTGAAAGGAATAATAAATAAGATATAAAAGTAATAAGGGCAATAAATAAAACTCTATTTTAGTTTTTAAAGATAGATTTATAAACTTATTATTTAATTGATTTAGCATAGGCTACCATCTCATATGTTTTTTTGTTTTCGTCAAATAAAATAGAGGAAGAGATAAGAGTTTCTTTATATTCTTTTAAAAATTGATATAAATCTTCTTTGTTTTTAGAAGCTAATGTTAATTTGATATTATTTTGTTTATATTCAAAAAGTACCAAATCTAAGTTATATAACTTTATATTTTTTAAAATATCATTTAAATCATTTTCAACACTTACAAATAAATACTCATTTTTTAGTTTTTCGAAATGCAACGCTTCATTAATTACAACTTCTTCCTTGTGAAAAAAATCCGTATAATTAAAATAGAAATATAAAGAAGAAAAGAGTAGCAAAAATATATATACAAGATAAAATTTAAAACTATTGTCATTTTTTATATTTATATTTTTTAAAGTTGTTTTTGTATTTTTTAATAAATATTTTTCTTTTAACTCTTCAAGATAATCTTTTTCAATTTTTATATAATTATTTATTTTTGAGTTAAATTTTCTATTAATAAATTCTAAAAAATCGTCAATACTTAAAGATATTTCAATAGCTTGATAGTAGTAAAATAATCCATCTTTGTATAAACAAAAAAAATCATCTCCTAAATACAAATCCAAACCTTTTATTTCTTTATCATAAAAGAGTTCAAATATTTGAAAAAATAGATATTTATGGGCATTTGTACTTAAAAGAATTTGATATTGTTTTAGTTCTTCAATATAATTTATATATATTAAATCATTATTAGAAAAGTTTTTATTATTTAATTTTAAAGATGTAAAAGCAAAATCTTTTAGATTTTCTTTATCAATTTTTTCTGATACATCAATTTCTAGAGAAACTATATTTTTTACACAAGCGTAATTTGTCATAATTAAATATCCATATTATAATTTTATAGATTATTTAAATTAATATAATATTTAGCTTAATTTTGAGTGTTTAATAATTTTTTTATTTATTAAAATAAGAAGAAAATAAAAGAGGAAACCCTCTTTTAGAATGTTACGTCGTAACCTAAGTCTTTTAAACCTTGTCTATCTTTTGTCCAACCTTTTTTAATTGAAACAAAAAGTTCAAGATAACATTTTTTACCAGTTAATTTTTCTATTTTAACTCTAGCGTCTCTTCCAATTCTTTTAATTGCTTCTGCGCCTTTTCCTATTATCATACCTTTTTGAGTACTCTTTTGCACAATAATAGTTGCTTTTATAACATCCACATTATCTTTTTCTTCAACTTTATTAATTAAAACGTCAGTTTCATAAGGTATTTCATCAGAAATATTTTCAAAAATTGATTCTCTAATAAATTCTTTGAATAAATCTCTTAAATGTTCAGTTGTCATAATCTCTGGATCAAATAAATATGGATGAACAGGTAAATGTTTTACAACATCGTTTAATATATCAGAATGTTTTGTCTGTTTTAAAATAGAAATTGGAATAATTGCTTCATATCTATCACTAAATGATTCATATTCTTTCATTTTTTCTAACACTTCATTATTTGATACAAAATCGATTTTTGTCAAAAGTAAAATATGTTTTACATTTTTCTTATTTTTTACTAAAAAATCTTCATAATATGTGATTTTATCAGTAACAGGTGCTAAGAATAAAATTAAGTCACAATCACCCATAGCTTTTAGTGCTTCATCAAGCATAAATTTATTTAAAAGTTTTTCCGTTTCGTGAATTCCTGGAGTATCTACGAATACTATTTGATCATCATTGTGCATTACAATAATATTTGATCTTTTTCTTGTTGCGTTGGCTTTATGAGAAACCATTGCAATTTTTTCACCAACAAGCCAGTTTAATAACGAACTCTTTCCTGCATTTGGACGACCAACTACTGATACATATCCACATTTTGTCATTTATTCTCCTCAAGCTATTTTTAGCTTTATATATGTCTAGATAATACCATTATTGTGTTTATAAAGTGGTAAAAACAAAAATTATAATTTTTATCTTTTTCTAAAACTTAGACTTTGGAGCAAATCATTTTTGCTAATTAAATCATTATCATTTAAATCTGCTATTGTTCTTGCTACTTTTAAAACCTTGTTTATACTACGAAAAGACAGCTGATAATTATGTCTTGCCTTTTGTAAAATTTCTTCAGATTCTAAATCTAAAAGACAATATTTTTTTATATCTGAATCACTTAATTTACCATTTAATTCAATTTGTCCTCTTAACTTTTGTTTTGTAAAAGCTTTAATCACTTTGTCATGTAGGTCTTTTGAACTTACAATATTTTTATTATCATTAAAGCTATCACTCATAACTACATACAAATCAATCCTATCCAAGAAAGGCTCACTTAAACGGTTTTTATATCTTTGTATTTCAAGCTCATTGCATTTACACTCTTTTACACTTGAAAGTAAATTTCCACAAGGACAAGGATTCATAGCTGATACAAAAATAAATTTTGTTTCATACATAATTTTACTATTTACCCTTGAAATAAGTATTTTATTATCTTCTAATGGTTCTCTTAAAGCTTCTAAGATTGATTTTGAAAAATGTGGTAATTCATCGAAAAATAAAATACCATTGTTACTTAAAGCAATTTCACCCATCTTTGCATTTGAACTTCCTCCTCCAAAAATTGATGACTTTGTAGAGCTATGATGTGGACTTCTAAAAGCACGAATAGGAAGAAAATCAATCTCTTTGTAATCAAGCGCTTGTAATTTTGCTTTTTCTAGAATCTCTTCTAAACTCATTGGTGTCATAATATATTTTAATCTCTTTGAAATCATAGATTTACCACATCCAGGGCTTCCTTCAAAAATGATATTATGATTTCCAGCAGCACTTATTAGTGCTGCATTTTTTGCCATTTCTTGACCAATAACATCACTAAAATCTTCTAAATAATTTGTATCGTAGTAATATTTTTCATCATTTATTTCTATGGTCTTATAATTATTTTCTTTTTTAATATATAAATATTCTTCTTTTTTATTTGATTCAATAAAACTTATAGCTTCATGCAGATTTTTAACACAATATATTTGTAAATTTGGAATATTTGATAATTTTTCAGCACTGCTTGGACAAACTAAAACTTTTTTAATAATGTTCTTTTTACACAAAGATAATATTATTGGAAAGATAGAGCTTGTATCTTTTATATTTCCATCAAGTGCTAATTCTCCAAAAAAATAAATATCTTCAAAGTCAATATTCTTTTTATCAAACAAGGCAATTTGTAAGGCAATTGCTAAATCAAAATGAGTTCCTTTTTTATTTATTTCAGAAGGAGATAAATTAACTGTAATTTTTAAAGGAGGAAATTTAAAACCATTTGTTAATAGTGCTGATTTAACTCTATCTTTTGACTCACTAATACTTGCACTTATCATTCCCACAATTGTAAAAGTAGGAAGACCTTTTGTAAATGTAGATTCAACATCTATACAAATAGCATCAATAGTGTCTAAAGATGCAGATTTTATAATTTTCATAGTCACACCAAATAATAATTTTATTAATTATATCATATTTAATTAAAATTAATAAAATGCTTATTCAAAAAAATAATTTTTAAATAATATATTTTATATCAATTTCTATGATATTATTGCAATGAATAAATAAACATTCAAATCGCTTAATTTACATATCTGGAGGATATATGACGACTAGCAAGAAACTACTTTTAAATATGTACTTTGCAATTATTGGATTAATATTAATAATTACAATCTCTTATTTCACAGCAGCTAAAAATATAAATTTAGTTATGGAAAATGACCTTGAGTCGATAGTAGATTCTTTAGAAAATATGATTTTATTAAAAGCTGAAAAAGAACCTTTAGCTTATAAAGATGAAGAGTTCAAAAAAGCCATTAAAAGCATAAAAATTGGGAAAACTGGATATGTGTATTTAATAGATAAAGAGGGGAAGTTAATAATTCATCCAAATAAAGAAGGTGTTTCTCTTATAAATGAAGAATTTATTCAAAAAATAGTCTCTGATAAAAAAGGAGGTTTAATATCTTATTATGCTGAAACTACTAATCAAAACAAAATAGTTGCATATAGATATATTCCAAAATGGGATATGTGGGTAGTTCCAGGTATTAATAAAGGTGATTATTTAGATGATGTACATAAAGACTTTTTATATTATATAGTTTTACTAGGAGTTATATTAATCATACTTCAAATTGTAATTTCTTTAAATATAAATAGAAGTATTAAAAATGGCATAGATGATTTTGTAAAATATTTCAATGAATTTCTATCTTTTATTACTTTTAAACAAAATCGAATTGAAAAAGTTATATCAAAAAATAATGATGAATTTTCAAAATTAACAATACAAATAAATAATGTAGTTGATGAATTTGATGCAAATTTTAAAGATGATATGAAAGTTATTGGAGAAATTGTATTAACAATGGACAAAGTTGAACAAGGTATTTTTAAATGCCGAATTAAATCTGAAACTAAAAATCCTATGATTTGTACACTTAAAAATACAATTAACAAATCTTTAGAATCTCTTGAATTTAGTATGAAAGATTTAGAAAGAGTAACAAGCTCTTATTCAAATAATAATTTTAAAGATACTATTGTTATTCCTTCAAAACTAAAAGATAGACTTTTATCTGTTATGACAGGAGTTAATACTTTAGGAGTAACCTTAGGAAATATGGCTAAACAAAATCTTGATAACGGTCAATCATTAGATAAAGATGCAAGTACTATGAAAAAATCAATGCAGGATTTATCTACAAAAGCAAACCAACAAGCAGCATCACTTGAAGAAACAGCTGCTGCATTAGAAGAAATTACTTCGATCACTAGAAATAATGCACAAAATGCAGCAAAAATGTCAACTTTGGGAGAAACTGTTAAAAAAGCTGTGCTAAGTGGTCAATCACTTGCATCAAAAACAGCTATTTCAATGGAAGAGATAAATGAAAAAGTAACTGCAATTAATGAGGCAATTACAGTGATTGACCAAATTGCATTCCAAACAAATATTCTTTCTTTAAATGCAGCAGTAGAAGCTGCAACAGCAGGAGAAGCTGGACGTGGGTTTGCAGTAGTTGCTGCTGAAGTGCGAAACCTTGCAAATAGAAGTGCTGATGCTGCTAAAGAGATTAAAGCATTGGTTGAAGATGCTAACTTAAAAGCTAACGCTGGAAAAGATATCTCAACTGAAATGATTGAAGGTTATGAAATTTTAAATAAACATATTTCTGAAACTATTACTATTATTCATGATGTAAGTTCTGGTTCAAAAGAGCAAATGACAGGAATTGAGCAAATCAATGACACTGTAACTATGCTTGATAGAGTTACTCAAGAAAATGCAAATAGCGCAAATCAAATTAGCTCAATTGCAAGTGAAGTATCATTAATGGCACAAGAACTTGTAAGAGATGCAAAAACAAAACAATTTAACTAAAAAGGATAACTCATGGCAAATGAAAAAGAAACAGTATTAGATGATTATGCATTTTTAGTTAGTGAAACAGATGCAAAAGGAAATATTCTTTTTGCAAATAATGATTTTTGTAAAATTGCAGAGTATGAAATAGATGAATTAATAGGTAAACCTCACAGCATGGTAAGACATAAGGATATGCCTAAAAAAGCTTTTAAATCTTTATGGGAAACTGTAAAAAGTGGTAATATTTGGACAGGATATGTAAAAAATGCTACAAAAAATGGTGGCTATTATTGGGTATTTGCTACTGTTTATCCATTTGAATCATGCGATGGATCAAATGGTTATATATCTTGTAGAAGAAAGGCATCTACAAAAGAGATAGCTGATGCGGTAGAGTTATATAAAATTTGGAATAAAGAAGAATCTAAATAGATTTCTTCTTTTTTTTAGCGCTGTTTTTTCTTCTATTTTCTAACTTATTTTTTAACTTCACTTGCTATAATAACGAAAAATCTAGGAATCAAAATAAATGTCAGAAATAACAAATTGCCCCGAATGCAATCATGAAATATTATCAAGACTAGGAACTGTATGTCCAAGTTGCGGTTATACAGTTGGATACTTTAATGGGGATAGTAAAAGAAAAGTTTATGGAAAGTTTTTTGCATTAACTGTTTTTGTTCCATTTATATCACTTATAACTATTTTATTTGCCTCACAAAATAAATATACTATGATAATTGGAACTATTGTTTATATATTTTTAGCTGTAAAATCTTGTCCATTATTATTTAAGGAAATCTTTTTTACAAAATTTGAAAAGTTCTTTTTCTGGTTAATTTGGATTTTAGCAAATAGCTTGATGTTTTCTTTAATATTTAATGTATTCAAAAAAGGTTTTGAATAATACTCTAATTTAAAAAGCTAAAAGATAAAAATTACTTTTTCTCTTTTAGCTTTTTTTTCCACTCTTTTTCAAACTTTTTTCTTTTAATTATTGATAGGTTTTCAATAAATAAATGTCCTGAAAGATGTTCCATTTCATGTTGCCATGCAACTGCTAAAAAATCTTCACATTCCATTGTATGTTTTTCATTATTTCTATCATAATATTCAACTATTATATGCTGTGCTCTTGTAACATCTTCACTAAAACCAGGAACGCTTAAACAGCCTTCTGTAAATACTTGAGTTCCGTCTTTATGAGTTATTACTGGATTAATTGCTTCAATTAAATCTGCTTTATCTTGAATATCTTCTTCATTTGGAAGACTGATAATTAGCACATTTAAAGGAATTGCAACTTGAATTGCAGCTAATCCAACCCCATGTTGAGCCATCATAGTTTCGTACATATCATCTAAAAGAGTGTGCAATTCTTCATCGAATTGCTCCACATCCTTTGACTTTAATCGAAGTAATTTATTTGGATAAGTTATAACTTCTCTAATCATAATAATTCTTATTTGTGTTTAGCTATAACTTCGTCAATTAATCCATAAGTTTTAGCTTCATCAGCACTCATGAAATTATCTCTCTCTGTATCTTGTTCAATTTTTGAAACATCATGACCTGTTTGTTCTGCAATAAGTGCATTTAAACTATCTTTCATTCTTTGAATTTCTTTAGCTTGAATCTGAATATCAGTTGATTGCCCTTGTGCTCCACCTGATGGTTGGTGAATCATGATTCTAGAATTTGGTAAAGAATATCTTTTACCTTTTGTTCCAGCTGATAATAAAAATGCACCCATAGATGCAGCTTGACCTATACAAATAGTACAAATATCAGGCTTGATATAATTCATAGTATCATAAATAGACATACCACTTGTAATCACTCCACCTGGAGAGTTGATATATAAATAGATATCTTTATCCGGATCTTCAGCTTCTAGGAAAAGTAACTGTGCAACTATTGTAGAAGCTACAGCATCATTTACCTCTCCACTTAACATAATAATTCTATCTTTTAGAAGTCTTGAATAAATATCGTAACTTCTTTCTCCTCTACCGCTTTTCTCAACTACATATGGTATATAACTCATATTCATTCCTATAATTATTTTCCTAATTTTTCATCTAATAACTTAGAGATAACTTTCTCTTCAATCATAGACATTTTAATAGCTGGTAAGTATCCAGCTTCTTGATATTGTTTTACAACTTCTTGAGGATTTTGTCCCATTTGCATTGCTTCATAATATAAAACTTGCATAACTTCTTGATCAGAAACTTGAACACTTTCAGCTTTTGCAAGTGCATCAATAATAAATGTAGCTTTTACAGAATTAACCGCATCTTCTTTTAATTCATTTCTCATTTCTTCAACTTTAGTAGGATCTTCTTGTAAAGCTTTGATTTCATCTTCGCTCATTGATCTTACTTTGTTATTTAATGCATAGTTAATTTCTTGATCAACTACTGAATTTGGTAAAGCAAATTGTAATTTTTCAACTAATGTTTCTAAATATGCAGGTTTTAATTCTTCTCTGTAATATGTAGCTTTTGCTTCTGCTTTCATTTGCTCTTTAATTTTTGCTCTTAAAGTTTCAATTGTTGCATTTTCTTCACCTGGTAACATTTTTTGTGCAAATTCGTCATTTAATTCAGATGCTACTTTTTCTTGAATTTCGTGTAAAGTTACTTTAAATGTAGCTTCTTTTCCTGCTAAATTAGCAGCTTGGTAAGCTTCTGGGAAAGTTACAAGAATATCTTTTTGCTCTTCATATTTCATACCAATAACTTGTTCTTCAAATCCTGGGATAAATGAACCTGAACCTACATGTAATGGATATTTTTCAGCTTTTCCACCTTCAAATGCAATACCGTCAACAAAACCTTCAAAATCGATAACAGCATGGTCACCATCTTTTACAGCTCTTTTTTTAGCAAGTTTTTCTAACGGAGCTGAAGATTTAGCAATTTCTTCTAATCTGTCATCAATAATTTTTGCATCAATATCTTTATCTTCTATTACTGGAAGTAATGATTTATAATCACCTAAATCAATTTTAGGTTTGCTTGCAACTGCTATTTCAACTTCAATTGAACCATCTTCTTTTTTATCAAATTTAGAAATATTTGGCTCTCCAATTAAATCTTCACTTGCAATATTTAATTCTTTAATACCATCATTTAATACTTTTCTTAAAGCTTCTGCTTCTGCATCTTCTAATAATTTATCTGCATATCTTTGCTTAACAACGTTAACTGGAACTTTCCCTTTTCTAAAACCTTGAATATTCATAGTTTTTGCAGCTTGTTTAGCTACCTTATCTAAATTTGATTCAACTGTTTCTTTTGTTATTGTAGCACTAACAAGTGCATTTGCTTCATCAACTCTTTTTGCGTTAAATTCCATTAAATTTACTCCGATTGTTATAATTTTAGCAACGATTTTATCTAAAAATTACTAAGGCTTTACTAAAATACTTTTTTTAAAGGAGTTTTACTTGAAATTTATCTATCTTAATGTACTTTTTTTAATGCTTATACCTAGTTTTATTTTAATGTATTTGATAATTACGAAACAAAGTAAATTAAGTTCTTATTTCTCAAAAAATGCTTTAGAAAAATTAAGTATCTCAAATCAATATTTCTCAAATAAAGCAAGAAATATCACACTTTTTTTAAGTCTTATTTTTATGATAATTGCTTTGGCAAGACCTGTTACAAATGAAAAAATAAATGATGTTCAATCACAATTAAATGCTGTAATAATTGCATTAGATGTTTCAAAATCGATGAATGCAATTGATATTTATCCAAATAGATTTGAATTTGCTAAAAACAAATTATTAACTATTATAGATAGCTCAAAAACAGAAGCTATTGGCGTAATTTTATTTGCAAAATCAACATTTTTATTATCTGCTGTTACTCAGGATTTTTCATCATTAAAACAATTAGTAAATAATCTAGATAAAGGAATAAACTTCGATAATGGTTCAAATATTTACTCAACACTTGAAGCTACGCAAAAGCTTCTAAAAGATTACAATAATAAAAATCTGATTTTATTAACAGATGGAGCTGATAATAGTGATTTTAATGAAGAGATTAAATTTGCAAATGAACATAATATTAATATTTATACACTTGCAATTGCCACACCACAAGGAGCAGTTATAAAAGAAAATGATGGAAATTTTTTAACTGATTTAAATGGGAATATTGTAAATGTAAAATTAAATGAAAATATCAAAGAATTGAGTTTAAAAACAAATGGTGGATACATAAATTATTCATTAAATAATGATGATATAAGTCAAATATTGAATGATATAAATACAAAATCAAAAAAAGAAAAATTTGATGAGACTAAACACAAATCTTTTACAGAATTGTTTTATTATCCTTTAGCTCTTGGAATATTTCTACTTTTGATTGCTTTTTCTTCAATTCCTAGTTTTTCAAAAAACAAGTCTTTACTTATGATATTAATTTCTTTATTTTTTTATTCAAATTCAAATCTTAATGCCTCATCTATTTTAGATTTCACAACTATAAAAGAAGCAAAAAAAGCATATACTAATGAAGAATATGAGCAAGCAGCAAAACAATTTGAGAAACTAGATTCAAATGAATACAGAGATTATAATCTTGCTAATTCTTTATATAAATCAAATAATTTTGATAAAGCAATTGATTTATATAAAAATATTCAAAGCTCAAATAATGATTTAGAATTTAAAAGATTACATAATCTTGCAAATTCATATGCAAAGAAGAATGATTTCCAAAATGCAATTTCAAATTATGAAAATGCATTAAAACTAAAAAATGATAAAAAGACAAAAGAGAATTTAGAACTTGTTAAAAAAGCTTTAGAAGATCAAAATAAAAAAGAACAAGAAAATAATAATGATCAAAAAGATGAAGATAAAAAGCAAGAAAAACAAAAAGAAGAATCTCAAAACAATAATAAACCTGAGGAACAAAAAGAGCAAGAAAAAAAAGAAGCACAAGAAAAAAGTCAAAATATCAATAAAAATTCACAAGATGAACAAAACAAAAATCAAGAGCAACAAATGTCAAACTACGAAGAAGAAAAATGGTTAAAACAAATAGAAAATCAAAAAACAAATTCCTTACTAAAAAAAATGGAATCCTCAAAAAAGAATTCCATTTCAAATCCATGGTAAAATCAAAAGATTAATAATCTTTCGATTTTCTCATTTGTAAAAGTTCTTTTTGAACAGAGATATTTATCTCTTCATTTGCATCGAAATCTAATGAATAATTTCTTCCATCATAATCAACAGAATTTAAAATAATTTTCATAGCTTCAAGTCTAGCTTTATGTTTATCATCACTTCTTACAATATGCCAAGGAGCAGATCTTGAAGTTGTTCGTCTAAGCATTTCATATTTTTTCTCTGAGAATTCATCCCATAAATCTTGAGCTTGCATATCAACTTCTGAAAACTTCCATTGTCTAAGTGGATCTTCGATTCTTCTATCAAATCTTCTTTTTTGTTCTTCTTTAGAAACAGAGAAATAAAGTTTAATAACTATCATTCCTTGTCTTACTAAATCTTGTTCAAAATTAACAATATCTTCCATAAAAATTTCATGCTCTTCAGGTGTACAAAATCCAAATATTGGCTCAACCATAGCTCTGTTATACCAAGATCTATCAAATAAAACTATCTCTCCACCTGTTGGGAAACGTTCGATATATCTTTGTAAAAACCATTGATTTCTTTGTGTTTCATCAGGTTTACCAAGAGCTACGATTCTATAGTGCTTATTATTCATATATCTAGTGATTCTTCTAATAGCCCCACCTTTCCCAGATGCGTCTCTTCCTTCAAAAAGAATAATCATTCTTTTATTTTCTTTTTCCAAATAGTTCTGAAGTTTAATAAGCTCAATTTGATATTTTTTCAAAGCTTCTAAATCATGAATTTTTTGAATTCCTTCTTCTAAAACTTCAGGTCTTAATTTTTCATAATCACCTAAAATTGACTTAAAAAAATCATTTTCTTCTTTTAGTTTTAATAAAACTTCATTGTCTTTATCTTTTATTGACACTTTTTTATCCTGCGTAGTTATTTTTTTATCAGCTTGATCAACTATTGAGTTTTTATATTTTTCCATCAAAGAAAAAGCATCTTTTAAAGATAGATTATCTTTATTTGTATATCCCAAGACTTTTACATATCTTTTTTTTTCATGTTGAAATCTTGTTATATATTTTTTTCCAAATTTAGGATGAGAATCTTTTGAAAGATATAATCCTGAATAGTTTGTTATTTCAAAATCATTTAAATTCATTGGTCATGGCTCGTAAATTTATTTTCATGTTCCATACTAGCAATTTCAATTGTTGCTGGAATTAATATATCTTTATTAATTTTAAATATATCATCTTTTGTCTTATCTGCATAATCTATATTTGATAATATATGTCTAATACAATTTAATCTTGCACTTTTCTTGTTATCACTTTTAATCACCATCCATGGGGCAAGTTCTGTGTTAGAAGCCATTAACATAGAAAATTTTGCTATTGTATAATTATCCCATAAATTTTGAGACTCTTTATCAACAGGAGAAAGTTTATATTGTTTTAAAGGGTCTATTTCTCTTTTTTTAAATCTTTTTGCTTGTTCTTTTTTTGAAACAGAAAAATAAAATTTAAATAATAAGATATCAGATTTAACTAACATTTTCTCAAATTCAGGAACTTCTCTTAAAAATTCATGATGTTCTTCTGGCGTACAAAATCCCATTACAGGCTCAACTCCAGCTCTGTTATACCAAGATCTATCAAATAAAACTATTTCACCAGCACTTGGAAGATGTTGTGTATATCTTTGAAAATACCATTGAGTTTTTTCTGTCTCATTTGGTTTTTCTAAAGCTATTACTTTTGCACCTCGTGGATTTAAGTGTTCTGTAATTCGCTTAATCGTTCCACCTTTTCCAGCAGCATCTCTTCCTTCAAAAATCATAAGAATTTTAAGACCTTTTTCTTTTACATGACTTTGTAATTTTAAAAGCTCAATTTGCAGTCTTGTTAGCTCTTTTTCATAATCTAAAGTATCTTTTCTAACCCAAATTCGAACTTTTTTTTGTCCATTAACTTCTTTTTCTGGTAAAGCTTCTCTTTGTCTAGTTTTATCTTTATAATCATGTTTTATTGATTTATCAGTATCGATAACTTCCATATCTGAAAATTCTTGACTTATAACTTTTCTATTTCGCCCCATATAATTCTCCTAAGAAAGTCTCATTTTATAATCATTGTAACCGAAATTCTTCACAATTTCATAATTTTTTTCATCATGTTTTATAACAATTGATGGTAATTTAATTCCATTAAATGTAGTTGTTTTTACCATCGTATAATGAATCATATCTTCAAAAATAACTTTATCTCCAACTTCTAAAGGCTTATCAAAAGAGTAATCACCGATAATATCACCAGCTAAACAAGTATTTCCACCAAGTCTATATGTATGTTTTTTTTCTCCTGCAACTCCAGAATTTCTAATCATCGCTCGATATGGCATCGCTAAAGTATCTGGCATATGAGCTTCTGCTGATGTATCTAAAATAACTAAATCCATACCATTATTAATTACATCAAGCACAGTTCCCACTAAGTAACCAGTTTGCCAACCAATCGCTTCACCAGGTTCTAAATAAACTTTTAGGTGTGGGTATCTTGCTTTAAAATCTTTTAAAAGTTTGATTAATCCCTCAACATCATAATCAGCTCTAGTAATATGATGTCCACCACCAAAATTTACCCATTTTAGTTTGTCAAAATATTGTGAAAAATTCTTTTCAAAAGCTGCTAACGCACCTTCTAGTGCATCAACATTTTGTTCACATAAAGCATGAAAGTGAAAACCATCTAAATACTCTAATTGTGTTTCATCAAAATTTGCTTTTGTTGTTCCCATTCTTGAAAATGGTGCGCAAGGATTATATAAATCAACCTCAACACTTGAGTATTCAGGATTTAATCTAATTCCTAAAGAAACTTTTCCATAAGCTTTATCTTTAAATCTTTTTACTTGATTAAAAGAATTAAAAACTAAATGATTTGATAAAGAAATAATCTCATCAATTTCATCATCTTTAAAAGCAGCAGAATATGTGTGAACTTCTCCACCAAACTCCTCTTTTGCCAAAATTGCTTCATGAAGTCCTGATGCACAACAACCTTTTAAGTATTTTTTGCATAAATCAAAAGTTGACCAAAGAGCAAAACCTTTTAGTGCTAAAAGAATACTCACATCAGCTTCATCTTGAATTCTTTTTAAAAGAATTAAATTTTTTTCTAAAAGTTTTTCTTCACAAACATAACTTGGACTTGGTAGTTTTTCAAAACTATCTACTGTTAAATTATTAGTCTTCAAGTGGCTTAAAATCCTCTTTTGTTACACCACAATCTGGACATTCCCATTCAGTTGGAATATCTTCAAATGCAGTTCCTGGTTCAATCCCTGAATCGGGATCTCCTATTGCTGGGTCGTAAATATAGTCACATACAGTACAGATATATTTTTTCATGAAAGTTCCTACTTGTAGAATTTATAAATTAGATAATTAATTTATAATTCTAGAATTTTCCAAGGTAAACCTTGAGTCATTAACTCATCCATAAATGGTTTTGCATCAAACTCTTCTATATTAAATACACCTTTGTTTTTCCAAATACCTTTATAAAGTAATTTAGAACCAATCATCGCAGGAACTCCTGTTGTATAACTTACAGCTTGTGCTCCTGTTTCTTTATAACACTCTTGATGATCACAAACATTATAGAGGTAAACTTTTCTTGGTTTTCCATCTTTGATACCTTCAATAATACATCCAATATTTGTTTGTCCAACAGTTCTAGGTCCTAAACTTCCTGGATCTGGTAAAAGTGTAGTTAAAAATTCAATTGGTGTAATCATCACACCTTTATGCATAACTGGCTCTATTCCTAACATTCCAACATTTTGTAAACAATTCATATGTTGAATATAAGAATCTCCAAATGTCATAAAAAATCTAATTCTTTTTAAACCTTTGATATTTTTAACAAGTGATTCTAACTCTTCATGATATAAAAGATACGAAGCTTTTACACCAATTTCTGGATAATCATGATCAACTCTAATTTCTAGTGGAGTTGTTTCAATCCATTGTCCATTTTCCCAATATCTACCATTTGCAGATACTTCTCTTAAGTTAATTTCTGGATTAAAGTTAGTTGCAAATTTGTAACCGTGATCACCTGCATTGCAATCCATAATATCTATAGTGTGAATTTCATCAAATAAGTTTTGTTGAGCATATGCGCAAAATACTCCCGTAACACCTGGATCAAAACCTGAACCTAAAAGTCCCATGATTCCAGCTTCTTTGAACTGATTATCTCTAGCCCATTGTTCTTTGTATTCAAATTTCGCTTCATCTGGATGTTCGTAGTTTGCAGTATCTACATAATCAACTCCACATTTAGTACAAGCGTCCATAATTGTTAAATCTTGATAAGGTAACGCTACATTTAATACTAATTTTGGGTTTACTTTTTGAATTAATTTTACTAATTCATCTACATTATCAGCATCAACAGAAGCTACATCTATCTTTACACCTTGATTTTTTAAAATATCAGCAGCGATTATCTCACATTTTGAAATTGTTCTTGATGCTAATGTAATCTTTTCAAACGTGTCAATATTCATTGCACTTTTAACAGTTGCAACCCTACTTACTCCACCTGCTCCGATAATTAAAATACCTTTTTTACTCATTATTCACTCCGATATATTTTTATGTATTTATTATACTATTTTTAATATTAGAAAGGTTGAAATAATTTAAAATAGTGGCTTTAGTAACAATTTGATTACAATTAACATAGTTTTAATAATTGCTTATGTAAACTTCCTTTTCGAGTTATGGGGAAGTCCTGGCTTCGATTGGAGTGTTTCGGTTTTAGTTGCATGTCGGTATGAGCATATCGTTAAAAGGCTCAAAAATGTTTAAATGCAAACAATACAAATTACGCACCTCAAAGGGTAGCAGCTTAATTGCTCTACCCCCGCTCTCTGAATAGAGGCGGGTGTTGCTTCACCTACAGATTATTCTGTTAGAGTAGGATTCGAAGTATAACAAACAAACAGATATATCTTAATTATTATCTTTTAAGTTAAGACTAACGCATAAAAGACAGTTTTATTAAAGTTTAATTGTACTTTTCTAAAATTAAATCGAACAATTAAAAAAGCATGTATAGATACTAAGGTCAAGCATTTTAAGACACGGGTTCGACTCCCGTCTTCTCCACCAATACACAATCCAATGTAGTACAATATAGCTCAAATAGCTACCTAAATATGGGCCTTCAACCAACTTCACAGTTTTATACAGTTCTATGTAATTCAATGTAAACTACTCAAAAATGGCATATTATTTGGCATATTACTAAAAACACAAGTGGCATATCACTTTTTACTTCATCTTAATTTTACAAATTTCAAAATTCTTTTATTAATACAATGTGATTCAATAGAATATCTTTTCCTCTTTATCCCATTCCACAATATACCAACTCCATGAGCTATCAGGTGTGAAGAATTTAATCTTTATTATCTTCTCTCCTGTAGCAATTTTCTTTGTTGCGTATAGTAGTGGTAGTGTTTTTTCTATTTCTTTTGGCTGAAATTGACAGTATTTTAAGTTCGCATTCTAAATCTCTAAAGAGTTTTGAGTATTTTATGTTTCAAAGATAGGAAGTTGTAGAACAATTGAGTTGAAAAATATTAAGATAGATAAAAAGATTTTTATTATTTTATAAAATGATACTATTTTGGTACTTTTTTTATCTATACTTTACTATTGATAAATTACTAAGAATAAAAAATCACTTAGATATTTTTAAAATAAAGTTTAAAATTCTATTTATTAATTCTATCAATAAATAGAAATTAAATTAAAACTTAAAGGAATACAATGGGAATAAACAATTTAAAAGTAAGTACGAAGATACATATTATTACATTAATGTCATTTCTTCTTCTTAGTTCAGTAACTGTTTTTTTATATAATGGAATGTCTAAAATACAAGAAGACTATAAAAATACTTCTGCAATCTCAAATTTAGAGAATACTATTTTGATGACAATAGAACAGGGTTTACAATCAACCGCTGCACTAAGAGGTGTAGTTGTTAATCCATTAGATCAAAAAGCAAGAGATAATTATATTTCTGCTGTAAGTAAATATGATAGTTTAATTAAAGAATTAAAAGAAACTTCAAATATTTCAAAAGGATATACACAATTTGAAATAGATAAGTTATATGATTCTCAAAAGATTTTACTTTATTCTTTAGTTGATAAATTAAAGAATACTGAATCGTTTACCCAAGATGATAATTCAATATTTACAGAAAAATGGAGACCAATTAAATCAGCTTTAACAAAATGGCGAGAATTAAATCAAGAAAATATTAAAAAATTAGATCTATCTTTCAAAAATAATATATCTTCAACAACAATATCAGTTGTTGTTATTTTACTTTTAACTATTGTTCTTATAGCAATTTTAATACAATTCATTGCAAAAAATATTGTTCAACAAGTTACAATTTTTCAAAATGGCTTATTTGATTTTTTTAGATATTTAAATAAAGATAGTGCAAGTGTTTTACCTATTAAAATAAATTCAAAAGATGAGTTTGGACAAATGGCTGCAATTGTAAATGAAAATATTCAACAAGTACAAAATATTATAAATCAAGATAATGAATTAATAGAAGATGCAAAAATAGTAATGAAAAGAGTAAATAACGGTTGGTACAGCCAATATATAGAATCACATACTCAAAACACATCTCTTGAAGAATTTAAAGATAATGTAAATAAAATGATTAAAAGTACAAGAGAAAGATTTGTAGAAGTGGATGAAGTTTTAGAAGAGTATGCTAAACATAATTATATATCAAAATTAACACTAAAACCTAATGATGAAAAAGGTGGAGTTTTAGAAAGATTAGTTATTGGAATTAATGGTCTTCAAGGTTCAATTACACAAATGCTTGTTGAGAATAAATCAAACGGATTAACACTTGAAGATAGTTCAAAAATATTACTTACTAATGTAGATAAACTAAATGCTAGCTCAAATACAGCTGTTGCTTCTTTAGAAGAAACAGCTGCTGCATTAGAAGAGATTACAAGTAATATTAGAAACAATACTCAAAGTATTTTTAAAATGTCTACTTTGGCTCAAGATGTTACAAAATCAGTAAAAGATGGTGAAGTTCTTGCTACTGAAACTGTTAATGCAATGCAAGAGATAAATAATCAAGTACAAGATATTAATGATGCAATTGCAGTAATTGATCAAATTGCATTTCAAACAAATATTCTTTCATTAAATGCAGCTGTAGAAGCGGCCACAGCAGGAGAAGCAGGACGAGGATTTGCAGTTGTTGCACAAGAAGTAAGAAACCTAGCTTCAAGAAGTGCAGATGCTGCTAAAGAGATTAAAAATATAGTTGAACAAGCTAGAAATAAAGCAGATGTAGGGAAAACAATTGCAAATAATATGATAATAGGATACGGAAGTTTAAATCAGAATATCACACAAACTATTGAACTAATTGAAAATATAGAACATGCATCAAAAGAGCAATTACAAGGAATTGAGCAAATTAATGATGCTGTAAATGCACTAGATCAACAAACACAACAAAATGCAGTTGTTGCATTACAATCCCATGAAGTTGCAGTTATAACTGATAGTATCGCTAAATTAGTTGTAAAAAATGCAAATGAAAAAGAGTTTATAGGTAAAAACGCCGTTCTTAAAAAAGAATTAAATATAATTTTTGAAAATTAAGAAATTAGGCGATTATTAGTAAAGTTTAATCTTTAAATAATTGATATTTTAATACTAAACTTTACTCCATTTTCTATATTTTCAACACTAATATCACCATTTAAATATTTTTCCATAATCATTTTACAGATATATAGCCCTAGTCCCGTACCATTCTTTTTCTTTTTAGTTGAATAATAAGGCTTGAATATTTTATTAATATTAGCAAGAGGAATTCCTCCTGCATTATCTTGTATTTCTATTATTTGAAAAGAATCATTTTGAGTAAAATTTATTTTTATTAGAGGATTCTCAACAGTATTTGTACCAAATGCATCTTTTGAGTTATTTAATATATTTAAAATAATTTGAATTAAATCATTTTTGCATAAATATATTTTTTCTAAAGGCTCTTGGATGTTTATTTCTAAACTAATTCCTTCTTCATCAAAATTATTTTTTACAAGTTTATATGTTTCTGTAAATACTTCATCTAATTTTATAAAATCTTTTTTATTATCAGTTTTTAAAAAATCTCTAAAATGATCAATTGTATTTGACATATATTGAATATGATCATTAATTAAAGTTAGTTTTTCATCATATGTATTTATATCTATATCTTTTAGATTATATTTTAGTTTCAATCTTGTAATAATTGATCCTATTGTGCTTAAAGGCTGTCTCCATTGATGCGCAATTACAGAAATCATCTCTCCCATCGCTGCTAGTTTTGACTGCTCAAGGAGAATTTTTTCATTCTTTTTCAATTCACTTAAATCTAAAATAGAAACCATTTTATAGATAGTGTTTTCTATTTGTAAATCTTTAATTTTTATGATTGCAGGAATTGTATCGGCGTTTTTATTTAATAAGAATATCTCTTGAAACATCTTGCTATTGTATTGTATAAATTTTTCTTTTGAAGTTGGTATCAAAATTCCAACAGCTAGATTTCCTATTAATTCATTTTCATCTTCATAACATAAAATTTCCATTAAAGGTTTATTTACATACTTTATAAATCCATTTTCAATTATTACTATTCCTTCAATTGTATTATCAAATATTTGATGAATGTTATTAAAAAAGTTACTATTTGCAGGCATTTTGAAGTTTCCAATTAAATTTTGATTTGATTTTAGTATTATAATTATTTTATACATTATAATCTATATAAATAATTGTTTACTTTAAATGTGGAGAAAAAATGCTTGATTATATACTTTTGAAAAAATACTCAAAAGATCTTTCAATTTTATTTGTTGAAGATGATATTCACATTAGAAATGAAACAAAAGAATTACTTGAAGAGATTTTTTCTGTTGTTCATGTAGCAGTTGATGGAAAAGATGGTTTAGAAAAATATATTAGTTTTTACGAAGAATATCAATATTATTATGATGTAGTTTTAAGTGATATTAAAATGCCAAATATGGATGGAATAGATTTAATAAAAGCTATTTATAAAGAGAATAAAAATCAAATTATTTTAGTTCTTTCAGCTCATAATGATATTGAATATTTAATGGAACTAATAAACATTGGAATTAGACAATTTATTTTAAAACCATTAAACTATAATAACTTCATAGATACAATTTTTAAAATAAACAAAGAATTATATTTTGAGAAAAATAAAGAAATAGTTCAAGATACAATAAAACTTTCGCCTAATCTATTCTGGCATAAGCACAATGAAGAATTAAGAGAAAACGATAAATTAATTAAACTTACAAAAAAAGAATTCTTATTAATTTCGCTACTTATAAAATCTCCTGAAAAAACTTATAGTGTTGAAAAAATTCTTTCTACTTTATGGAGAGATGATTTTAATCAAAATCCTGTCATTACAAATCTTAAAAATATTATTTCTAGACTTAGAAAAAAGGTAGTATCTTTAAATATAGAAAATGTTCATAGTTTTGGATACAAGATTCATATATCTATCTAGTTATTTAATTAAAATGATACTTTTTTAATACTCTTTCTTGATATAATCGATTTTATATAAAAGGAGTTAATCATGAGAACGTTAACTTTATCATCATTGATTATATTAGTATTAACAGGATGTTTAAAAGATACAGAATCTTTAAGTAAAGAAGAATGTATAAAAAAAGGATTCATGTTTACAAGTGAAAAAAGATTAAATTATAGAACAGGTAAATACGAAATGAAATTTATTTGCTTAGATAATATCAAGCCTAATAATTTATAAATTAAAATATTAATAAAGGAATTGCATATGACAATAGAAAATATGCGAGTATTATCAATAGACGACAATCAAACTAACTTATTGATTGTTGAAAGTTATGCAAAGATGATTGGCTTAAATATAGAAAGCTGTTTAGACCCTAGAGATGCTATAAATAAAGCGGAATTAAATGAATATGATTTAGTAATAGTTGATTATATGATGCCTGAAATTAATGGTTTAGAATTTATAGAGATATTTAGGAAAAGGAACAAAGTAACTCCAATTATAATGTTAACTGCTGTTGGAGATGATATGAAACTTCAAATAGATGCATTAGAACTTGGAGCAAATGATTTTTTAAGTAAACCTATTAATGCACCTGTATTTAAAGCAAGAATTATTAATATGCTTAAACTAAGAAAAGCTCAATTATTAATAAAAGACAAAGCATTACTTTTAGAAGAAGAAGTTATAAATGCGACAAGAAAATTAATAGATTCAGAACAAGAAACTCTACAAATGCTAGGTAAAATTTCAGAATATAGAGATCCAGAAACAAGTGCACATACTCAAAGAGTTGCTTCTTATTCAAAATTTTTAGCAAAAAAATATGGTTTAGATGAAGAACAACAAGATATTATTTTTTATGCATCTCCTTTTCACGATATTGGGAAAATTGGAATTCCTGATAATATTTTATTAAAACCTGGAAAATTAAGTGATGAAGAACTTATCTTTATGCATAAACATTCAAGTATTGGATATGAAATTTTAAAAGATGCAAGAAGTAAATATTTAAAAGCAGGTGGAATAATTGCTTTAAATCACCATGAAAAATATGATGGAAATGGTTATCCAAATGGTTTAAAAGGTGAAAATATACATATTTTTGGAAGAATTACTGCAATCGCAGATGTTTTTGATGCATTAACTTCAAAACGACCATATAAAGATGCTTGGACTTTAGAAAAAGCATTTCTTTTTTTAGAAGAGGAAAAAGGAAAACATTTTGATCCCATATTAATTGATTTATTTTTAAAAAATAAAGAAAAGATTATTGAGATTTTTCACCAGTTTCAAGAAAAGGACTAAGCTTAGTGTTTAAATTATTTTTTAAACTTTTAAAAGTTATCAAAAATCCAATTATTGGTCCTATTGCTGTGGCAAGTATTACTTTGCCTATATTAATAATATTTTATTTACCTAGTTTATTTTTAGATAACGAGAAGAACAAAATTACTAAAGAAGCCCTTGCTGTTGTTGATAATCTAAAAACTTTTAGAACCTATTATGATAACTATGTTATTTCAAAAGTTACAAAGAATACAAATTTAGAAATAAATTTTGATCATGAAAATAGTTTAAATACTATTCCTCTTCCAGCAACTATTATTCATAATTTAAGTAAAAAACTTCCTAATAAAGATGGTGTTTATATAAATTTTGTAAGTGATTTTCCATTTCCTAATAGAGCGGATAGAATATTGGATTCTTTTCAAAAAGAATCTATTGATTACTTTAGAAACAATAAAACTGACTATTATGTAAAAGAAGAAACAATTAACAATCAGAAAGTTTTAAGAGTCTCATTACCAGATATTATGGTAAATCAAAGCTGTTTATCTTGTCATAATACTAGAGCAGATTCCCCTAAAAAAGATTGGAAAATTGGTGATGTAAGAGGAATAATAGAAGTTATAATGCCTTTACAAAATCAATTTGTCTTAACTGTAAATCAAACTAAATTGATGATTATTTTTATGATGTTTATTTCATTAGCATTTATTTTGCATTATGGAATTCTTTATTTTAGAAAAGAAAAAGAAGCTCTTTTTCAGACAAAACAGTTAAGAAAAGAAGTTAAGAAACGTACAAAAGATTTAGAAGAGAGTAATGTATTACTTCAAGAATATAAAAAAGCTGTAGATGCAAGTGCTATTGTTTCAAAAACAAATCCTAAAGGAATTATCACTTATGTAAATGATGCATTTTGTGAGATATCTGGATATTCAAGAGATGAACTTATTGGAAAACCTCATAATATAGTGCGTCACCCTGATATACCAAAAGAGTTATTCAAGAAACTTTGGGAAACTATTCAAAATAAAAAAACTTACAAAAGTATTATTAAAAGTAAATCAAAAAATAATCAAACTTATTTTGTAGCAAATACTATTGTTCCTATTTTAAATAAGAAAAATGAAATCATTGAATATCTTTCATTAAAATACGATATTACTGAGCTTGTAGATGCAAGAGAAAAAGCATTACAAGCTCAACAAACAAAAGGATTATTCCTTGCAAATATGAGTCATGAAATAAGAACTCCACTTAATTCAATTATTGGATTTTCTAATATTTTATGCGAAAGTAATCTTGCCTTTAAAGATAAAGAACATGCCAAGATTATCTCTAAAAGTGCAAAGTCCTTACTTATTCTTATAAACGATGTTCTTGATATTTCTAAAATTGAAAGTGGGAAACTTGTTCTTGAAGAAAAAAGTTTTTCTTTACTTAATCTAACAGAAGACGTGGTAGAACTATTTTCTATTAGTTCAATTGAGAAAAATCTTAAGTTTCTTTATACTGTTGATCCTAATTTAGATTTATTAATTAAAGGTGACTCAACCAGATTGAAACAAGTTATTTCAAATCTTCTTAGTAATGCTATTAAATTTACTCCTCAAAAAGGAACAATATCTTTAGATTTAAGAATTTTGAAATTTGATGAAGCATCTAAAAGAATAAAAATAAAATTTACTATTAAAGATAATGGAATTGGAATGACTAAAGATCAATTAGCTCTTATATTTAAGCCATTTTCACAAGCAGATACAGGAATTAATAGGAAATTTGGGGGAACAGGTCTTGGACTTGCAATTTCATGGGATATTATAAAAGCAATGAACTCACATATTGAAGTTTCAAGCCAATATGGAAAAGGAAGTGAATTTAGTTTTGATTTAGATTTCAATATTGTTAAAACTAACAAAGATTATGTTAAAGATTCTAATCTGAAGATTGCTATTAGTTCATTAAATCAAGATCAAGATAATTTAAAAATCAGTGTTAAAAACTATCTTCATAAAATAGGAACAGTTTGTGAATTAAAAGAAAATATAAATGCTGAGTTTCTATTTTGTTTTGAAAATAGTAATATTATTGAAGAAATTAAAATATTTAAAAAACAAAACCCTAAATCAAAAATTGTATTTATTGGTGAAAAAGACTTTTTAAGTCAAAATTGTTTAAATTTAATAGATTATCATTTAGGTTTACCAATATATGGTTCAAAAATCTACAATGTAATTAACCATCATTCAAAGATTCATTCTAATATTTTAAAACAATCTTCTATTAATAAAAAAAGTTTTAATGCAAATGTTTTGGTTGCAGAAGATAATACAAACAATCAAAAATTAATTCAAATATTACTTGAAAAACTTGGTATTAATCCAACTATTGTTTCAAATGGTCAAGAAGTTATTGAAGCTTATAAATCAAACCTTTACCAATTGATATTAATGGATATAAATATGCCTATTTTAGATGGTATTAGTGCTACCAAAGAGATAATAAAACTTCAAAAAGAAAAAGACTATTATAAAGTTCCTATTGTTGCTTTAACTGCAAACTCAGTGGCTGGCGATAAAGAAAAATATTTAGATCAAGGTATGGATGAATATATCTCAAAACCTATTGTCTTTAATGAACTTATTGTAGTTTTAAACAAATTTTTAAAATCTGATAATAAAGTAAATGATATTATAAAGCTAGATTCAAAAGTTGATATTGAAAAAATATCTAAAAATCTAGGTATTCCAATAAAGTTTGCGAATAATTTAGTAGATAGTTTTATGAAAAATATTTTAATTGATTTAGAAGAATTACATGAATATATAATTTTGGAAAAATCAGAAGAAATTTCTCAAAAAGCGCAATATATTAGAAATTCTTGTTTAAATATATCTTTAGACTTTGTTATTGAAGATCTTATTTATATAGAAAATAACAATGAAAATACGCAAAATCTTGAAACAATATATATGAAAATTTATAAATATATAAAGGAAAATTTTGATTTAATAAAGGCTGAGAAAATATGAAAAATATAACAATAAAAACAAAATTAGTTCTATTATTTATTGTTATAAAAGTAATTCCTCTTTTACTCATTTCTTATATAGCATTTGAGGGAGTTAAGAAGCTTGAAGAATATGTAAATAAAAGTACAAGATCATTATTTAATGATAATAAAGAAATTATAATAGCAACAGCTAATGCTTCTATTGAAGATAGTATTAAAAATCTAGATAAGAAATCTCAAACTTCTTTAGAAAAAGTATCTTATGAAATGGCAAAAAATGTTTCGGATTTCTTATATGAAAGAGATAAAGATATTTTATTTTTATCTAAACTTCCTCTTACTCAAGAAGTATTAGAAAGTTTTTATGAAACAAAAAATAAAGAAATCACTGAACATGGAGAATATCTTTATAATGATGAAAAGCAAATATTTGAGCCAAAAGATACTCAAATAACATATAAAAGAAAGTCTACAACAGCTTTATTGAAAGATAATGAAAAAGAGTTTAACTACATAGATCCAAATCTTTTTAAAACAAAAACTCTTCCTTTGTACAAAGAGATTAATTTCTTTGATCTACAAGGAAATGAGCTTTATAAAGTTTCAAGTATAAAAAAAGAAAAAACAAATGTTTTTGATTCTAAAAACACTTATGTAAATGCAGAAAGCTATTTTAAAGAAGCAATAGATTTAAAAGAAGGTGAAATTTATGTTTCAGATGTAATTGGTGAATATGTTGGAACAAAAGTTATTGGAACTTTTACAAAAGAAAAAGCTAAAAATGCAGGGATTGAGTTTGAGCCTGAGAAATACGGCTATGCAGGAGTTGAAAATCCTCTAGGAAAAAGATTTGAAGGAATTGTAAGATTCATAACTCCAGTTTTTAAAAACAATCAAAAAATTGGCTATATCTCTTTAGCACTTGATCATAGACACTTAAAAGAGTTTATTAATACTTCAAATCCAACAGGAATTTCTTCAAAACAAAATATTGCTGATGCAAGTTTGGGAAATTATGTTTTTATGTGGGATTATGAAGGGAAAAGTATCGTTCATCCAAGGGATTATTCAATAGTTGGCTATGATAAAAACACTGGAAAACTTGCTCTTCCTTGGCTTAGTAGTGATGTTGCTGAAAAGTTTTATGCTTCAAATAAACCAATTGATGAGTTTTTAAAAAGCTACCCTACTTTTGAAGATCAAGGCTTACATAAAAAACCAAATTTAAAACAGCTAAAAGAAGATGGATTAGTAGGTTTAGATTGCAAATACTTAAACTTTGCTCCACAATGTCATGGATGGATGGAATTAACACAACATGGTGGTTACGGTTCATTTATTATAAATTGGAGTAATGTTTGGAAACTTACAACTGCTGCAACTATTCCTTATTTTACTGGAAAATACAAAGATTCACCTCGTGGTTTTGGATTTATTTCAATTGGTGCTAATGTTGATGAATTTCACGCAGCTGCAAATGAAACTAAAAAAAATGTTGATTTGATCTTAGAAACACAAACTAGTAAAATGAAAAATAATTTAGAAGAAAATAGTTTAGAAATAAGTGTATTTATTAATAATCTTCTAAATGAATTATCAGTTGTTACATTTATTATGATTATTTTGATTATTTCAATTGCTTTATGGATGTCAAATTATGTTACTTCAAAAATAAATAATTTAATTGAAGGAACTAAAAGATTTACAAACAATGACTTTAGTTATAGAATAGAAGTTAGCTCAAATGATGAAATTGGGAACCTTGAACAGTCCTTCAACCAAATGGCTTCAGAGATAAACTCCTTGATTTTAAAGCAAATAGAACTTAATGAAAAACTTGAAGATAAAGTTGATGAAAAAACAAAAGAACTTTTAGAAATTAATAAAAATTTAGAATTAGTAATTGAACAAAGAACAAAAGATTTAAAACATTCTTTATTGAAATCACAAAATTCTGATCAAGTAAAATCAACTTTCTTAGCAAATATGAGTCATGAAATAAGAACTCCTCTAAATGCAATTATAGGATTTTCAGAAGTATTAAGTAGCAATAGTAAAATTGATGAAGAGAGCCGTAAACAAGCCATAATTGTAGAAGATAGTGCTAAATCACTTTTAAATATTATCAATGATATTTTAGATGTTTCAAAAATTGAAAGTGGAAATTTTGAAATTAGTCTTATTCAAACATCATTAAAAGATATCTCAAAAAGTGTATTTGAACTTTACTTAAGTAAATCACAAAACAAACAAATCGTTTTTTCTTTTGATTTAGATGAAAATATACCATCTTGCGTTATAACAGATGCATTTAGAATAAAACAAGTTCTATCAAATTTAATAAGTAATTCATTAAAATTTACTCCTAATCATGGTCAAATTGAGCTAAGAATTTCTGTCTTAGAAAAAAGTGATTATAATGCTCGTATTAGATTCTCAGTAAAAGATAATGGTATTGGTATTGCTTCAAATAAATTTGATAAAATTTTTGAACCCTTCGTTCAAGCAGATGACCGTTCAAATAAAAAATATGAAGGAACAGGTCTTGGTCTTAGTATTTGCCAACATATAGTTCAATCATTTAATTCATCTTTAAAAGTTGAAAGTCAGGTGGATGCTGGTTCTACCTTTTGGTTTGATTTAGATTTTAAGATATGTGAAGATGTAGCTAGTATAAACAATGATTTAAAAAAGACTGATTTTAAAGGAAATATTTTAGTAGTAGAAGATAATATTTTAAATCAAGAATTAATCAAATATTTTCTAGAAGAGCTAAAATTAGATTTTACCCTAGTTGAAAATGGACTTGATGCCCTTGATAAGTTCAAAGAAAATAAATATGACTTATTCTTAATGAATATAAATACATCTGGTTTAAAAGCGTTAGAGACTTTTAAACTATTAAGAGAATATGAAAAAGAAGATATGCTAAAGCCAGTGTTTATAACAGCACTAAGTATAAATAGTTTAAAAGAAGAAGAAAAAGAGATATATTTAGAAGTAGGAATGAATGATTACTTACTAAGTCCTCTTTCATTTGAAGTTTTTAAAAAACTCATTTTAGAAGTTTTAGATAAAAGATTAGATGAAGATATTAATAAGGTAGAAATAAAACCTAAAAGAAAAATCATAGAAGTAAATTTTAGTAAATCAGAAACTATGAAACAATTAGGTCTTGATGAAGATACTATAGATATGCTATTAGCTAATTTCTTTTCAACACTAGAGCATGATATTCAAAAACTTGAAAATGCTATTGATTCTTCCATAGCTCAAGATATTGTTCAAGCATCACACTATTTAAAAAGTTCTTCTGTCAATCTGGTGATGAAAGAAGCTTCTTTGATACTTGAAAATATAGAAAAAGATGCAAAAAATGGCAAAGTTACTTTTGAAAAAAATGTGATTGAAGATTTAAAATACATATTTAAAAAAATCAAAGAGTCTATATAATAGTCTCTTTGATTCTAATAGACTTCTACATCATTCACATCCATTTTTAATCAAAAATATACTTTTGTATTTTAGTTACTATACAAATTATAAAATGAATTAGGGGAAAGAATAACTTTGGAAAAATTACATAAATGTTCAGTTTGTCAAAAAGATTTCAAAAGTACTGAGATGATAAATGCTGGAATTATTCGTGAGGGAATTTATAAACTTATACAAAAAGACATTTTAACTTGGAACGAATCATCAGAAATTTGTAGGGATGATTTACATCTTTATCAAAATAAATATATTCATTCCATCCTTGAATCAGAAAAGGGTGAATTAACTACACTTGAACAACAAGTTTTACAAACTATGAAAGAACATGAACTTATCTCAATAAATTCTGATACAACCCTAGATCACGAGTGGTCAAGGGGTGAACGAATTGCTGATAAAATTGCAACTTTTGGTGGAAGTTGGATGTTTATGGGATATTTTGCACTATTTTTAATTATTTGGATAGGCGTAAATGCCACTGTTATATTTTGGAAACCAGTAGATCCATATCCTTTTATTTTATTAAATTTATTACTTTCTTGTCTTGCTGCTATTCAAGCACCAATAATTATGATGAGTCAAAATAGACAAGAAGCAAAAGATAGATTAAGATCTCAATATGATTATCAAGTTAATTTAAAAGCAGAACTTGAAATAAGACAACTTCATGAAAAAATGGATCATCTTCTTTCACATCAATGGGAAAGATTGGCTCAAATCCAAGAAATTCAAATTGATCTTTTAGAAGAATTACGACGAAAAGCAAAATAGATTTATTTAGTAACTTAGTTTATTTTCAATATTTACTCTTTTATTTATAACTTATTCGCCCAAAAGATGTATAATGCGTCTTCAAAAAAATTACAATATAAAGCAAGGGTTCAAATGGCTACTAAAGCTACCATTCACAAAGCATTTTTAAGTATTTCTAATATGGATACAAACTATTACAATGATC
>JAGOIF010000147.1 GCA_017995775.1 Aliarcobacter sp.
ACTCCTATTTATTTATTATTGTGTATAAAAGGATTGATACATCCCTTGCTGTCCAAATAACATCGTTACTTAATTCATCTCTATTTTTATAGATATTTACATTTTCTGAGTATTTTTTATATATTCTTTGTAATTCATGGTTAATTTGTACTTTATCTAATTCTAAAATTACTTCATGAAATAGATCATAATTATCATCTGAAACAAAAAAGCTATTATCTTTTTTAATAAAATTTAATATTATTGAAAGTTGCCAAGAATGCCATTCTATTCTATCCATACTACTTACTGATTTATTTGCATATCCAAGTGCTTTATATGAATCAAATATTACTTTTATGGCTTTAAAAAGTGCATCTGAATTCATACTTTCTATATTTTTTGGAAACTGCATATTACTTATATCCACATACATCAAAGGTGTTGCACTTTTTTTTACTGTTGATTTTTTTATATTTTTATTTATACTTAAAAGATAAACTAAAACAGCTACTAAAACAATAGCAATAATTACAAATCCAATTAAAACAATGTGCATAAATTTACCTTTTCAAACTCTAAATCTTTTATTTTTACATACTCTTTTTGACAGCATAAAGATGGAATATTTACATATTTTTTATTATTAATATTATAAATATCACCTTGATGATAATGTCCTTCTATTACAATATCTGTGTTGTAATTTTTTATTCTTTTCTCTACTATTTGCTTAAAATTATTCATCTTATGGCAAATATTTTTATTTACTAAGGTATTTTCAATTTTTTTTGAAATAAAGAAATTAATATCTATTAAATTCATAAACTGCAAGAAAAATGTATTTCTAATAATCTTGCAATACAAGTCATATTTCCAATTTATGAAATTATCACCATGGGATAAACTAATTGTTTGATTGTTTTCAAGTTTTGCTAAAAGTGGTTGATTTTCTCTTTTAATTACATTTATATTTGGAAAAATTGATTTTAAATTATAGTCATGATTTCCTTCTAAATAAACTATCTGTATATCTTTTGATAATTTATTTAGAAGCTCAATAACTTGATAGTTTTGTTTTATAAAATATCTACTTTCACCTGATATAAAATCTATCATATCACCCATCAAAAAAAGTTGAGAGCATAGTATCTCTTTGCTCTCAATCTTTTTTAAAAATAGTAAAAATTCTTTATTTTTTTCATTGTAGTGTGAGTCTGCTACAAAAATAGCTTCGTTTTGTATACTAAGGTACATAGGCTATTATTGGTATTCCTTCAAATTCATCATATCCACAAATTATATTTGCATTTACAACAGCTTGAGATGATGCACCTCTTAATAGATTATCAATAGCAGAACTTACAAATAAAGCTTTACCATTTTTAGCTGCGAATAAATCACAAAAGTTTGTTCCTGCAACTGATTTTACATCAACAGGTTTTTCTCTGATTCTTACAAATTCGCAATCTTTATATTTTTCTTCTAGTACAGCATTTACGTCAATATCATTTTTTAATGTTGCAAATACAGATACTAACATTCCTCTTGTTAATGGAATTAAATGAGGTACGAAATTTATTGAAACTTCTTTGTTTTTTAAGATTCTAATTTTTTCAGCAATCTCTGGCATATGTCTATGTTTAAAAGGATTATATGCGTGCATATTGTCATTTATTTGACAAAAATGTGTTGTATCACTAGGATTTTTACCAGCTCCACTAACACCTGATTTTGCATCTATAAATATAGGAGCATCTGTGTCAATATAATCAATAAACGGTAATAAAGCTAATAATGAAGCAGTTGGATAACACCCTGGATTTGCGATTAAACTTGCATTTTTTATATCATCTTTAAAATACTCAGGTAATCCATAAACTGCATTTTTGATATTTTCTTTATCTTCATGGGCACAATAGTGTTTTTCATAAGTTTCAAGTTCAAGTCTATAATCAGCACTTAAATCAATAACCTTTACACCTAAAGCTAAAAGTTCTTTTGCAAATGACATTGCAGTTTTATGTGGAAGTGCTAAAAATGCTATTTGTGCAACTTGGGCAACTTGTGCAGCATCGGCTAAACTAACATCCATATTGATAACATCTTTTAAGCAAGGATGTAAATCTTGAACATTCATCTCTCCACTTGAATTTGCAATATACGAAATATTAAATCTTGGGTGATTAATTAGAATTTTTATTAATTCTAATCCTGTATAACCACTTGCTCCAATAATTGCTACATTCATCATTTTAATTCAATCTCCTTATAACATACCCCTAAGATTTCATACTTTTTCACGCCACCAGGAAGAGTAGCTTTTATTTCATCACCCTCTTCTTTTCCCATTAACTGCTTAGCTAGTGGTGAATTAAAAGAAATCATTCCTCTTTGCGCATCTGATTCAACTCCACCTACTATCATGTAAGTAAACTCTTCATCTGTATTCACATCAACTAAATTTACAGTTGAGCCAAAACTTACTTTATTATGAGGAAGAGTTGAAGGATCTATAATTACAGCTTTTGAAATAACTGCATTTAATTCAGCTATTTGAATGTCAATTAGCTTTAATTTATCCTTTGCTGAGTGATATTCAGCATTTTCTTTTAAATCTCCTAATTGTCTAGCTTCTTCTAATGCAATTACAGTTTCTGGTCTTTCTGTTTTTTTTAGAAAATCCAAATCACCTGTGATTTTATTATAACCAGCTAGTGTCATTGGTTCTTTATCCATCAACTTCTCCATATATTATTTTATGATATAATACCCAAAAATAGTAAAAGAGAAGTTTAGATGCAATATGATAGATCGAAAAAGCTATTTGGAGATGATGTTTTTGAAAAACTCCAAAATGCAAAAATAATAATTTTAGGTATTGGAGGAGTTGGAAGTTTTGCTCTTGATGCTCTTTATAATACTGGAATTACAAATATAACTATCGTTGATTTTGATACTTATGAAGAATCAAATATGAATAGACAAATGGGAAGTCATGGGAATATTGGTCGCATTAAAGTTGAAGTTTTAAAAGAAAAATATCCAAAAGTTGAAGCAATTCATATAAAAATTACACCTGAATGGATTGATGCTTTTGATTTTTCTTCATATGATTATATTTTAGATGCAATTGATGATGTTAAACCAAAAGTTCACCTGATTAAAAAACATTTTACAAAGATTATTAGTACAAGTGGTGGAGCTAAAAGAATTGATCCAAGCAAGATAGAATACATATCTATTTGGGATACTTATAACGACCCTTTTATTAAAAAAATTAGAACAGAATTAAAAACTCAAGGGTTTAAGAAAAAATTTAAAGTAATTTTTTCATCAGAACTTCCTATATGTTTAGAAAAAGGAAGTTTTGAGGGAGTTACGGGTTCTTTTGGTTTAATGATGGCATCAGTTACTATTCAAAAATTATTGAAAAAGATTTAAAAATAACTTAAAGATTCTTAAAGATAAAAAGCTATATAATAAATCACATACACTTATAAAAAGGATTCTCATGAGCGGTATTAGTGGTAGTGTTGAACAAATGACACAAGCACACCTTAGAAATGTTCAGCAATTAGCAGTATTTTACACTGGTCATAATAATATTTACGCAATTAATATAGCAAAAGTTAAAGCTTTCATAATTACTGAAGAAGTAGCTATCAATGATACTCCAAGAGATACAAATGTTATTGCAGGAATTGCTACAATTAGAGGTGAACCTGTTACATTAATAAATCTTGATGCTTGGCTTGGTCTTCCAGCACTTGATACAAAAGATTATAAGTTAATTATATTTTGTGAATTTAATCATAAAAAAATAGGTTTCTTAGTAAAAGACATGCTTGATATTGTTGAAAAAACAACACAAGATTTAAGACATACGGAAGAAACAAATTCAAAAATCACATACACAACATATGTAAAAGTAAATAACAAAGATGAGTTATGTACTGTATTTAATGCGGAACAACTTTTAAGAGATATTCACTGGACAAATGATGGTGAAGATGAAGTAAGAAAATATGTTGAAAATAAACTTGAATCAAGTAAAGTTATTTTAGCAGCTGAAGATTCAGGAGTTGCTAGAGAAGTTTTAAATAAATTTTTCCAAAAAACAGGCGTAAAATATGAAATTTACCAAAATGGTGAATTATTAATAAAAAGATTAGAAGAACTAGATCCAAATAGTATTGGAATGGTATTAACAGATATTGAAATGCCAGGAACGGATGGTTATCAAGTTGCTTCTTATATAAAAAATAA
>JAGOIF010000148.1 GCA_017995775.1 Aliarcobacter sp.
ACAAGAGTAGTATTCAAAGATAGTGGATTTAAAAATGCAACAGAAAAAACAAACATCATCAAAACACTAAATCAAAATGGAATCGATAAAGTTGTGAGTGTGTGATATGAAAATCAAAAAAGTTTACATAGAAAATTTTAAAAGTTTTAAAAAGCTAGAGCTAGATTTAAATAGAGGTATCAATATTATTGTAGGAAATAATGAAGCAGGTAAATCAACTATTTTAGAAGCTATTCATTTGGCACTTACTGGTTTATTAAATGGTAAATATTTAAAAAATGATTTGACTGAATATTTATTTAATATTGAGTGTATTGAAGAGTATTTGGTAAGTCCAGAAACTTTACCATACATACTTATTGAAATATTTTTTGAAGATGGAAGTTATCCACTTTTTGAAGGTACTTTAAATTATGAAAAAAAAGATAAAGAAAGTGGTATTTCATTTAAGATAGCATTTGATGAAAAATATCAAAATGAATATAATGAGCTTTTAAAAGATAAGGATAATATAAAAACCTTACCGATTGAGTATTATGAAATTTATTGGTCTTCATTTGCACGAGATAGTATTACCTCAAGAAGTATTCCAATTAAGTCAGCATTTATCGACTCTTCCTCTAATCGTTTTCAAAACGGCTCGGATGTTTATTTATCGAGGATAATCAGAGAAAATTTAGATGAAAATGATTTAGTCAAAATTTCTCAAGCTCATAGAAAAATGAGAGATACTTTTAGGGAAGATGAGAGTATTCAAACAATTAATTCAAAAGTTAAAACTCATTCTACTCTGACAGCAAAAGAGTTGGAATTATCTGTAGAACTTGTTTCAAAAAATGCTTGGGAAAGTAGTTTGATGACATATTTTGATGATATCCCATTTCATTATATTGGTAAAGGTGAGCAGTGTATTATCAAAACCGATTTGGCATTAAGTCATAAAAAAAGTAAAGAATCAAATTTACTTTTAATTGAAGAACCAGAAAATCATCTAAGTCACACTAAATTAAATGCTCTAATCAATAAAATCAAAATAGGAAATGAAGATAAGCAAATTATAATATCAACTCATAGCAGTTTTGTAGCGAACAAATTAGGATTAGAACATCTGATTTTTTTACATGATAAACAAACAACAAGGCTTAATCAATTGTCACCAGATACACAGAAATTCTTTGAAAAAATAGCTGGATATGATACTTTAAGATTAATTTTGTCTAAAAAAGCAATACTAGTTGAGGGTGATTCTGATGAACTTGTAATTCAAAAAGCCTATAAGCTTCAGAATAATGGAAAATTACCTATTGAAGATGAGATAGATGTTATATCTGTTGGTATTGCATTTAAGAGATTTTTAGAAATTGCAGAAAAAATCAACAAAGAAGTTGTTGTTGTAACTGATTCTGATGGAGATATTGATGCAGTAAATAAAAAATATGAAAATTATTTAGGGGATAATGAGAAGCCGAATATAAAAATTTGCTTCGATGGTACTGTTGATATTGGCGATTTGATGATTGGTACAAAACCTTACAATTATAATACATTAGAGCCTAAAATTTTAAAATCAAATAGCGTTTCAAAATTGAATAAAATTTTTGGGACTTTACACGCAGAAGATGAATTGAGAAAATATATGAAAAGCAATAAAACAGAATGTGCTTTAAAGATTTTTGACACACAAGAAGAAATAGTTTTTCCTGATTATATTTTAGAGGCAATAAAATCAGATGTCTAAGATTAATAAGCTCATTATTGCAGCTGCTGGAGCTGGAAAAACTACCTATATAATCCATGAAGCATTGAAGCAAGATAAAGAGGTACTGATTACAACATACACAGAAGCAAATGAGAGTGAGATAAAAAAGAAGTTTATAGAAATAAATGGTTCAATCCCAAAGAATGTAACTATTCAAACTTGGTTTTCAATGTTATTGCAACATGGAGTAAAACCGTATCAAGATTATTTGACTGATAAAACAATCAATGGAATGTTGCTCGTAAATGAGCAATCAGGTCTTAAATTTAGAGGAAAATTTCCTGTCTACTACAAGGAAGAAGAAGTTGATAGACATTATTTTTCCAAAGAATACAAAATTTACTCAGATAAATTATCAAAATTTGTTTTCAAGTGCAATGAAAAAAGTAAAGGTGTAGTTTTTGATAGATTAAGTCGAATCTATAATTATATTTTTATTGACGAAGTTCAGGATTTAGCAGGATATGATTTAGAATTGATAAAGCTTTTATTTCAAAGTAATGCAAATATTATATTGGTTGGTGATCCTAGGCAAGTAACTTATTTAACGCATAGTGAAAAAAAATATACGAAATATAGAGATGGAAAAATAAAAGAATTTATTCAAAATGAATGTAAAAAAATTGCAGTTGAAATTGATGAATCCATTTTAAATTGTAGTTATAGAAATAATGAATTGATTTGTAGATTTTCTTCTAAATTATTTCCAAATTATTCAGTTCCTTCATCAAATCAGAATGATGAAGTAGGGCATAAAGGGATATTTTTTATAAAAGAAAGTGATATAGATATTTATTTGGCACAATATCAGCCTTTGCAATTAAGAATAAATAGAGGAAAACAAGTTAATACGAATTTCGCCGTAATGAATTTTGGAGAATCAAAAGGTTTAGGATTTGATAGAGTTTTGATTTATCCAACTAAACCAATATTGGATTTTATTTTGAAGAATAAAAGTCTTGACGGCACGAGTCGTGCAAAATTTTATGTTGCTGTTACAAGAGCAAAACATAGTGTTGGTATTGTTTATAACTTTAAAGACAGCGATATTGTTGAAAATGTTCAAAATTGGCAAAGAGAGGAAATTTAATGTCTAACCAAACAACTATAAAATGCCCAAATTGTAGTACCGAAATAGATATAAATGAAGTTTTATATCATCAACTTGAAAACAAATATAAAAGTGAACATTTAGCCCAAACTAAAAAGCTAGAAGCTGAAATAGAAGCTAAAAGAAAAGAGTACAAAACTCATCTTGATAGTTTAAAAGCAAAAGAAGAAGAATTTAAAGAGCAAAAAGAGAAGTTTGAAGAAGAGATAAAAAAAGCTACTCAAATACAATTAAAAGCTGAAAGAGTAAAACTTCAAGAAGAGTTGCGAAAAGAGATACTTGATGAACAAAGTGAATCTATGGCGATGCTTCAAAAACAACTAGAAGAAAAATCAAACCAAGTAAAAGAACTAAATGTTGCAAAAGCTCAAATAGGACAACTTCAAAGAGAAAAAGAAGAGATGGAATCTTCTATTATGGCAAAAGCTGAACTAGCTTTGAATGAAAAACTAAAGTTGGAAAAAGAGAAAATCCAAAAAGCAACAGATGAACAAAACGAACTAAAACTTAGACAAAAAGATGAACAGCTAAGACAACTTCAAGAACAGCTTCAAATAGCACAAAGAAAAGCAGAGCAGGGAAGTATGCAACTTCAAGGAGAGGTTCAAGAACTTGCAATTGAAGAGTGGCTAAAAGAGAAATATCCTTTTGATACAATAGATGAAGTAAAAAAAGGTGCAAGAGGTGCTGATTGTATGCAAATAGTTCATACAAGAGAATCTCAAAATTGTGGAAAAATTTATTATGAAAGTAAACGAACAAAAGATTTCCAAAAAAGCTGGATAGAAAAATTTAAAGCAGATATGAGAGAAAAAGGTGCTGATATAGGTGTTCTTGTAACTGATGTAATGCCTAGTGATATGCAAAGAATGGGACTATATGAGGGGATTTGGATTTGCAGTTTTGAAGAGTTCAAAGGACTAAGTGCTGTTTTAAGAGAACAAATTATCAAAATTCATCATGCGATGAAGAGTCAAGAAAATAAAACAGATAAAATGAGTTTACTTTATGGTTTCCTAACTAGCAATGAGTTTAAAATGCAAATTGAAGCAATAGTTGAAGCATTTACTACTATGCAAAGTGATTTAGATAGTGAAAAAAGGTCAATGCAAAGAATTTGGAAACAAAGAGAAAAGCAAATAGAAAAAGTACTTGATAATACTATAAATATGTATGGTTCAATAAGAGGAATAGCTGGAAATGCAATAGGAAATATTAAAGCTTTGGAGCTTGAATATAGTGGTGATATTATAGATGGAGATGGTAATGAAGAATTGTAAATATTTTAAAGCTAAAGGTATAGATTACAAAGGTCAATTACAAAAAATTCAAAAATCTAATAATAAACTGCAACCACTTTATGAAGCTTTAACAA
>JAGOIF010000149.1 GCA_017995775.1 Aliarcobacter sp.
TCTAAAAAGTTTTTATCATTTTTTACACTTTGCTCTAATACCATAATATGAAACTTCATAACTTCTTCCATCTCCTTTGCTTTTTTAATATTTGATGCTATAAAAAATAGTCTATTTTCAAAAACTAAAACTTTTGGTATTTCAAAATACTTATCTTTATATTTTTTTAAATTTTCAATATCGAATAAATCTTCTATTTTGCAACAACTCACTCCACAATAAACTAAACTATCTGGACAAAATGGAGTATTAAAAAATAAATCTCTGTTTTTTTCTAAGTGGTTATTTAAAAAGCTATCTTCACTAAGATATGAAATGTTTGAGTTTTTTTCAAAACTATTTAAAAGGTATGTAATATCTGTTGTCAATTTGTATCTTTTCATATCTATATTTAAGTAAGTCTCTATTCTTTGCAATACAAATTCTGTTAAGTTTTTTATATCTTGTTTATGTTCAGATGAAACTATTAATCCATGATTTTGCAAAAATATAATTTTTGGAATTTCATTATAATTATTTAGCTCTTTATGAAGCTCAAGAGCTAGTTCAATTCCTGGAGTTTTATAATCCACAAATACTATTTCAAAATCATAAAAAATAGTTTTTAGTATCTCTTTATAGTTTTTTTGAATTACAATCATATTTACCACAATTGGATGCATATGCAAAGTATATTTGTATAAAAAAGAGTGTAGTAAAGTCTCTATAGATGGACGATTTACTTTATCTAGAGTTGCTTCTTGTACTAATTTTGAAGTTAATGCTTCTCTTTGTCTTTTATTGTTTTCATTTATAATTTTTTCATTTTTTACAATACTTGCTATTTTTTTAGTATCTACTTTTGAATAGCCACTATTTTGAGTCATATCGCTTAATAAAAAGCCCGATGCTTTTATAAACATTTCGCCACTATCTAGCTTAACAGAGCTATTTCCACCACCTGCTTGAACTAGATCAAATCGCTCACCTGCATATTTTGATATCTCTACAAAATCTCTTATTTCATTCATATTAGCTCCAAAATCTCATCAAATATTTTTACCTCTTTTATTAAATCACTCTCTATTGATTCACTTTTATTTTCATGGTTAAACCAAATTGCATTTATTCCCAAATTAGAAGCACCAAAAATATCTTTTTTAAAGCTATCCCCTATCATGCACACTTCATCTGCTTTTAAATCAAGCTTTTTAAGTGCTAGCATAAACATATAAGGGTGTGGTTTTTCTTTTCCTGCTTCCTCACTTGTAACTATTGCTTGACAATATTCATTTAGCTTTAGTTTTTCTACTTTTCTATATTGGATATGAGCAGTTAAATCTGTAACTAGGCAAATATTATTTTTATATTTTTCTAACAATTTATATACCCCATCAAAAGGAATAATGTTTTCTAAAAAAGCATCCCAATATATGTTGTAAATAATAAAGCTATTTTCAAGAGGATTTATTTTTAAAATTTCGCACATCTTTTGAAAATAAATTAATCTATTGTGAGATGCAGCTGTTTCGCTTAGTTCTATATGAACATTTTTTCTAGCTTTTTCATAAGCTTTTAATATAACTTTTTCATCTATGTTAAATTTATTTTTGCAAAATTCTACAACACTTTTTTTTGCTATGTTATGCGTATTATTGTAGTCATAAAGCGTGTTGTCAATATCTAGTAGTAGAGCTTTAAATTTCATCTATTCTTTTTCCTCTTTTAGTTTTTCACTAATCATCTTTAAAGAAATAAGCTGAATAAGTCCATCATATCCTTTATCCCATTTTGCATCTTGAGTTATAATCTCGTTTATATTATCAATTGTATCAATGGCTATATTTTCAAAATCAACTAGTGGGATAGTTTTTAACTCTATGTATTGCGATTTCAAATCATCGTTATAATCCCATACAAAATCGCACTCAAGTCTTTCTAAGATATTTTCTATATGAATATTGGCATCAAAAGTAATTTTTAATCCAATATTTATATCTGCATTTTCACTACCTAAATCAATCTTATTTATAGGAAAAAAATTAACTATTATGTCTGCAAAATTTTTTTGTGGATAGATATATTTCTTAGCATCATCTATTCTGCTTTCAATCTGTTCTAAAATCTTATCTAGACAGTAGCCTCGTTTTTTAGTATCTCGTAATATTTTCCAATGTCTTCGCAAGTTTTCATCTGTATCTATGTATATTTTTAAATCAATATTCTTTCTAAGCTTTGGTAAATAAAAAGGGTGAAGCCCAGCTATAACAATAAACTCTTTTGGCTCTATTTTTTGTGGTTTTGTAAATTTTCCTGTACTATGGTCATATTCGCTTCTATAGATAGCTTGATTATGTTTCAAGTCATAAATAGCTTCTGCTTGTTTGTGAATATGGTTTGCTTTTGGGTCAAGATGTGTGAATTTATTCCAGTTTTGATCTCCTCTTTCCCATTTATGTTCACCATCTCCTTCTATTTGAAGTAATTTATCTCCTAATATATCTTTTAGATTTTTAACAAGTGTACTTTTACCAACTCCACTGTCACCACCAATTCCAATTGAAAGATTTGTTTGTTTTTTATAAATAGAGTTACTTTTTATTCCATATTTATAAAAAGCATATAATAGTGCCAAAAGAGTTGCTTCTAAAATTGTAAAAAATAAATTTCTTAATTTTTCAACATCAATTTTTAAATCTATATTATTTCCTAAAAAGATAATATCTTTATACTCACTTTTATAAAAGAAGATAAAAAAGATTAAATAAGCCAATGAAAATGCACCATAAAGTAGTATAGATTTTTTTTGGTTTTGATTCTGAATAAAATATATTGATAAAAATGGAATCATCCACACATACCAAGCAGGTGCTGGGTAGATAAAAAATACTGTAGCTGTAAACAATAATCCAAAATAGAAAAACAATAAGTCTTGATTTACTTTATTTTGGTTAAAAAAATGTAAATATACCATCAGGATAGCAGCAATTGGAAGAAGAATTTTCAGCGTTCCAATACTATAAAAAGTATCAAAAAGTAAAGTTTGTTTTGGATTTAGTAAAACCATATTCAAGAAGCCTTCGCTAAATAAAAAGGGTAAATCAAGCAATAATAGAATAAAAAATGAAATAGCTATATATTCAACAACTTTAATTGATTTTTGTTTTTTGTATAGATAAAAAAGAACAAGAGGTAAGGCTATAATAACATGAAATTTTGTAGAGAGTGCGAGACCAAAAAATATTGATGAGATTTTTATTTTATCTAGTAATAAAAAATATACACTTCCAAAAAGTAAAGCTGTTGGGATAATATCAAGTTGAGAGTGAATATAAATAGAATAAATTATTATAGGATTTAAAAAATAAAATAAAATCAACTTTTGTTTTTTATGTGGGAATATTTTTACTAGAAAAAATAATATCGCTAAGTCAGCAAGTAGTAATGGAATTTTTATTATAGATTCATTATCACCAAAAATAGTTCCAATGTATGCAAAAGGAGCTAACAGATAAAGCATCAATCCATGATAAGGAAAAGAGTCTACAAAACTTCTATCATAATACAACTGCCAAGGATTAAGATTTTCAAATGAAATTGATGTTAAAAAAGGATAAAATAATTCTGTATTATAACCAGATGAAAAAGTAAATATTAAAAATACTTTTAGTAATAAAACAGCAATAATAATTTTACCTGATTTATCAGTTATGTATTTTTTAGTTTCTATTTTAATCTTCCCTAGTTCAAGCTATTTTTCTAAGAAAATATGAATAATTTTAAAATTTATATATTCACTCTGTAATTACGGTGCATTATATAAAATTATTTCTTAATCTAACCCGTAATTACAGATTGCTTAAAATATTCTATTAAATTACTATCACTCTGCAGTAATAGAGGGATAAATTTATGGAAGAGTTTAGAAACATTGAAGATTTTACAGAAGAACAACTTGAAAAATTCTATAAAAAAATTGGAAGTAATGTTGCTAGACTTAGAAAAAAGCATAAACTTTCACAACTCAAATTAAGTTTACTTATTGGGCATAAATCAACATCTCTGGTAAGTGGTGCTGAAATTTATTATAAAAAACAGCACTTTTCTCTTGAGCATCTAGCCAGCATATCTTTTGTTTTGAAAGAAGATTTAAACGAATTTTTTAAATAATAAACTAATATTATTTTCTACTCTTCATCATAAAATTCTAACTCTCTAAAAGCATCAAAAACATTTCTACT
>JAGOIF010000014.1 GCA_017995775.1 Aliarcobacter sp.
ATTCAAGCACGATATGAAAAATCACTTGCATTAGCATCACTTAATCTAATTTTAGGAAAAAATATAAAAGAGGAAAAAATATAATGATAAAAATACTATTAGCAACTATTTTTTGCGTAAACTTATTTGCAAATCAACTTGAACTATCAGGAACTGTAATATCTGATAATGAAAAAATCATTACAAGCCGAAATATGGGTTATATTAAAAATGTCTATGTAAGTGAAGGCTCAAAGGTAAAAAAAGGTGATCTTTTATATGAAATTGATTCTTCAAATATTGATTCAAGCAAAAAAGAAGTTCTTTTAAATTTAGAGATACTAAAAAATCAATCTAAAAATATAGAATTAAATCACAATAGATATAAAAGATTACAAGAGCAAGATTTAGTATCAAAATATGATGTGGAACAATTAGAATTAAACCTTTTAAATACAAAAAATATGATTTCAATAACAAATGCAAAATTAAAAGAAATCGACACACAATATGATTATTTGAAAATAAAAGCACCAAATGATGGCTTAATTATTAAAAAATCAATAAAAGCTGGTGAAATGGCAATGCCTTCAATGCCAGCACTTATATTAACTGATTTATCAAATCTTTTAATAAAAGCAGATATTTCTGAAACAAACTTAAATAGTATAAAAATAAATCAAAGCGTTGATGTGGAAATTGCATCACAAAATTTTAAAACAAAAGGTAAGGTTCTAGCAATCATTCCAAATACAAATGGAATGACTCACTCATTTGTTTTAAAAATCTCTTTTGATAAAGAAAATTATAATATTTATCCAGGAATGTACTCAAAAATTTCTATTGATTTATCTAGTACTAATTAGGAATTAAAATGAATACTAAAATAGATAAAAATTTAAATATTGCAGGAAGATTATCCTTAGGTTTTATAAATCATCCATTGACTTTTATCTTTGGTGCATTTATTTTAGCTTTAGGTTACATTTCACTTCTTGTAATGCCAAGGGAAGAAAATCCTCAGATAAAAGTAAGTGGTGGAGTTGTAATCGTAGCACTTCCAGGAGCAAAACCAAGTGAGATTCAAAAAGTTATAATTGAACCATTGGAAAAGAAAATTAGAGAAATTAAAGGTGTTGAAAATATCTATTCATTTGCAAAAGATTCTGTAGGAATCGTTCAAGTTCAATACTTTATTGGAGAAAATAAAGAAGAATCAAATCTAAAACTTTACGATCAAGTTATGAGAAATATGGATTTAATGCCACTTGATGCTATGCAGCCTATTATTAAAACTATGGATATAGATACAGATATTCCAATAGCAACAATTGCATTTTATAGCCAAAAAGAAAACAACAAAGATTTAATTTCACAAACTGCACTTTACAATGAAGTTAGTAAAATCTCAAAAGAGATAAATAAAATAAAAGATGTGGCCTTGGTTGATTTAAAAGGTGAGAAAAAAGAGCAGTTTAATGTTCAAGTTGATGCAAATAAACTATCTGCTTATAATCTCTCTTTAGCATCTGTTATGAAACAAATTCAATCACTTTCATATAAAACTCCAAATATAACTTCAAGTACACAAGACTCATCTTTAGTTGTTTTTGGAATCAAACAAGCAATTGAAAATGTTAAAGATTTAGAAAATCTAATAATCTCTTATAATTTTCAAACTCCTGTTTATCTAAAAGATATTGCACTTATTGAAAAATCTTTTGATATTCAAAATAAAAAAGAAGCATTAGTTTATATAAAAAATGAAAAAGATGAGTTTCTTGAATCATCACAAGTAACACTAAGCGCTTCAAAACTAAAAAGTACAAACTCTGTAACAATAAATGAAAATATATTTAAATATATGGATTCAATAAAAGATGAGTTATTAGAAAAAAATATCAAATATATAATCACTAGAGATGATGGATTTACTGCAAATAATGCAGTAAATGATCTTGTGGCAAATCTTTTGATTTCTATTGTTATTATTGCCATTTTACTTATATTTACACTTGGACTTAAAGAAGCGATGATTGTTTCATTGATGGTTCCTATGATTTTATCTTTAACGCTATTTACAGGTTTAATAATTGGTGAAACAATAAATAGAATTACTCTTTTTGCTCTAATAGTATCTCTAGGAATGCTTGTGGATGCTGCAATTATAGTAATTGAGAATATCCATAGACATAGAAAAGAATCTCCTGGTGTGGATATTACAACTATTTCAATAAATGCCACAAATGAAATAGGAAATGCTACAAACGTAGCAACGGTTGCTATTATCATGACATTTATTCCAATGTTCTTTGTAGGTGGAATGATGGGTCAATTTATGCACCCTCTTCCTGTTTTTGTACCTATTTCATTGGCTATGTCATTGTTTGTAGCTTACGCATTTACACCTTATTTAGTTAAAAAAATTCTGTAGGATATGATATGAGATTAGAAAAATTTATTTATAGTATTTTACAAAGTCCTTTTAGATCTTTTATGGTTTATTTTATAACTTTTATATTATTTGTTTTAAGTATTGCAACTTTTCCAACAGAAATTATAAAAGCAAAAATGCTTCCAAGCAAAGACTCAGATACATTTTCTATTTATGTGGATTTAAAAGATGGTTCAAGCATAAGTCAAACAAAAGAAGTTGTACAATGTATTACTAAGCATCTTCAAAAAGATGAAAACATTACAAATATTTCAGCTTTTTTAGGTGAAGGTCAACCTTTAGATTTTGCAGCACTTGTAAAACAAAGTGCACTAAAAGATAAAGAATCACAAGCTGAAATAATGATAAATATCAAAAAATTAGGAAATAGAGATATCACAAGTTATAACCTTGTATCTAATTTAAGACAAGATATTCAAAGTTCTTGTTCTTTATATGATGCAAATATTAAGTTTATAGAACTTCCAGCAGGTCCTCCAGTTCTAGCTTCCATTGTGGCTGAAGTTTATGGAGGAGATAGTTTTCAAAGTAGAAAAGAGTTCGCTTTAAAAGTGGCTTCAATTTTAAAAAACCAAGCAACATTAGTTGATATTGATATTCTTGCTGATAAAGATTTTATTATGTACGAACTTGAACTTGATAGTTCAAAAGCGATTATGAGTAATGTTGATTTAGCTCAAATAAAAAACATTCTTTATTTAGCATTTGAAGGAATGAAAGTAGCTGTAATAAATCAAGCAAATGCTCAAAATCAAATACCAATTTTTTTAAGACTTGATGATTCAAGATTATTAAAAGATTCAACACAAAATGATTTAAAAGCAAAACTTCAATCACTTAAAATTATAAACGCTCAAGGAAATACAGTTAGTATTGCAGAGTTTGTAAGTATTAAAGAGATTATAAAAGAACCTACGATTACATCAAAGAATTTAAATTTAATGATAAATGTAATTGCAGAAACTTCTAAAGATAGTCAAATTTATCCTCTTTTAGATGCAAGAAATGAGATGATAAGTTCATTTGATTCTAATTATGAAATCATAAAAGCTGATATGTTAAATCTATCATTTATTGATAAAAATTCAAAAGAAAGATTTGATGTGGTATTTGATGGAGAATTAAAAGTTACTATTGATACATTTATTGATTTAGGTGGAGCATTTATAATAGCTTTAGTTTTAATTTTCTTTTTAATGGTTATGTACTATAAAAGTTTTGCAATTTCAGGTGGAATTGTATTATCAAGCTTCGTATCTATTGTGGGGGTTATTTTTGCTCACGTTATTATGGATTTAATTACATTTGATACTTTTTATCTAACTGCAACTTCACTAATAGGATTTATTGGACTTATTGGAATAAACTCAAGGAATTCAACTTTGATTATAGATTTTTCAAAACAACTTGTTGAAGAAAAGAATTTATCTATAAACGAAGCCATCGCAAAAGCAACTGCAACAAGATCTAAGCCTATTATTCTGACCGTTCTAACAATGGTATTTGCAAGTGTGCTAATTGCAAATGATGCAGTGTTTGGAGGACTTGGAGTTGCTTTAATTGGTGGAACTTTAATCTCTTATATTGTGTCTATGTTTTTTGTTCCTGTAATTATCAAAAATCAGTTAAAGAAGATTTTATAATCTTCTTTAACTCTCTTTCTTTTTAGACAATCTTAAAAATAGACTTTTTTGAATACTTTAAAGAGTTTTTTACTAGCGTAATATATTTAGTATTACTTGCTTCTTTTTTTATAAAACCACTAAGATATGGTTCTAATTTTTGATTAAATATAGTGTAATTTGAGCTTGCATTTGCAAATAAATACTCTTCTTTAGTATTTGTTTTTATAAGATAAAAAAGATACAACCACTCTTTATAAAATTTTTCTATTTTTACTGTTTTCGTCTGATTTTTTAATGAATTTATATACTTAACAATTACACATTTTTCAAATTCGAATATGCTTACATCTTCTGTTTTTATCTCTTGTATTTCTTTAAAAGTATTTATATATAAAAAAGGCAACATCAAAAAAAGAATATTTAATAAATTTTTATCATCATTTTTATTAACTTCAAAAAATTCAATATATTTTTTAAAAAAAGCATCTATATTAAATATCACTTCTGGATTTCGTATTTTGCTTTTATTTTTAATTACAAAATCAATTTTTTTATACTCTTCTTCACTAATAGAATTATCATGAAATAGTTTAATATTTAATTCTTTTAATCTTTTTGAAAAAATTCTAAAGGTGCCATAGGATTTATCATTTATATAATCATTTATAAATTCATATATATTATTTTGATTATTAATAATTTGTAGTAATTTACTTTCAAAAATTTCTACTTGATTTTTTGACATCACACTCCTTATTATTTAACAAAAAAGATTAAAATTGTGGTTCTTTAATACCATATTTTTCAAACCATCTTGTATTCATCATATCTTCCGTTGATAATTTTCTTATGAACTCATCTTCTTGATTTTGAAAGTATAACTCCGTCCATATCTTAGTTAGCCACTTATGCCTTTGCAAAGTTTTGGGATCCATTGTTTTTTCCCAATCATAAGTACTTTTATTACTAAAATTAAATGTAGGGAAAGCTCTTTGTCTTATAGTCATTTCAGTATCCTTTGTTAATTTAATATTTAAATTATGTTATATTTATATATATTTTATATAAAAATTACTAAATAGCTTCTTATTTTTCTATAAAAAAATAATTTTAAAATAATTAATATTTTTTACTGTTTGAATAATTTTGTTTGGTTGATTTTTTTATAAATTTGAGTTTTAAGTAGTTTTTAAATTATTAGAATAAAAATAGAGAATTAATGAAAAAAAGTATTTTAAATTTAGCGTTTATGACCTATACAAGGTCATAAACCATTGCGATCTCATCACAAATAGGGAAATGTTTGCATCTAATACAATCAGCCCATATTTTGTTTTCTGGTATATCTTCTTTTGCAATTGTTCTAAAGCCAATACTTGCAAAAAAACCTTCTTCATAAGTTAAAGATAAAAGTTGTGCAATTCCATACTCTTTTGCTTCTTTAATACAAACTTCAACAAGTTTTCTACCAAGCTTTAAACCTCTAAAATCTTTTGCAACAACTAAACTTCTTACTTCAGCAAGTCTAGGAGAATGAATATGCGTTGCTGTAAATCCAGCCATTTTTCCATCTACTTCAACAACAGTATATGATCTAATTGTTGTAGCCATTTCATCTTCTGTACGTAATAAAATCTTACCACTTGCTACTTCTTCTCTTACAATATCTTGCATTTTACTGATATCAGCCACAGTTGGCTTATAAAATCTAATTTCCAAATAAATATCCTGTAATTCTATTTTGTAAATCAATCATACCTTTTTTCTTCAAGTTTGAAATGAAAATTCCTTCTGGATATTCTCTTTTTAACTTTTCTAAATCATTTCTTTTCAACTTATCAGTTTTAGTAAATGCTTGAATAATAATTTGATCGCCTCTTTTAATTGATCTTAAAAACTCATCAACATTTTTATCAATCTCAAGTAAAGGATGTCTTGAATCAATTAAATGCACAAAAATTTGTAAATTTGGTCTTAATTCTAAATAGGCCGTTAGATTTCTATTCCATTCAGCTTTTAAACTTTTTGCAACTTTTGCATATCCAAATCCTGGTAAATCCACAAATCTTGCATATAAATATGGCATTTCAAGATTTTCTGTTTTAAATTTAATTTGAAAATAGTTTATTAGTTGTGTTTTTCCAGGTGTTGATGATGATTTTGCTAAACCTTTTATATTTGTTAATGTATTTAAAAGCGATGATTTCCCAACATTTGATCTTCCTAAAAATGCAACTTCTGCTCTATCAGGACTTGGAGAATCATCGATTCCTTGTGCTGATTGTAAAAACTTTGCTTCCGTTATTTTCATTTATTACTTCCTTTATCTTCACCACGCTCAACATTTAGTATAAATCTAACTGGTTTATTTTCACTACCTTTAACTTTTGCTTCACCTGTTAATTGATTTACATAAATAGTATCACCGTAGATTTTTCTATCATCATTCTTTTCTTGTATATAACCATTTCCAATAATTGTATACTCTTCTTTTTGTGGAGAATAAATGATTTTATCACCATTACCAACATAATGTTTATCTTTTGTAACTATTTCAAAATCAGCTTTTCCAGTTGCTTCATATTTTAATGGAACTTTTGCATTATCTTTACTTGTAGTAAAATAAACATCTACTTTATCTGCATTTAATTTATCTTGACCCATTTTCATCTTTACATTTCCTGTAAAAATTGAAATTCCTTTTTTATCATCTGCTTGAAAATCTTGTGCATCAATTACTAAAGTTTCACTTTGTGCAAATAAAATTGTTGAGCAAAGTAAAGTTCCAATTAAATATTTCATTTTTTTCCTTTTTTTATTTTTTTGTAACATCAATTTCAAAATGTGTATTTTTTGCTGTCATATAATCATTATTTATATCCAAGAAAAGTGTATTTCCTTCTAAAATATGATTATTATAAACCCCAACAAAAGGTTTAGAATTTTTAGCAGTCTTTTTTATATCATCATAAATTAACTCTTGTGTATCTAATTTTACAAAATTATCTCTTGTATATTTTACATTATTTGTTAAAGTATACTCTTCGCCTTTTTTTACAATTAAATCTGCTTTTAATTTTTCATTATTATATTTTTTCGTTGGATCTGTATTTTTTAAAAGTATATCTGCATTAAACATTTCATCTCTAGTTTTATATCGTACAGCATAAGTAGCTATTACAACCCTGCTTACACTTTTATCAGTTAATGTATACATTATAGGTTTTTCAAATACAACAATAGGAGCATCAGTTCCTGCAAGAGTATCTTGTATATTTTTAACAGGAATAAAATATGCAATTAATGCAAAAATTAAAAGAACAAAAGTAAAAGTTTTTACAGCCATGCGTTTAAAAAGTCCTCTTCTAATCCATCTTCTTTAAAAATATATTCAAGCATTTCCCTAACAGCACCTTCTCCACCTTTATTTTTACAAACAACGTGCACAAAATCTTTTAAATAGTGTGTTCCATTAGAAGGTGTAAATGAAAGACCAACTTTTTTTAACATATTATAATCATTTAAATCATCACCAATTGCTGCTACTTGGCTCCAAGATAAACCCTCTTTTTTTAAAATTTCTTCTAAAATTTCTTGTTTATTTTTTATACCTTGATAAAGATAAGTTATATTTAACTCTTTTGCTCTTTTTTCCACAATTGAAGAATTTCTTCCTGTAATAATTGCAGCTTTCTTACCAAAACTTTTAGTCCAAACAGCTATTGCTAATCCATCTCTTACATCAAAAGATTTTGTTTCTTCACCATTATTTAAATATGTGATTTTACCATCTGTTAAAGTTCCATCTACATCTAAAACAATAAGTTCAATCATAAAACACCTTTTGTACTAGGAATTCCTAATCTTTCATTTTTAGCCAATGCACGTCTTAATGCAACTGCAAATGCTTTAAAACTAGCTTCTAAAATATGATGTTTATTTCTTCCTCTATCCGAGATAATATGCAAAGTAATCCCAGCATTTCCTGAAACTGCATGGAAAAATTCTTCTGCTAATTCAACATCAAAATCTCCCACTTTTCCACTTATATTTACTTCATAAACCAAAAAAGGTCTATTTGATAAATCTAAGGCACAAGTTGTTGCAGCTTCATCCATAACAACCGTTGCATTTCCGTATCTCTCAACTGCTTCTATAGGAAAAATTGCTTTTTTTAAAGCTTGCCCTATAACTATTCCACAATCCTCAACTGTATGGTGAGCATCAATATGTAAATCACCTTCGCAAGATAAGTCCAAATCAATTCCACTATGTTTTGATAAGGCTTCTAGCATATGATCAAAGAAACCTACACCTGTGTGAATATTTGATTTTCCAGTTCCGTTAATATCTATTTTGCATTTAATATCTGTTTCTTTTGTTTTTCTATTAATTTCTATCATTTTTTTATCCTAATTATTGCTTATTACTGCATTATCTAAACTATTCATATTTTTAAAATTTGTAGCATCATCATAACTTTTAAATCCTCTAATAAAGACTTTATGTAAAGTTTTTCCATTTACAAAAGTTTTTTGAATATCTACTTTATTATTTCCAAATTTCTTTTGATAATCATTTTTCGTTTTAATTGCACCTGATTCTAAACCAAATGCTCCAATTTGAATACTATAATTACCTTTTGCAAAATTTCCACTATTTTGAACTTTTACATTTGTTCCAATTACTTTAGCACCAGATGCTATAGGTTTTGGAAAAGTTCCTACCGTTGTTGTTGATATTTTATCTTCTTTTATCTCTAAAGGTTCTAATGCTTCAATATTTGATTCTATTTCAGAAATACTAGGAGTTGGTGGTACTACAGGAGCTTGAACAACTGGACCTCTAGCATTTTCTATTTCTCCATTATATCCTAAAACAGTAACTTTTACGTTTGCCGTTCCCTTTCTTACCATATCAATTTCATTGGCAGCTTTATTTGATAGATCAATAATTCTTCCTTTTACAAAAGGACCTCTATCATTGATTCTTACAATAATTACTCTTCCATTGTCTAAGTTTTCTACTTTTACAACTGTATTCATAGGTAGAGTTTTATGTGCAGCTGTCATATCATACATATTGTAAATTTCACCATTTGATGTTTTTTTAGAATGAAAATCAGGTCCATACCAAGAAGCAATTCCATCAAAATTATCCCCAATATTAGCTACAAAAGGATAATAAGTAATACCAAATACACTATATGGTTTCATTGTATATTTATGCATTTGTAGTGAGTTATTTATTTTTGAATTTTTAGTATCTTTATAAAATTTATTGTAATCTGCTTGGGAGTTTTTTTGTGAACATCCTGTAAACAAAAATACACTTAATAATAAGCTTAAAAATAAACTATTTCTAAGACCTCTATTTATAAATTTCAATACTATCTCCTATATTAATTAAATTTGACTTTTTCTTATTATCAGATTTAAGTTTTTTTACATTTATTTTATACATTTTTGCAATTGATTCAAAAGAGTCACCTTTTTTTACCTTATGAATTAATGGCTTATTTTTAGTAGTTTTTTCTGTTTTTTTAGGCTCAACCTTTTTTGAATCTACGACTTTTTTAGTTTCTACTTTTTTAGTTTCAATTTTCCGAGTATCAACAGTTTTTTTCTCAATATTAGTTTTTTGTGTTAAATTTTTATTTTCTACAATAGGCTTAATTGTAGCAATTTTTGTGCTATATAATTCTATTTTACTTTTTGGAATATAAAAATTATAAGGTTTAGAATCTTTTGATGTAATTTCTTTTTTAATGTGTTTATTGATTTTTTCAAGTTCACTAGAATTCATATTTATTGCACTTGCAATTGATTTTAAAGATAGACCTTTTGGTACTTTTACTTTTTCAAGTTTATAAGTACTTCTATCAACATTGTCGAATAATCCTTTATTTGACAACATTGAAAAAACAGTTATTTTTTTTATGTAAGTTATAGTTGATTGTGGTAAATATTCTTTGTTTTTATTATTTTGAACTAAGTATTCAAAATCAAAAGGTACTTCCAAACTTTGAAGTTCAGAATAAAGATTATATAAACTTGACATTCCTTTTTTTGTTCTTTGATAATCATCAATAAGTCTTTGATAACTTCTGATAATTCCACTATTTGCTCTACTTGGATTTGTTTCAATATATTTGTCCAATGAAGCTCTTGTAATTGCTTCAATAACTTTTCCTTCTCCACAATTATATGCCAAAATTGACAAATACCATTTTTCAAATTTTTTATTATATCTTTTCAAATATGAACTCGCTGCATCTGTAGATTTTATTAAATCTAATCTTTCATCCACAAATTCGTCATTTCTTAATTTTAAATGACTGGCTGTACTAGGAATAATTTGCCATAAACCACCAGGAGAATTTTTTCCTCTAGTTTGATTTACGAAACTTGATTCTATAACAGGAATAAAAAGTACAGCTTCAGGGAGATTTTCATTTTCGATTTCAGTTTTTACAATTTGAACATTTAGTGAAGATTTTTTTAAGATATTTCGATAATAAGATATTTTTTGTGATGATGAATATTCATTATATATACTAATTAATTCACTATCTGAGATAAATGAAGCATCAAATCCTAAATCTTTCAGAACTCTTATATTTTCATCTGTTTCGATACTTGCCCACAATGTGTTAATTAGAAAAAATATTAGTATTATAATCTTATTCAAAAATCTCCATTTTGTTCATTTTAATAAGATTATATCTAAGAAAGGCTAGAAAACTCTTTAAATAATTTTTTAGCGTTATTTGTTGTTAATTCTTTAATTTCAGTTTCATCAATTTGAAGTATTTCAGCCATTTTTTTTGCTACAAAAGTAGTATAAAAAGGCTCGTTTCTTTCACCTCTATGAGGATGAGGAGTAAGATAAGGAGCATCAGTTTCAATAACTAACTTATCTTTTGGAATCTTAGATAATACATCAACTAATTTTTTTGCATTTTTAAAAGTTAGAACTCCGCCAATTCCAAAATAAAAATTATGATCAGCTAAACAAAGTAAATGTTCACTTGCATTATAGCAGTGAAGCACACCTCCAACTTGTTTTGCATCATGATCTATTAAAATTTGTCTTGAGTCATTTGAAGCATCTCTAATATGAACTATTAAAGGTTTTTTTACTTTTTTTGCAAACTCTATTTGAGATATAAAAACTTCTTTTTGTTTTTTTACATTTGCGATTTTTTCATCTTCATCTTCAGGAAGTCTAAAATAATCTAAGCCACACTCTCCAATAGCAATACACTTTGGATGAGTTACATATTTATTCATAATATTTTCATCATATGAATCAATATCGTAAGGGTGGATTCCTACAGAAAAATATACTTCTTTATATTTTTCTGCAAGTGCAACAGCTTGAGGTAAATCATTAAAATCAGCTCCAGGAATCAAAAATCCCTTTACACCATTTTCTAATGATCTTTCTATAACAGTATGAATATCTTCGTAGTATTGTTTATTATCTAAATGACAATGAGTATCTATTATTATGATAACAGCCTTTTATTTACTAAGTTTATAATATTATTTATTTGAGAAATTTCCGACATTCTAATCCATGCATCAATTCCAAAATTTTTAAATGCATCATAATCGCTTTCATCTTCGATAACTGCAATTGATACATATTTTTCTTTACAAATTTTTGTTTTATTTTCTTCAAATTCAAAAATTGAGTCGATATTTAAGATAACAATATCAGCGTTTTCAGTTGTTCCTGAGTAAAAATGTTCAACATTAAAGTCTGGATTAAATAAAGAATCATCTATTTCACAAAATGTAATAATATTCATAATAATATCTCCTGTTTTTTATTATTTTATTCTATCTAAAAAGTTATTAATTCTTAACTTATAGAATATATCGAGTAATATCAACGTTATCTACAATATCATCTAGTTTTTCACCAACTAGCTCTTTTGTAACTACAACTTTCTCACCTTTTTTCTCGTCAGCATCGTATGAGATATCTTCAAGTACTTTTTCAATAACAGTATGAAGTCTTCTTGCACCTATATCTTCTGTTTTTTCATTTGCAGTAACTGCATATTTTGCAAAAGCTCTAATTGCATCATCTTCAAACTCTAACTCAACACCTTCAACTGCTAAAAGTGCTTGATATTGTCGTAAAAGTGAATTTTTTGTATTTGTTAATATTTTATATAATGCTTCTTCATCTAAAGATTCTAATTCAACTCTTAAAGGAAATCTTCCTTGAAGTTCTGGAATTAAATCACTTGGTTTTGATACATGAAAAGCACCAGCTGCAATAAATAAAATATGATCAGTTTTAAGCTGTCCAAATTTTGTCTGAACACTACTTCCTTCAACTATTGGAAGTAAATCTCTTTGAACACCTTCTTTTGAAGGATCTTGTCCATTATTTTTCTTTCCTGATGCAATTTTATCAATCTCATCTAAAAATATAATTCCACCATTTTGAGCTCTTTTAAGTGCTTCGATTTTAATAGCCTCTGTGTCTAGTAAACCTTCACTAGCAACACCTCTTAGTAAAATTTTTGCATCTTTTATGCTTACTTCTTTTTTAATCGTATCTTTGTTAAGTCCACCTAACATTTTATTTAAGCTTTCTTGCATAGAACTCATATCAAATGGCATTGATGAATCTATAATTTCCACATGGGCTTTTTTAGGAACTTCAATCTCTATTTTTTTATCATCTAAACTTCCATCAAGAAGTTTTTTCTCCATTGTGTTATATGTTTTTATAAATGATTCTTTTGAAGCATCACTAGCACCATCAGGAAGTGGTGGAACTAATTTTTCAATGATTTTTTTAAGTACTTCATCATCGATTTTATCTTTTATCTTTTCTTCAAATTCTCGTGTTACTAAGTTTATACTTTCATATACTAAATCTCGAATCATAGATTCAACATCTCGTCCTACAAAACCAACCTCTGTATATTTACTAGCTTCTACTTTTACAAAAGGTAATCCCATCATTTTTGCCATTCTTCTAGCAATTTCAGTTTTACCTACTCCTGTATTTCCTATCATAAGAATATTTTTTGGCATAATCTCTTCTTGAAGTTTAGGCTCAACTTTCATTCTTCTATATCTATTTCTAAGAGCTAGTGCTATTGTTTTTTTAGCACCATTTTGTCCGATAATATAATCATCAAGGTATGCAACAATTTGCTTTGGTGTCATATCCATAATTTTTTAATCCTCTATTTTCAATATTTTAATATTTTGATTTGTATATATGCAAAGTTCCCCTGCAATCATAAGTGATTCTCTTACAAGTTCTTCTTCATCTAAGTTTGAGTGTTTTGCTAGTGCTCGTGCTGCTGAAATGGCAAAGTTTCCACCACTTCCAATAGATGCGATACATCCATCTTCAGGTTCAACAACATCACCTGTTCCACTTAATATAAAAATTTTTTCTTTATTTAAAACTATCATCATAGCTTCTAGTCTTCTTAAAAGTTTATCTTTTCTCCACTCTTTTGAAAATGCAATTACTGATTTTAATAAATCACCTTTGCAAGTTTCTAAATGAGCTTCAAACATATCAAAAAGATTAAAAGCATCAGCTGTGCTTCCTGCAAATCCTGCAAGAATTTGATTTTTATATAAAGTTCTAATTTTTGTAGCATTACCTTTTAAAATAGTATTTCCAAAAGTAACCTGTCCATCTCCACCGATTACGGCTTTGTTAGCACCTTTATATGCAAGTATGGTTGTAGCATCAAACATTTAATTATTCTCCAATTATATCAACTTTTAAACTTGCATGGATTCCATGTCCTAATTTACAATCAAGCTCATAAATTCCAACAGATTTTATTTTTTTATCTAATGTGATATTCTTTTTATCAACCATAATTGAGAATTGTAATTCTAATGATTCTGAAATTTCTTTATTTGTAACAGAACCTATTAAATGCCCATTTGCACCAATTTTATGTTTTATACTTAGTTTTGTTGCATTAATTTTTTCAGCTAATTCTTTTGCTTCTGCTATTTGTTTTGCTTCATTTTCAGCTGCTTTTTTTTGCTCAGCTTTCCATCTATTTAATACTTCTGTTGTTGCTAGTAATGCTAAACCTTTTCCAATTAAAAAATTTTTTCCATATCCATCAGCTACTTCTTTAATTTCACCAGCTTTTCCTAAACTTTTTACATCTTTTGTTAATAATACTTTCACAATAACTCCATTCATTTTTAATTAATTTTATTTTAACTATATTTTATTTAAATCTTTATACGCTTGGTAGGTTTAATTTTATATTTCTTTTTTTCACATAGTTATTTAGACCTATATGATTATTGTATCCAAGAAGTTTCGATATTTTTCTAACTGATAAACCAACTGCTAGAAGTTCTTCTATTTTGTCTCTTTGTAAATCAAATTTGGATTTTTGAATAGTTCCTTTAGGTTTTCCTAAAGCTATACCTTTTAATTTTTTTGCATTTAAGGCTTCTTTTGTTCGTAAACTCATTAAATCTTTTTCTAATGATATGGTCATAGAAACCATTCCTAAAATCATCTGAGTTAACATATCTTTGTCATCTATTAATTCTAAGTTTTGATCAACAACTAATATTCTGATTTTATTTGATAATAAAAATCTAACTATTTCTAAAATCGTTTCAATTGTTCGTCCAAATACATTTAAATTAGAAACAATAATTGTTGAATTCATCTCACAATTTTTTAGTAATTCTAATATGTTTTTTTCTTCATCTGGAGTGTTAATAATTATCTCAATATTTTTATAAACATTTATATTTTGTTTATTTACATAGTTCTCAATAGAGTCAATTTGCTCTTGAGTATACTTTAAATTGTTCTCATTTTTTCTAACATATGTGAAAATTTTCATCATATTAAATCCTTTAACAAGAAGTATATTAAATAATATTTTATTCTACAATTTGTTTAAATATTAAATATATTATCTATACAAAATGTTACCATTTTTCTCTTTAATTTTAACTTATAAATTGATATTTTTGATATGTGTTATTAAGTGGATTGAATTAAAAGTTTATTTTTGCTATTATCGGTCTACATATACTAAAATCAAAGGTTTCTCTTGAAAATTACTGTAGCAATTTCAGGGGCCAGTGGCTCTAATTTAGGGGTAAATTTCGTAAAAAAAATACCAAAAGATATTGAAGTTTTTGTTGTTTTTTCAAAGAGTGCAAAAATTGCATTAAAACTTGAAACGGGAATGTCTATAAGTAAATTGTTTGAAGAATGTGAAAATGTAACTATTTTTCAAGACTCAAATATAGGTGCAAGTATCGCATCTGGCTCATTTAAAGTAGATAAAATGATAATTTTACCATGCTCTATGAACACTTTAGCAAAATGCGCTGTTGGAATTTCGGATTCGTTAATTACAAGAGCTTTTACTGTTATGCTTAAAGAAAAAAGAGATATTATTCTAGCTCCACGAGAAATGCCTTTTAGCAGTATTGCTTTAGAAAATATGCTTAAACTATCTAATCTTGGTATTACTATAGCTCCCCCTGTTTTAGGATATTATAGTGCGCAACAAAGCTTAGAAGATATGGAAAACTTTTTAATTGGTAAATGGTTTGATTTACTAAAAATAGATAATAATTTATATAAAAGATGGGAATAATTATGCCACACAATAATGATATTAATTCATATAAAAAGGCCATTTACAGTGGTACTTTTGACCCAATTACAAATGGGCATTTAGATATTATAAAAAGAGCAGCAAATATATTTGATGAAGTAATTATAGCTGTTGCAAAAAGTGAACTAAAGAAACCTATGTTTACACATGAAAAAAGAGTTGAGTTTACAAAAGCAGCAATTGAAGGAATTCCTGGAGTAAGCGTATTAGGATTTGATACACTTCTTGTTGATTTAGCAACAGAACTTAAGGTTAACACAATTATTAGAGGTTTAAGAGCTGTATCTGATTTTGAATTTGAACTACAAATGGGTTATGCGAACTCTTCAATTAACAAAAAAATTGAAACTTTATACCTAATGCCAACACTTGAAAATGCTTTTGTTTCATCTACGATTGTAAGAGAAATCATAAGATTTAAAGGTAAATTTGAACATTTAGTACCACAAAAAGTTGTACAATGTATGTAGTAATAGAAGGCATTGATACAGCTGGAAAATCAACTCAATTAGATTTACTAAGATTTAAATATCCTAAGGCTATTTTTACAAAAGAGCCAGGAGGAACAGACATTGGTTTAAAGCTTAGAATGATGGCTTTAAATGGTGAAGCAAAATCAAAAATTGCAGAAATGTTTCTTTTTATGGCAGATAGAGCTGAACATATTGAAGAGGTAATAAAGCCCAATAAGAATAATACAATTATTTCAGATAGATCGATTATATCAGGGATTGCTTATTCAACACAATTAAAAATAGATCAACTAATTGAACTAAATTTAATAGCTACGGATAATACTCTTCCAAGCCATGTAATTTTACTTGAATTATCACCTGATGAATTAAAATATAGATTATCTTTAAAGGATAATGACTCAATAGAATTAAGAGGAATTAATTATTTGATGAACATTCAAAATAGAATGAAAGAAACTATTAAAAAACTAAATATAAATTATATTTTCATTGATGCAAGTTTAAAAATAGAAGAAATTGAAAAGAAAATAGAGGATTTTATGAATGGCGAATAATGAAACTAAAAATGTTAAGACGATACAAAGCTTAAGAGGAATGAAAGACATTGTAAATGAAGAGAGTGCTTTATTTACATATTTTATAGAAAATGCATCAAAAATTGCTAAAAATTATGGATTTTCGTATATTGAAACACCCCTTTTAGAAGAAACAGCATTATTTAAAAGAAGTGTTGGAGAAAGTTCTGATATTGTAAATAAAGAGATGTATCAATTTATTGATAAAGGTGAAAATGACGTTTGTCTAAGACCTGAAGGAACAGCTGGAGTTGTAAGACACTTTGTTGAGAAAAAACTAGACCGTGCAGGTGGAAACTATAAATGGTATTATTATGGTCCTATGTTTAGATATGAAAGACCTCAAAAAGGAAGACTAAGAGAGTTTCATCAATTTGGTTGTGAAGTATTTGGGATTGACTCAGTTTTTGAAGATGCAAATATTATCATTATGATTAAAGAAATACTTGATTTTTTCAAAATTGGATTTACATTAAAACTAAATTCTTTAGGTTGTAATGAGTGTATGCCTCCGTATAAAGAAAATCTAGTTAAGTATTTAACAAATTTTAAAGAAAACCTTTGTGAAGACTGTAATAAAAGAATTATTACAAATCCAATAAGAGTTTTAGACTGTAAAAATGATAAATGTCAATTACTATTAACAGATGCTCCCAAAATTACTACAAGTTTATGTAATTCTTGTGATACTGATTTTAAAAAACTAAAAGAAATTTTAGATTTTAATAATATTTCTTATGAAGTTGATTCAAACCTTGTAAGAGGATTAGATTATTATAATAAAACTGCATTTGAATTTGTAAGTAATGAAATCGGCGCACAAAGTGCAATCGCTGGTGGTGGAAGATATGATAGACTTGTTGAATTCTTAGGTGGAAAGTCTACTCCTGGAATTGGCTTTGCTATTGGTATTGAAAGATTATTAGAACTTGTCAAAATGCCTTGTGTTGATGAAGAGATTGTTTATATTGGGGCATTAGATGAAAATTCATTAAATAGTGTTATTAGTATTGCAAATAAAAAGAGAAAAACAACAAAAACTTTAGTAGAATACTCGCCAAGAAGTTTTGGAAAACATTTTTCGATTGCCGAAAAATTAGGAGCAAGTATTGTTGCTTTAATTGGTGAAAATGAATTAAAAAATGGAACTATTTATATAAAAAATATAAAAACAAAAGAAGATACAAATTTAAAATTAGAGGATTTTTAAAAGTGAATAACTATGGTATTAATATATGGAGTGACGATAATTTTGTGATTGAAGATGGATTAGCGAAGATAAATCATGATTGTAAACCTTCGTTAATTTCCATCGTTAAAGATATAAGAAAACAAGATTTCAAAGGTCCTTTACTTTTAAGGTTTCCCCATATAACTGAAAAACAAATAAACACTTTATACAACACATTTAATTCAAGTATTAAAGAATATGATTATAAGGGTGCTTTCAAGGCAGTTTTTCCTTTAAAAGTTAACCAATTACCTAACTTTATTCATCCTTTAATTAATGAAGGTAAAAATTTTAATTACGGTTTAGAAGCGGGAAGTAAAGCAGAGCTAGTAATTGCTATGACTTATAATAATTTAGGTTCTCCAATAACTGTAAATGGTTTTAAAGACAAAGAAATGATTCATTTAGGTTTTATTGCTAAAAGTATGGGTCACGATATTACATTAATTATTGAAGGTTTAAATGAACTTGAAATGATTATCGAAGTTTTAAATGAAACAAAAATGGAATCTCCAAGTATTGGTCTAAGAGTTAGACTTCATAGTGGTGGAAGTGGGTTATGGGCAAAAAGCGGTGGTATTAATTCTAAATTTGGACTAACATCTACTGAAATTCTAGAAGCTTATGAATTAATGGAAGAGAATAATGTAGTTAAGTATTTAACAATGATTCATTTTCATATTGGTTCTGCTATGAATTCAATTAAACCATTAAAAAAAGCATTAAGAGAAGCTGGTCATATTTATGCAGAACTTAAAAATCTAGGTGCTACAAATTTAGATTCAATTAATATAGGTGGTGGATTAGCAGTTGAATATAATGCATATGAAAGAACTAGATTTTATTCATTATCTGAGTTTTCGAATGATGTTATCTTTACATTAAAAGAGATTGCAAAACAAAAAAATGTTGCTGAACCTAATATTTTTACAGAATCAGGAAGATTTATATCTGCTGCTTCTACTGTACTAATTACTCCTGTATTAGAGTTATTTTCAGCAGAATATGAGCTGGATCATTTAAATTTAAAAGAAAAAAACCCTCCTTTAATTCAAGAGTTATATGATTTATTCAGAGATATGTCTAAAAAAACTGCTTATGAGTTTATGCATGATAGTATCGATCATATGGAATCATTATTAACGCTTTTTGATTTAGGATATATTGATTTACAAGATAGATCAAATGCTGAAATATTAACACATCAAGTAATTAAAAAAGCTATTTCTTTACTTGAAATTGATCATTATGAAGAGTTAAAAAAACTTGATGAAAACATTCAAGAAAAATATTTATTAAACTTCTCAGTATTTCAATCCCTTCCTGATTATTGGGGAATTGAGCAAGAATTCCCTATTATGCCTATAACTCATCTTAATAGAAAACCTACAAGAAGTGCTAGTTTATGGGATATTACTTGTGATAGTGATGGAGAAATACCATTTGACATGAAAAAACCTTTATATTTACATGATGTAAATTTAAATAAAGAAGATTACTTTATTGGATTTTTCAACGTGGGAGCATATCAAGATACCCTAGGAATGAAGCATAATTTATTTTCTCACCCAACAGAAGTTAACGTTGTATTTAAAAACGGTAAGGTAGTTTTAGAAAAAATCTTAGAATCTCAAAAGATTATTGATATTTTAGAAGATATTGATTATGATACAGAAGATATAAGATCAATTTTAAGAAAAAATTTAAATGATCATAATTTTAAAGATATTGAAAAATATTTAAATGAAAATAGTTATTTAAAAACTATTTGGAGTTATCATGAGTGATGAACAAATTGAAGAACAAGAAAAGATTTCATTTTGGCAACAGATAAAAGAAGATTTTACTGTTCCAAAAAATAACGACCCTGCCCTTGATTCTACAATAGAATTAGTATTTAATTATCCAGGTGTTTGGGCGATTATTAACTATAGATTTGCAAATAAACTTTATTATAAAGGTTTTAAGAAAACTGCAAGAATAATCAGTGGTTTATCAAGCTTCCTTACAAAAACAGACATTCATCCAGCTTGTACAATTGGAAGAAGAGTATTTATAGATCATGCTATTGGTGTGGTAATTGGTGCTACTGCTATTGTTGAAGATGATGTTTTGATTTATCAAGGAGTAACACTAGGTGGAGTTAGTCTTAATAAAGGAAAACGACATCCAACAATTAGATCAAATACTGTAATAGGAAGTGGAGCAAAGATTTTAGGAAATATCACTATTGGTAAAAACTCTAAAATTGGAGCAAATTCTGTTGTAGTTTGTGATGTGCCTGATAATTCAACTGCTGTTGGAGTTCCTGCTAGAATCATAAGAAGAGATAACAAAAACTGCAAAATGGAACATGGGGATTTACCTGATATTAATAAAGAAATGTTTAAATATCTACTTGAAAGAATTCATATTCTTGAAGTTGCTCTAAAAGAACAAGATGGAATTGATGTGAGTGTTAAAGACAAAAAGCTTGAAGAAGATTATAATAATTTTATTGAAGCTATGAATTCTATAAAAAAGAGTGAATCTTGACATTAGAACTTGCTGGATTTGGAATAGTTACAGGTTTTATATCTGGATTTTTTGGAGTTGGTGGAGGAATGATTCTTGTTCCTATGCTTTTAATGGTGGGATATGTAATGAAAGAAGCCGTTGCTATTTCTATTATGCAAATGGTTTTTTCTTCAATTTATGGATCTTTTTTAAATGCACAAAAAGCCAAAGACGTAGTAAAAGATGGAATGGTTATAGGAACGGGAGGGTTTATAGGTGGTCTTCAAAGTGGATATATTGTATCAAATGTTTCAAATGAATTTTTACAATATCTTTTTATTGCCATTTTAATCTTCTCTATTGTTAGAATCTTTTACTCTCCTGCAGAACCAGAAGGTGAAAGAAAATCTCATAATAAATTTATACTGCTTATTATTGGATTTTTCATAGGAATTGTAGCTATGAGTATTGGAGTTGGTGGATCTATTTTATTAACACCTATTTTAGTAGGCTTTATGAAATATGATTTAAAATCAGCAACTGCATTAGGATTATTTTTCGTAATTTTCTCTTCAATAGCTGGATTTACATCTATTTCACTTCATGGAAATATGTTATATACAGAAGGTGCCATTGTTGGAATTGCTTCATTAATTGGTGTATATTTTGGAATCAAAGCAAAACACATAGTAAAATCAACTTCTTATAAACAATATATTTTAATTTTAAATATTATTATATTAATAGCAATGCTTTATAAGACTATTTAGTCTTTTAAAGCTTGTTGTCTTAACTTATCTTTTTTACTCATTCTAGCACCTTTTATAGGCTCTTGTCCTTTTTCTTTTTTAACTGCATTTCCAATTAATTCAAAACCTTCTATTTGCTCTTTTTGTATTTTCATTTCACATTTTTTCTCAATTAAAGAAAAGTGTTCAAAATCTTCAAGTCCAATAAAAGAAATAGCATCTCCACTTTTACCAGCCCTACCCGTTCGTCCAATTCTATGTATATAATCAGCAGCCGCTCTTGGTAAATCAAAGTTCACAACACACGAAATATCTTCTATATGAAGTCCACGTGCAGCAATATCAGTAGCAAATAATATATTGATTTTTTTATCTTTAAACTCTTGTAAAATATCATTTCTATCATCTTGATGTAAATCTCCATGAAAAGATTCTGCATTTAATCCATACTTTCTAAACTTTGCAGCAAGATTGTCACAAGAACGTTTATTTGCCATAAATACAAGTATTTGCTCCCATGCATGAGTTTGTATTAGATTTCTTAAAAGTGAACTTCTATTCTCTTTATTTACTTCTATTACCCTTTGATTTATAGTTTTAACAGTTGGTGTTTCATCTTTTATAAAAACTTCAACAGCTTCTTTTGTAATCCTTGAAATAATATTTTGCACTTTTACAGGATAAGTTGCAGAAAACAGAAGATTTTGTCTATTTTTTGGTATTTGAGATAAAAGTAAATCTAACTCTTCTTCAAAACCAAAATCAAGCATTTTATCAGCTTCATCCAAGACAAAAAATTCTAAAGCACTTAAATTTAACTGCTTTTTTTCTAATATATCGAGCAGTCTTCCAGTAGTTGCCACAACAATATCACAACCTTTTTGAATCTCTAAGAGCTGATCACCAATACTTTGTCCACCAATAATACTTACGAGTTTTGGTTTTTTTTCAAGATTTGAAGAAAATTGTGTAAATGCATAAGATACTTGTAAAGCTAGTTCTCGGGTAGGAGTTAAAACTAAAGCTCTTATTTTAGGCTTTCCTTCATAGTTTTGCTCACTCCAAAGCTCTAAAATTGGTAATACAAAACTAGCAGTTTTTCCACTACCTGTTTGTGCTCTTGCTATTATGTCTTTTTTTTCTAATACAAGAGGAATCACCCTTTCTTGAATTGTTGTGGGATTTATATAAGAATTTTCAAAAAGTACTTTGCTAATCTCTTCTTTTAGTCCTAATTTTGAAAATGTCATATCTTTCCTTTGATTATTTTTTTATTATTTTATCCAATTTAAATATCATAAATACTTTTATAATATTTTTAATATTAAATAATATTCTTAATTCAAAATCCAATAATTAAATTTATCATGATGCATTCAATAAGCTATTAAGTAATCTATCATATAATATTAGCTTCAAATTTTAAAGGCAAAATAATGACTGATACTATAAAAATTTTTAATGCTAAAGAAAATAATTTAAAAAATATTAACTTAGAAATACCAAAAAATAAGCTAATTGTGTTTACAGGACTTTCAGGTTCTGGAAAATCTACATTAGCTTTTGATACACTTTATGCTGAGGGACAAAGAAGATATATTGAGTCTTTATCTGCTTATGCTAGACAATTTTTAGACAAGGTTGGAAAACCTGATGTTGAAAGAATCGAAGGTTTAACTCCTGCAATTGCAATTGATCAAAAAACAACTTCTAAAAATCCACGTTCAACGGTTGGAACAATTACAGAAGTTTACGATTATTTCAGACTTTTATATGCCCGAATTGGGAAACAACACTGTAATCAGTGTGGAAATCCAATCTCTCAAATGAGTGCAAGTGATGTAATCACCCAAGTTTTAACACTTCCTAATGAATCAAAAATAGTTATTTTAGCTCCAATTATTAATAGAAAAAAAGGAAGTTTTGCTGATTTACTTGAAAGTCTTCGTGCTAAAGGTTATGTAAGAGCCATGATTGATGGAGTAATGGCTAGACTTGATGAAGAAATAGAACTTGAAAAAAATAAAATGCACACTATTAAAATAGTTATTGATAGGGTTGTAATTAAAGAAGAAAATAGAGATAGAATCGCACAAGATGTTGAAAAAGGTTTAAAAGAAAGTTTTGGAGAACTTGAAATTGAAGTTTTAAACCATGAAGAAGTGGGTGTTGAAAAGCATATTCACTACTCTGAACATATGGCTTGTTTTTCTTGTAAAATCTCTTTCGAACCACTTGAGCCATTGTCATTTTCTTTTAACTCACCAAAAGGTGCTTGTTCATCATGTGATGGTTTAGGTATTAGATATGCTTTAGATATGAAAAAAGTTATTGATGAAGAATTAACAATCGAAGATGGAGCTGTTAAAATCATATATGGTTTTAACAAAGGATTTTATTTTAAAATGCTTTTAGCTTTTTGTGAAGCAAGTAATATAAATACAAAAATTCCTTTTAAAGAAATTGAAGAACATCAAAGAAAAGCACTTTTACATGGAAGTGTTGAAGACGCAGTATTTTTTTGGAAAAAACATAAGCTTACAAGAAAATGGGAAGGAATTGTAAAATTAGCCTATGACATGATAAAAGAAGAAAAAGAGATGGCTGAATACATGACTGAAAAGAAATGTGATGCTTGTGATGGAAATAGATTAAAACCAGCCTCTTCTAGCGTTTTTGTGGCGAATAAAAAAATAAGCGATATTTTAAATATTCCAATTGAAGATGCCCATGCATTTTTTCAAGATGAAGAAAACTTTAAATATTTAAATGAACAACATCAAATGATTGCAAAACCTATTTTAAAAGAGATAAAAGAACGAATCTTTTTTCTATATGACGTAGGTCTTGGATATATTACACTAGGACGTGATGCTAGAACTATCTCAGGAGGAGAAGCTCAAAGAATTAGAGTGGCTTCACAAATAGGTTCAGGACTAACAGGAGTTATGTACGTTCTTGATGAGCCTTCTATTGGACTTCATGAAAGAGATACAAATAAGCTTATTAAAACTCTTAGAGCTCTACAAGAAAAGGGAAATACTGTAATTGTAGTTGAACATGATAAAGAGACTATTCAAGCGGCTGATTATATAGTTGATATTGGTCCATTTGCTGGGAAATATGGTGGTGAGATTGTATTTGCTGGAACTTTAAAAGAGATGAATAAAGCAAAAACTTTAACAGCAAAATATGTAACGGGAGCAAAAAAGATTGATTATGTACATAATCGTCCCCAAGAAGAATTTATAGAAATCAAAAACGTAACTATAAATAATATAAAAGATTTAAATGTAAAAATTCCACTAAAAAATTTATGTGCAATAACAGGAGTTTCAGGAAGTGGAAAATCTTCACTTATTTTACAAACTCTACTTCCTGTTGCAAAAGAACTTTTAAATAGAGCTAGAAAAGTAAAAAAAGTTGATGGTGTAGAAATTGAAGGATTAGAAAAATTAGACAAAGTTATCTATCTTGACCAATCACCAATTGGAAGAACTCCAAGATCAAATCCAGCAACTTATACTGGTTTAATGGATGAAATCAGAGATTTATTTGCAAAAACAAAAGAAGCCAGTTTAAGAGGTTATAAAATCGGAAGATTCTCTTTTAACGTAAAAGGTGGAAGATGTGAAAAATGTCAAGGTGAAGGTGAAATCAAAATCGAAATGCACTTCTTACCAGATATTATGGTTAAATGTGATGATTGTCATGGTAGTAGATACAATACGCAAACTTTAGAGATTTTATACAAAGGTAAAAATATCTCTGATGTTTTAAATATGAGTGTTGATGAAGCTTTAGAATTCTTTGCAAAGGTTCCAAAACTAAATGCAAAACTTCAAACACTAAGTGATGTAGGTCTTGGATACATTACTTTAGGACAAAATGCAGTAACACTAAGTGGTGGTGAAGCACAAAGAATTAAACTTTCAAAAGAACTAAGTAAAAAAGATACTGGAAATACTTTATATGTATTAGATGAACCAACAACAGGTCTTCACTTTGCAGACGTTGATAGACTTACAAAAGTATTACACCACCTTGTTGATTTAGGAAACTCTGTTTTAGTAATCGAGCACAATCTTGATGTTATTAAAAACTCTGATTGGGTTATTGATATGGGACCTGAGGGTGGAAATAAAGGTGGAATGATAGTTGATGAGGGAACGCCTGAGTATATAGCTTCAAATCATAAAGTTTCAGGTTCATATACTGGATATTATTTAGATAAAGAGATAAACGGCTAATGAAAATAAATTATGCTATTTTTTCTCAAAAAACAGCAATTGATAGATTTTTATTTGCTATTGAAAATGGCTATTTTGTAGAGGCTCACGAATTACTTGAAGATGATTGGAATATGTATAAAAAACAAGGGCAAAAAGAGAAAGCTCTTGTTTTAAAAGGTTTGATAAATGGAGCTACTGCACTTGCACTTTTTCATATAAAAAAAAGACCTGAATCTTATCAAAAAGTTTGGCCAGCATTTTTAAAATATATTCCACTTTTAGATAAAGTAAGTTTTGAAGAAAAAGAGAAGTTTTATAAAGCAAAAAAGATATTGGAAGAATTAAACAAAGAAATTATAATCAAAGAAGAAGTAGAAAAATAAACTTATTTTTCTACTTTCTTAATTGATATTATTATTTAAGCAATTAAGCTTCTTTGCCTATACTTAACATATAAGCTTTTAATTGCATCATTTCTTGAGTTGGATATTGATTTTCAACATTTGCTCGCTCTACTTTTACAAAAAAATCTTTTGAGCTATCGTTGTAACCAAAATTTGTATTACTTAAAACTACTTCATATTTTGGAGCAGATGATGAATCATTCTTAACTTCTTTTACATCTGACGTTTTTTTCTCTTCAGCAATAACTTCTTGCTGTATTTGTTTTAGTTCATTTTTATTTTTAATCTCTGAAGAATCTTTAGAAGATTGCACTCTTTGCACTTCTACAGAGCTATTATCAACAAATTGGCTTAGTTTTGCAACTGTTCCATATTCCATAGTAAACTCCTTATTCGAAATTTATGTTTATTTACATGTATTATACTAGAAAAACCTATTGTTTGTCAAAATATCAAACTATTAAGATTATTTTGATATTATTAGCTATATTTATTAATAAAAGAAGGAGTTTACTTGGAAGATAATTCCCCAAGGCGTAGCTTATTAAGAAGTGAGAATAAATGGAAATTTTAATCTTACTATTTATTGTAGTTATTGGTACGTCGTTTTTGTGTTCTGTTTTAGAGTCTGTTTTACTATCTACAAACATGTCTTATATTTCTGTCTTAGAAAAAAACAATCCTGTTGCTGGAAAATTGTTAAAAAAATTAAAAATTGATATTGATAAGTCTATTGCATCAATACTTATTTTAAATACTATTGCTAACACTTTAGGTGCAACTGCAATTGGAGTTCAAGCTCAAAGTGTTTTTGAAGGTCATGCTACTTTTGTAATGCTTATTTCAATAATACTTACATTTATGATTTTATTTTTTGCAGAAATTATTCCTAAAACAATTGGTGCAGTTCATTGGAAAAAGCTTGCTCCATATGCTCCAAGAATAATAAATATTTTTATATTTATCACCTATCCTATTATAATCATAACTCAGTTTGTTACAAAAAAAATAGGAAAAGAAAACACTGATGCAATTTCAAGGGAAGAATTACTTCACTCTACACTTTTAAGTGAAGAAGAAGGAATTATTGGAGATTTAGAATCACAAATTATTGAAAATACTCTTACATTAAACAATATAAAGTTAAAAGATATTTTAACACCTAGATCTGTTGTTTATGCGGTTGAAAAAAACACTCCTATGTCTGTAATCTTAGAAGATAAAAGAACTATTAAGTTTTCAAGGGTTCCTATTTATGAAGGACATATTGATAATATAGTTGGAATCGTTTTAACTAAGAAGATATTTAAACAAGCACTTAATGATAGTAATAAAACAATAGAAGATTTAATGAAACCAGTATTTTCATTACATGAAAATATACATGTTGCAAAAGCTTTAAATATGTTTATTCAAAAAAAAGAGCATATGTTTGTTGTTCATGATTCTTATAATCAAACAGAAGGTATTGTGACATTAGAAGATTGTATTGAAACCCTTTTAGGGCGTGAAATTATGGATGAACTTGATACAACTGCTGATATGAGAAAACTAGCTTTAAATAAAATGAAAGCAAAAAGAAAAGAGAAAGAAAAAGAAGCTTAACTAAGCATTTAAAATAAAGGTTTGTTATGAATACTACAATTGATTATGAAAAATTAAAACTTTTTTATATTGGAAAAGAAGAGACTTCAAAAGATGTTTATACTCCTTTAGTTTATAAAAACAAAGATTTATTAACCCATGCTGCTATTATTGGAATGACAGGAAGTGGTAAAACAGGACTTGGAATTTCACTTTTAGAAGAAGCAGCAATTGATAATATTCCTTCAATTATCATTGATCCAAAAGGTGATATGACAAATTTACTTCTTACTTTTCCACAACTTCAAGGAAGTGATTTTGAACCTTGGATTGAAGAACAAGATGCTATAAATAATGGTTTAACAGTAAAAGAACATGCGCAAAATACTGCAAAACTTTGGGAAAAAGGAATTCAAGAAGATTTTCAAAGTAAAGAAAGAATTCAAAAACTAAAAGATTCAGCTGATTTTACTATTTATACTCCAGGAAGCACAGCAGGTGTTCAAATATCAATTCTTTCATCTTTTAAAGCACCAGCGCGTGAAATATTAGAAGATAATGATTTATTAGTTTCACTAATTAACTCAACAGTTTCTTCAATACTTTCTTTAATAGAAGAAAAAAATGACTCAATTTCAAAGGAGAGTATTTTAATATCTTCTATTTTTATGAACTATTATACAGCGGGAAAAGATATATCTTTAGAGCAGTTAATTTCACTAATTGTAAGCCCTCCTTTTGAAAAAGTTGGAGTTTTTGATTTAGAAACATTTTTTGCACAAGATGATAGATTAAAACTAGCTCTTAAATTAAATACAATTATTGCAAGTCCCTCTTTTAAAACTTGGATTGAAGGGGAAGTTTTAGATATTTCAAATCTTCTTTATGATGAATCTGGAAAAGCAAAGGTTTCTATTTTTTCTATTGCTCATTTAAATGATTCACAAAGAATGTTTTTTGTTTCAATATTATTAAACCAAATGGTTTCTTGGATGAGAAGACAAGAAGGAACAACATCTTTAAAAGCTTTATTATATATGGATGAGATTTTTGGATATTTCCCTCCATCTTCAAATCCTCCTTCAAAACAACCTATGCTTACACTCTTAAAACAAGCAAGATCTTTTGGTGTTGGTATTATTTTATCAACACAAAATCCTGTTGATATAGATTATAAAGGTTTAGCAAATATTGGAACTTGGTTTATAGGAAGACTTCAAACTAAACAAGATAAAGAAAAAGTAATAGATGGATTAAGTTCAGCAAACGATGGAAATCTTGATAAAACTCAATTACTAAATCTTTTATCAAACTTAGAAAAAAGAACTTTTATTTTAAAAAATATAAATGAAGAAGGAATAAAAGTATTTAAAACAAGATGGGCACTTTCATATTTAAAAGGTCCACTTCCTAGTGATTCTATAAAAAAGTTAATGGCACATAAGATTAAAAACTTCTCTACCAATCCAAGTATTAATAAACAAGAAGAAACAATAAAAATACAACCGCCAGTAAAAATTGAACAAAGTGTAAAACCTATTTTAACCAGTTCAATAGCGCAAAAGTATTTATATTCTTCTCAAAATAATAGCTATTATTTACAAGGATATCTAGTGTTTTCTTGTAATATTCACTATATAAATATTACAAAAGGAATCGATTTACAAGAAAATCAATCATTTAGAATTTATTTAGATGAATCAATGAATTCTATTGATTTTGAAGAAAAAGAAGAGTTCAATAATACTTCTTTTGAAGAGAAAGAAAGACCAAATTCATCTTATTATCCCCTTCCTTCTTTTATTCAAAATGAAAAATCTTTAAAATTAATTGAAAAAGATTTTGTTGATTATATGTATAGAAATGCAAAATTAACTTTATATAAAAATGATGTTTTAAAAATCGTTTCAAAACAAGATGAAACATTAAATGATTTTAAAATTAGACTACAAGATAGATTAAATGAAAAAACCGATGATGAGCTTGAGAAACTTCAATTAAAATTTAAAAAAGATAATGATTTAATAGAAAACAAACTTTCAAAACTTCTTGAAAAATTAGAAAAAGAACAAACACAAGCAACATCAACTACAACGGATACAATCATTGCAATTGGAACTTCTTTATTGGGAGCTTTTTTTGGTAATTCTTTACTTAATAAAACCAATATAGGAAAAGTAGCTACAACTGCTCGAGGTGCAAGTAAGATATTAAAAGAAAGAAATGATGTAAAGTATGTGGAAGAAGAAATTTCTCAACTTAAAAAACAAAGTTTTGATCTTCAACAAATTTTAGAAAATGAAATAGAAAAAATCAATAATACAAATGCAAGCTCAAACTATGAGATTGAAGAGATATTTATAAAACCAAAACGAAGTGATATTTATAATACAAAATTAGAATTACTTTGGAAAGAACAATAAAAATGGCAAAAAACCTAGATGAATTTTTAGAACCTTTAAAAAGTCTTACAATAAGCTCTCTAGATGAAAAAGGACTTCCTTTTACATCTTATGCGCCTTTTGTGAAATATGAGCATAAATACTATGTTTATTTGTCTTTAATGGCAAAACATTCAAGCAATCTTACTCAAAATAAAATAGCTTCAATTTTCTTTTGTGAAGATGAAGAAAATTGTAAAAACATTTTTGCAAAAAAAAGAGTATCAATTCAATGTGAAACTTCAAAACTAGAACAAAAAACAGTTAAAGAAGAAGAAATACTAAATGAATTCAAAAATAAATTTGGTAATGAAATGGTAAATATGCTTTATAAAATGGGTGATTTTTATCTTTTTGAATTCACACCTTTTTATGGAGAAGCTGTTTTTGGGTTTGGACAAGCTTACAATCTTGGTGGAGAAAACTTTGAAGAGTTTGTACAAAGACAAAATATACAAAATACAGGTCATGGTAAATAATATATATTGGAAAAATTGCAAGAACCTGAAAACAGAGAAATATGTTACGAATGTTATAGACCAAAATCCTCTTGTATCTGTAAATTTACCACAAGCCCTATAAAAACAAATACGAAATTTGTTATTTTAATGCATCCAAAAGAGTTTAGAAAAACAAAAAATGGAACAGGTCATATGACTAATAACTCTTTGGAAAATTGTGAGTTACATGTGGGAATTGATTTTTCAAATCATAAAAGAGTAAATGAGCTTTTAAACGATGAAAATTATGAACCATATGTTTTATATCCTGATGTTAATAGTATAAAATTAAATACTCAAAAACTCAACACTCTGAAAAAACCTTTAATATTTATTATTGATTCAACTTGGCCATGTTCTAAAAAAATTTTAAGACTTAGTACAAATTTACAAGAATTAAAAAAAGTTAGTTTTGATCATAATAAATCATCACAATTTAAAATAAAAACCCAACCAAATGAATATTGTTTATCAACAATTGAATCAACTTTATGTGTTTTAGAACAACTAAATTTTCATAAAACAGAAAATATTTCTAAAGAATCTTTAGTTACTTTTTTGAATCCTTTTGAGAAAATGGTAGACTCGCAATTAGAATATTGTTTACACGTTAAAAATATAAGATTCAAACCAGCTTATAAAAAATCCATTTAATCCTTACATAATAGCCCTCTTTTAAGCTTTTATTTAGAAAAAATATCTTTTATTATGACTTTTAACCATAATTTGGGTATTTTAAATAAATTAAAAGCACTTTGATTATCATGGAGATTATTTTATGAATAAACTATTGTTTATTGTTGTTATTTTTGCTGTATTTAATAATTATTTATCGGCAAATAATATGGAAGATGAAAGAATAAAAAAAGAAAAAACTTTTGTCAATGAAGATATAAAAAAAATATTGAAAAATATTTTAGAAAAAGAGTATCAATCTCTTTTAATTAATAAAAGTATTTTAAAAGATTATTACAAGCAAAATGATTTTAACACTTATTGGGTGGAAGAGGAAAAAGGTCTAAAGGATATTGCCCTTTCACTTATTGAAAAAATTAAAAATGACCCCGTTTTAAAGCCTAAAGTAAATAATATTTTTAAATTAGATGAAATTACAGGAAAAATAAATTCTATTGACAAATCAAAAAAAGAAGATTTATTTACTGCTGATTTTATGTTAACAGAACTATATGATAAATATATGTTTTATCTTTTACAAGGTTCAATAAATTGGAAACTTTTTGAAGAAAAACTTTCTTTAATTGAAAAAGAAACAGAAATAAAATCACATTGGGATAGATATAGTTTAATCAAAAATCCTAAATTATTATTAAAAAAGGCAATTGAAGAAGATACTTTAACAAATGTATTTAAAGAAGTTGATTTTAATTATCCAAATGCAGAAAAATTAATTTCTGCAATAGATAGTTTAGAAAAAATATCACAAAATGGTGGTTATACAAAATTACCAGAAATAAAAAGTCTAAGACTTGGTGATTCTTCTGATGTTGTAAAAGTTTTAAGAGCAAGACTAGCTCAAAGCCAAGATTTAACAAAAATTTGTGAAGGAAGTGTTGTTGTACAAAATATTGTTACAAATACAACAGCACCTTTAAGCACACAAACTGAAAATTCTTCAAATGAAAATTTAGCGACTTTAGAAACTCAAACAAGCGAAGAAACTATTCCATGTGAGAATTATTTTGATGAAGATTTAAAAACAGCTGTAATCTCTTTTCAAAAAAACCATGGTTTATATGCAGATGGAATAGTAGGAAGTTGGACTCAAAAATTTTTAAATACAAGTGCTGAGGAAAAAATAGAACAAATCAGATTAAATCTTGAAAGAATGAGATGGCTTCCAAGAGATTTAGGAGAAAAATATTTACTTGTAAATATTCCTGAATTTAGACTAAGAATGGTTGAAAATGATGCAATTAAATTAAGTATGAACGTGGTTGTGGGAGAAAAAAAACACCCTACTCCTATTTTCTCAGATAAAATGTCATACGTTGTTTTAAACCCAACATGGAATATTCCTCATAGTATTACGAAAAAAGAAATTATTCCAAAACTAATTAAAGATCCAAATTATTTAGCTTCTAAAGGAATTGATATTTATGAATCTTGGAATCCTGATTCTGAGAAAATGAATACAAAAGATATTATTGATGCATTTATTTTAGAAGATGTGAGTTCTATGCCAAACTTTAGATTAACACAAAGTCCAAGCTCTGAAAATCCACTTGGAAGAATGAAATTTATGTTCCCAAATAAACACGCTGTTTATTTTCATGATACACCTGCAAAAAGCCTATTTGGAAATGCTAGAAGAGCTTATTCTCATGGATGTATAAGACTTGCTAAACCTAATGAATTATTAAGTGCAATAGCTCAAGAAGATAAAAGTTTAAATCCAGAAAGAATAGATTCTATTTTAAAGAATGAAAGTGAAAAAGCTTTAGGATTAAGTAAAAAGATTCCAGTTCATATAGTTTATTTAACATCATGGGTTGATGAAGAAGGACAATTACAATTTAGGGAAGATATTTATAATTACGATAATATTCAAAAGAAACTATTGTATTAATTCCTTTTGAATTTTTAAGAAGAAGAGATTAAATCTCTTCTTTTATACAAGTCTTATTTTTGCTACTCTTTTCTTTTCAACTAACATTTTATCTTGGAATTGTTTATTTTTATTTCTTGCAAATGCTTGCATATCTTCAACTTCATCCATTTCATCAACAATCTCAACACCTAATAGCGTTTCAATCGCATCTTCTAGCGTTACTACTCCACTTGTTTGCCCATAGTTATCTTGAACTATAAAAAGGTGAGTTTTTCTATTTATAAACTGATCAATCAGCGATGAAACAGGAACATTTTCAGATATTTTATGAACAGGAACTGTTATATCTAATAGAATTGTTTGGTCTTTCTCTTCAACGCTTTGTTCTAAAATATTTTGATTAAATACTATTCCTATTACATCATCTATAGTATCTGTAAAGATTGGTATTCTTGAGTGAATATACATCTTATCCTCTTCAATAGCTTCTTCAACTGTAATATCTGATTTTAAAGCAAATACAACGCTTCTTGGAGTCATAATATCTTTTGTTTTTATATTTTTTAATTTAAAAAGATTTTCAATTAACGCACTCTCTTTTGAAAGAATCGAACCTTCTTTTTCTCCCATTGTAACAGCTGCCATAATCTCATCTCTTGAAAAAGTTGACTCTTTTATTTTTCCTTTTGAAATCGCATTCGTAAGAAACATAGATATCCAAACAAGTGGATATAAAACTTTTATTAAAAAATTTATTATATACGCTGATGGAATTAACAATTTTTTCCAATAAATTGCACCGATTGTTTTTGGAATTATTTCTGAAAAATAAAGAAGACAAAATGCTAAAATAATAGCAATTGTAGCTTCCATTTCTTGACCAAATAATATTTGTGATTGAGCACCAACACCGGCTGCTCCTAAAATAAGAACAAAATTATTTAAAATTAATATTGAAGATACTGATCTATTAGTATTAGATTTTAATTCCCTTAACATTTCTACGGTGTTTGAGTTCATTGTCTTACTTAAAGATTCTATATAAGATGGTGTACTAGAAAGTAAAACTGCTTCTAGAATTGAACATAAAAAAGATACAAGTACGGCTACAAGAAGATAGGTAATTAAGAGGGTCATTTAGTAAGCCCCATATTTTGAGAATAATTTAAAACACGCCTACGGGAGTCGGTTAAATTCATTGATATAATCCTTTTAAAAATTTTAAGGCGAATTGTACCATATTTTATTTTATTAATGAGAAATTATTCAAAATATGTTTTATATTATCTATAGTTAAATGATGTTTTTCTTCTAATACTTTCATAAAAAATCTAACTTCTGCATTTGTAAATCCATCAAGTTCTTTGTCTTTTATTGAGACATTATTCTCTTCTAATCTGATTCTTTTTAGCTTTCCATTCGTCTCTTTAGCATAATAAACTAAATCTAATTGAGTTTGATTAACCTTTTCAATAGTTACAATTACTTGATCAAACTTAGTTTTTAAATCAAAGTCCTTATACAAAGTCAAAAATTCTTGGCTTGTTGTATATCCTATATAAAGTTTTGTATAAATATCAAAATAAAGCCCTAATTTAGCAGAGGAGAAGAATTTTAAATCAACTGGAAACTTTGGGTTTTCTCTTGATTTATTTAAAATCCATTCTAATGTAGGAAAATATTGAAATTTATTATATTTAACTTTTAACGCTTCTATAAATTTAGGATTTTTAGGAGCTTTTAAAGTTTGAATATCATTTTTAACTTTTTTTGCAAATATAATTTTTTCTATTAACTCTTCATCTTCTAAGTCATTTGTTAACCAAATAGTTGCGTATGCTGGGAAGTTTTTTAATCCAACTGAACCTTTTGTAACAACAATCAAAGCATTTATATTTAATGTTGGAAAAATCATTTTTAAAAGTGCGTACTTTTTTGCCAATCTTTTATTTAAGCTTGATGTTTTCTTGGAAGTACTCATTTCTACAAAGAATAATGAATCTTTTGTGAAAAACAAAGCATCAAATTCACTTATGTCTTTGTAAGCTGATTTGTAAACTATTTGAGAACTTCTATCTATTAAAAGTCCACTTTTAATATATAAATTTTCTTTATCTTGATATGGACCTTTTAATACAAACCGTGTAATTTCAGGCTGTTCTTGTGCATATTGCATTAAAAGTTCATAAACAATATTTTCATAAACCTCGCCTTTAAAGCTACTATATGCTGAAATATATGAAATATCTTCTTTTGATGTATTATTTTTAACTAATGATTTTAGACTTTTACTATCGTATGAATAATGAAATAAATTCTCTTTTATATCGTGTATATCTAATTTTTTTATTTTATCTGTTATTATAAATTGATTCAAATTATCTTAAGGTAAATAAATACCTTTTTCCTTCTATCTTAAGTGGACTGATTATAGCAAAATAAGTTTCAAATACCTTAAATATTATCAGTAGTTTCAAAAAAACTCATTTTTCCCAAATCATCAAATTTCATAAAAAATTTTAAATCACAAATAAAGTCCTCATCTAAACTCTCATAGGCTCTTTTCATACGAGAATATCTTGCCATTTGATTTTTCTCAAGAGCCTTTTGCATACCTCTTAAAAGATAATGATAACGTACTAACTTTTTTGTATATTCGCAAACTCTGTAATTTTTGATGATGTGATAACTTATCTCTTCGTGATTATGGAAGGAATATTCATTAGTTATTTTGTCATTTTCATCTTGAAAAGCAACGTATGGTTTTCCAACATCATGTAAAAATGCAGCTGGAATCATTTTGTATTTTTTAGCTTTAAAAGTGTGAAAAACAACAGCTAAAGTATGAAGTAAAACACCAAATTTATGCCATTTGTTTTGTTTGATAAATAGAGTTATGAAAAACTCTTTTTTTAGGATTCTTTTTCTTTTCATGAAGGAATTGTAGCATTAAGTTGTTTTTATGTCATTATATACATGTTAAAATTTATACTCATAATTTGATATTGAAAGTTTTGATATTTTAAGAAGATTAAAATAGATGATATAATCAATCTATGAAAACATTTATTATAAAAAACTGGAACAAACTTTTATTAGTTATTTTTACCCTGCTTGCCCTTTGTTTAGCTTTGTCTTTTACTATTGATGATAATTCTAAAAAACTTGTTGATGAATCATTTAAACAATCTGTTATTGTTTTTGGAAGTGCAAAAGCTTTAAATGCTGTGATTTCACTGGCACAAGGAACGCAAATTAATTTGCCTTTTGTAACAGTTGCTGTTGGTGAAATACTTGACCCTATAAACGATTTGGTTGAGCAATTTTCGTTGGTGATGTTAGCTAGTATGGTTTCACTTGGAATTCAGAAGATTTTACTTAATTTTGTAACAACTGATATTTATAATTATTTATTATTTACTTCTATTATTATCTTTAATTTTTGGTTATTTAAACGATTTACTAATGATGAAAAAATAAGAAATTTATTTTTCAAAATCACTTTTATACTTCTATTTTTAAGATTTGCAATTCCAATGATGGCTTATGTAAACGAAGTTTCTTACAACTATTTTGTAAAACC
>JAGOIF010000150.1 GCA_017995775.1 Aliarcobacter sp.
ATTCTTATGAAATTATTTAAATTTATCACTTCAAAACAAACTTTTGTATCAGTTTTAGAGTACTTAAAAGCATTATCAAGTAAATTTACAATCAATTGTGTCAAAAGAGTATTATCACCCCAAAACAAGCTAAGTTCATCTATTTTTAAATCAAGTTTTTCTTCACTTTGTATTTGTGAAAATTCATTTAATGCAACTCCTACAATATCTTCAAAATCGCACCATTCAAGTTTTAAATCAATTTTCCCACTTGATAATCTTGTACTATCTAAAATATTTGTAATTAGTCTTTTCATTCTATGTGAAGCATAATTTATATCTTCGTAAAGATTATGTTTACTTTTTGCATCAAGATTTTCATTTGATATTATTAAGTTTATACTTCCATGAATTGTAGAAAGTGGAGTTCGTAAATCGTGGGAAATAATATGTAATAAACTCTCTCTTATTTCATTTTGTTTAGTTTGAGAATTCAGATTTTTTGCTTGTATTGTAATAATCCAACCAACAATTCCAAATATAAAAAAACTCCAAACATAAAGTTCATTATGAACAGAAAAACTATAAAGTGGTGGAATATATAAAAAATTCAAGAAAATAACACTTAATAATGTCATAAATAAAGTTGCTTTTATATTTCCATGAATTGCTACAACAATAACAGGAATAATATGAATTAGCGTGATATTTATAATAGCTAACGAACCCCTAAATATATAACTTGTTAATGTAATTATTAGTAATATTCCTAGAGCTTTTAGTATGTAGTTATACTGTTTGTATTTAATTAAAAGACTTTTCATATTATGCTTTTGGTAATTTAAAAATTAAAACTAAAGTTAATAAACCTAAAATACTTAGCATTGTAATATTAGAAATGGACATCATACTCTCCTATGAGATATTATGTCCATTATATTGGAAGTTTTGTAAAGACAGAATCAAAATTTTGATGATAATATCAAAATTTTATAAAGAGAATTATTTGTTTTTACTATATTCTTCTTTTAATTTAGAATATAAATCATCAAAACTTACATCTTCCATTTTTTCAAGTAAATCAACCATTACAACATTGTCTTCATTACCATTCCATACTTTTATGTAAGAACCTTCTTTATATCCATGATCTTGTCTAAATTGATTTAAACAGTTTTTACCAATATATAGTTTTTGTAACCACATAAATGATAATCCAGATATTTTACAACATCTAAAAAATTGGTCAATAAATCTTTCAATTCCACTAAATGATGGCATATTTCCTGTGTCAATTGCCAAAGAAATATAAGATAATTTTTCAGCTTCTTTTACCATTAAATTCACATCAACATCATGTGCTACTTCATAAATACAATGGGTATTTACTAAAGAAACCGCTTTGGGAACATTTGTTTCTTGTAAAATATAAGACATTAAAAAATGCCAAATATCCACAAGTTCCACATGAATATTATTCATATCAGGTTCAGAATTGATATTCTTCCAATGTTTCCAAGGAGTTGATTCGATTAATTCTGCAACTTCCATATGAATACATCTAAGCCAATTTATCTCTTTTTTAAACTTATTAATTCCTAATTCCCAATTTAGTCCATTTGTAGAGTCGTTTAACTTTTTTTGTAATAAAAACATCTCTTCTAGTTTATGTGGAAATGAAGATACTTCTTCAAGAAGTGATGCAAGTGGCAAACACTCTTCAACCACATTATCTAAAGCAAAATTTGCTGGTAATAGCTCTTTTTCACCCTTTAATAAATGTAAAATTAATGAAACAAAATATGGTACTTCATTTTTTTCTTCCCAATTCAAAACATCAGCAGATGTAACACCAGAATATTGTACAAAATCTTCAATTGTTAAAAAACCTAATGTTTTAATGCTTTCTTTAAAATCTTTATATAACAAATTTAACTCCTAATTTAATGGTAATTGTATTACAAATTTAGTTCCAAAATTGGTATTAATAACATCAACTTTTCCCAAACTATGTTGTTCAATAATTGTTTTACTCATATATAATCCTAATCCTGTTCCATTTTTATTGTTTTTTGTTGAAAAATATGGATCAAATATTTTATTTATAACTTTTGGATCTATTCCACCTGCATTATCTTCAAATTCAATAAATAATTTTTCATTTTTTTCATAAGTGTAAATATTTATTACCCTATTTTCTATATTTCTTTCAATCATTGCATCACAAGAATTTTTTGCAAAATTAATGAAAACCTGAACCATTTCATTTAAGTAAATTTCCATTTGTGTTTTTGATTCATTTTTATAATTTATTTGTATTGAATGTAATTTAAATAAATAAGATAAAAAGTCCATAGATTTGTTTATAACATTTTCTATATAAACTTCTTCTTTTCTTTTATTTGGTTTAAAATAATCTCTAAAATCATCGATAGTTTTTGACATATAATCAAGTTGATTACCTACTTGTAATACCACATCATCAAGAACTTCATCACTTAATTCACCTTTTATCATTTTTAATAATGGTAACTTTTGAATCAATATAGAAACAGCTTGTAAAGGTTGTCTCCATTGATGGGCAATCATACTTATCATTTCACCCATTGCAGCTGATTTTGACTGTTCAAGAAGTAGATTTTGTTGATTTTTTAACTCTTTTTGAGAACTTATATCTTCTCTTATGGCATCATACCCTGTAATATTTCCAGCATCATCAAAAGTTGGATGAATTGTGGTTTTTACCCAATAAAAATCTCCATCTTTTTTACGATTTTTAATTTCACCTTGCCACATATTACCCAATTTTATAGTTTCCCATAAATCTTTAAATAACTCTTTTGGCATATCAGCATGTCTAATAATATTATGAGATTTCCCTAATAATTCGTAAGATTCATAGCCTGATATTTTACAAAAAGCAGAAGATACACTAATAATCGTACCTAAAGTATCAGTTCTTGACATAATTACATATTTATCAACAACATCAATTGACTTATTTAAGGCATTTTCAACTTGAATTATTGATTTAGTGTAAATATCTAAAACATTTGAAAAGATTTTTTCAAAATAAAAATTTATCTCTTCGAATAATTTCGAATCTTGAAGTTCTAATTTAAATACGAAATCAATTAAAGCTTCTTTAAATGGAGAAAAAAGTAAATATATTTCAGTTACTTTTAGATTTTGTTTTTTTAAATATTTTAAAAAATCAATCATTACAGCACTATTTTGGGTTTTTTCATCATTTTTAATTACTAAAACATAGTGTTCAAGAACACCAAAACAGTATCTTTTAATAAGCAAATCTTCGTTTATTGAATAATCATGAACTATTTCCATAACTTTTTTAGAATTAATCCAAGTTCTAATAATAGCTATTTTGTTTTTTTCTATTTTTTCAATAAAATTATTTATTTGCATATAACCCGCTATTTAAAATTTTTTAATGTAAAAAAATTACACTCATCTCCACTTGATCTTTTTACAGCAAGAGAAGGAATAAGTTGAGATTTAAAACCATAAGCTCTACAACCATGAGGTTTCCCAGCTTCCCACGTAACAAAATAATATACACACTTTAGACAAATTATTTTTTTTTCCATCTTTTTTACTCTATTTATATTTCAACTTTACTTTGTATAGCTTTTGAAAGAGATAAGATATCTACATTTTCTAAACTAACACCCGTTGGAACACCTTGTGCTATTTTTGTAAATTTTATCTGATGGGCTTTTAACTTATCTTCAATAAACAAAATAAATGCATCATTTGCAATTGAAGGTGTTATTGCAAATAATATATTTTCAACTTCGTTATTTATTATAAATTTATTTAAAGCATCAATCATATCTTGATTTAACTCTTCAATAACAAAATATCTTCCATCAAATTGATTGGAATCTTCAATAACAAAAATATCTTTTGCACTTTGTACAATACATAATTTTGTATTATCCCTTGATTCATCTAAACAAAACTCACAAATCTCATGTTCACTCATAGAACCACATCTTGAACATTTTGTAATATTTTTCAAGGCACTTTCAATACTATGGGCTATTTTAATACCACAATAATTATCATTCATAACGATATGATATGCAAGTCTAAGAGCAGATTTTTTTCCAATAGTAGGCAGAGATTCAAATGCTTCAACAAGTTCGTAAAATTTTTCTAATCCTTTATTCATAG
>JAGOIF010000054.1 GCA_017995775.1 Aliarcobacter sp.
ATAAATTTAGGTTTTATTGATGGATTTGTGTTGATTTGGTTAGAAGCCTTTATAAAAGCCTATGCGTGTGCTTTTCCAATAATCTTTTTCGTAGCACCATTTGTGCAAAAAATAGTTAGAAAATTAGTTAAACAAGGAAACAAATAATGAGAAAAATAGGATTAGCAATATTGCTTGTTCTTTTTACAAATACATCTTTTCTTCAAGCTGCACAACCTGCTGCTTTAGTTGAAACAGATGTACTAAAAAAGAAAGAATTGAATGATTTACAAGAGTTTATTGGAACAGTTAATTTTGATAAAAAATCAAAAATTGCAAGTGAAAGTTCTGGAATTGCAAAAAACATAAACTTTGAAGTTGGACAAAAGGTAAAAAAAGATGAGGTTTTAGTGCAAATTGATTCAGATATTTTAGATGCACAAATCAAAGCATCAAAATCAGCTGTAAATATGTATACGGTTCAACTTAAAAATGCTAAAAAGAATTTTGAAAGATTTTCAGCATTACTTGAAAAAAAATCAATTGCACAAAAAATATATGATGATTCAAAACTTGAATATGATGTTGCAAATGAGAATTTAATAAGTGCAAATGCAAAGCTAAATGAACTAATTATTCAAAAATCAAAAAAACAAATCAAAGCACCATTTTCAGGTGTAATTGTAGAAAAAAACATAAATACAAATGAGTGGCTAAATCAAGGTTCACAAGTTGCAACTATTGTAAACACGCAAGATTTAGAAATCATTTTTAATCTTCCAATATCATTTATAAATGGTTTAAAAGAAGGTGATATTTACGATATTGATATATCGGAACAAACAATTAAAGCAAAATTATATGCAGCAATTCCAAGTGGAGATAAATTAACAAGAACTTTTCCTGTTAGATTTAAAGCAGATATAAAAGATATGTTTGTTTTTGATGGAGCAAGTGCAAAAATAAACTTTGCTAAAGAGACAAAAAGTGAAGCATTAGTAATAAATAGAGATGCAGTTATAAAAAGATTTAATATGGATGTTATTTTTGCAGTTGTTGAAAATAAAGCTGTAATGATTCCTGTTGTTGTAACAACATATTCAGGGATGGATGCTGCAATTACAGGTCAAGGTTTAGTTGATGGAATGCAAATTATTACAAAAGGTAATGAAAGAGTTTTTCCAGATATGGACGTAAAAGTGCTAAATAATAGCGAAAATAAATAGGTATAAAAAATGGATTTAATAAAATTTTCGATTAAAAACCCTGTAACAATAATAGTTTCAGTTTTAATTGTGGTTTTATTTGGATTTATATCACTTGGTAATTTACCTTACCAATTAACTCCAAATGTTTCAAAACCAGAAATTAAAATCACTACTGTTTGGCCAGGTGCAACGCCTTATGAAATTGAACGTGAGATTATAGAAGAGCAAGAAGATGCACTAAAAAGTTTAAATAATCTAATAGAATATGAGTCATCTTCAAAAGATAATATGGGTGAAATAACTTTAACATTTAAACTAGGAACGGATATTAGAGTAGCTTTACAAGACGTTTCAAATAAGTTAAATGAGGTTAGTTCTTACCCTGATAATGTGGATGAGCCAATAATAGAAACAGCAACAGCAAGTCCTATTATTTGGATGATGTTACAAACACTTGATGAAAATAAAAGACATATTGATGAATATAAGACTTTTTTTGATGATGAGATAAAACCTCTTATTAAAAGAGTTGATGGAGTATCTGGAACTATGGGAGGAGGAGGACGAGAGCAAGAGATGCACATCAATCTTGATGTAACAAAACTTGCAGCTTTTAATCTTACAATCCCTCAAGTAATTGATATTTTACAAAAAGAAAACGTAGATATATCAGCTGGAACTCAAAATATGGGAAGACGTTCTTATAGAATTAGAACGGTTCATAAATTTGCAACGCCAGAAGATATTAAAAATATTATTTTAGTATCAAATAGAGAGCAAAGAGTAACGGTTGCTGATATTGCAACGGTTGAACTTGGTTATGAAACTGCTAGTTCAGTTGCGATGTATTTAGGAAAAGATGGAATATTTTTAGGGGTTCAGCCAAGCAGTGATGCAAATATTGTTCAACTTACAAATGATGTTGAAAAAGTAGTAAATGAATTAAATGACACCCTTCTTAAAAAAGAGGGTTTAAATATAAAATGGATATATGACCAACGACCATATATTGTGGGTTCTGTTGATTTGGTACAACAAAATATTATTATTGGTGGACTTTTAGCAGTATTTGTTTTAATATTATTTTTACGAGCCATATCTCCAACTGCTGTTGTGGCTGTTGCTATTCCTATTTCAGTTGTTGGAACTTTTATAATTCTTTCATGGATGGATAGAAGTTTAAATACTATTTCCCTTGCAGGTATTTCCTTTGCGGTTGGAATGTTAGTTGATAGTGCCATTGTTGTACTTGAAAACATAGATAGGCATAGAAAAGAAGGAATGAGTGTATCTGATGCTGCATATAAAGGTGCTAGTGAAGTTTGGGGTGCATTGATTGCTAGTGCTTCTACAACTATGGCTGTATTTTTACCAATTATTTTCCTTGAAGATGAAGCAGGGCAGTTATTTAAAGATATTGCAATTGCTGTTGTTGCATCGGTTACTTTTTCTTTATTTGTTTCAATTGCAGTTATTCCAATGCTTTGGAAAAAGTTTGCAAGTATTTCAAATAAAGCCCCAAAAGGTGAAAGTTTCCTTACTAAATTTGGAAATAAAATTGTAGATAAAATGATGTCTTTTGTTCATTGGTCATTAAAATCTATTTTTACAAAAGTAATAACAATTTTAGTATTAGCAGTTTTTTCAGTATCAGTTATTGTTCTGTTATTTCCTAAAATGGATTATTTACCACAAGGAAATAAAAACTTAATTTTCAATATTTTAATAACGCCTCCAGGACTTTCTTATGAAGAAAGATACGATATGGGTGCTTATTTGATGAAAAAAGTTGAACCAAATATCAATAAAGATGTGGATGGAGTTCCAGGAATTAATAGAGCGTTTTTCGTATCTTTTGGAGATTTCAGTTTATTTGGTGCAACATCTATGCATGAAAGTAGGGCAAGAGAATTAATACCATTTTTTAAACCTATTGTAAATTCACTTCCATCTGTATTTGGAGTTTCACTTCAATCGGGTGTTTTTGAAGATGGAATTGGTGAGGGTAAAACTGTAAATATTGATATAAGTGGTGAAAAAATCCAAGATATCGCTGATGTTGGATTTCAGTTATTTATGGCAAGTCAAGGTATGATTTCAGGAGCACAAGTGCGACCTGTTCCATCTATTGAGATACTTTATCCTGAAGTTAGAATCAAACCAAACCAAGATGCCTTAAAAGCTTTAAATCTTAACTCTTCTGATTTAGGAGTGATGGTTGATGTTTTAATGAGTGGAAGAAAAATTTCTGAATTTGAACAAGATGGTAAAAAGAAAATAGATTTAGTTTTAAAAGCAAATGATGAGCAAATTAAAACGCCTGAAGATATTTTATCAACACAAATTGCAGTTCCAAATGGAGCATTATTACCTATTTCATCCCTTGCAAGTGCCGAGGCTACAACTGGTATTAGTGAAATTAGACACTTAGATGGTAAAAGAACTATTACACTTCAAATAACACCACCAGCAATTATGACTATTCAAGAAACGATGGGTATTTTAGAAGGTGCCATTGAAGGCATGAAAAAAGAAGGAAAAATATCAGATAGTGTTGATATTGGAATTAGTGGAACGGCTGATAAATTAACAGAAACTATTGGAATGTTAAGTATGAATTTTATTCTAGCACTTGTAATTGTATATTTATTAATGGCTGCATTATTTGGTAACTTCTTATATCCAATTGTTATTATGTTTACGGTTCCTTTAGCAACTGCTGGTGGATTTATTGGACTTGCTTTAACGGATAGATTTTTAGAGCCACAACCTTTGGATGTTTTAACCATGCTTGGATTTATTATTCTAGTGGGAATCGTTGTTAATAATGCGATTTTAATTGTACACCAAAGTTTAAATCTAATAAGAGATGAAGGTTATGAGCATAAACAAGCGGTTATAGAAGCCACACGTTCAAGAATTAGACCTATTTATATGAGTTCATTAACTTCTGTTTTTGGAATGCTTCCATTGGTTTTAATTCCAGGTCCTGGAAGCGAATTTTATAGAGGTTTAGGTTCTGTAATTACAGGTGGATTAGCACTTTCAACAGTATTTACTATATTTGTAACACCTGCATTATTGATGTTTTTTATTAAACTTGAGCAAAGAGCTTCAAAAACTGAAAACACAAGCTTAAATGTTGATGTTAGTAAGTCATAAAAGGAAAAAACTAATGAAAAAATTAATGAAAAAATTAAAATTAATAAGCCTATCATTAACAGCATTTTTTGCTGTTAATGTAAGTGCCTTAACACTAAATGAAGCTGTTGATATAGCTTTGAAAAACAACTTTGATATTCAAAGTAAGAACTATGATTATATTGAAAGTCAAGAAAATGTAAAAGCAAATCAAGCTAATTTTATTCCAAAATTAGATGTGAATTATTCATATTTAAATAGAGATAAAGCAAGTATAAATGAATTAGAAGAAGAAGCCGCTGCAAGTGTTGCATTGTCTTATAATTTATTTAATGGTTTTAAAGATTTAGCATTTAAAGATTCAGCAAAATATTTATCAGAATCAGCAAAATATGAATTAAATGCTATGAAACAAGATACGGTTTTAAATACAAAAATTGCATATATTGATTATCTTGATAAAAAAAATTCACTTGAAACTTATAATAGTGCTTATAAATTATTCCAAGAACAATTTGAAGATTCGAAAAATAAATATGATCAAGGAATAATTGCAAAAAATGATTTACTTCAAGTTCAAGTAAATATGTCAAGTGCAAAACAAAATGTTGTAAAAGCCCAAGGAGATTTAAAAGTTTCAAAATACAAACTTTCAAATATTTTAGGTGGATTAAATCTAGAATCGCAAAATATTGAAAATCTAGATGAAAAAAGTTTACAAATCTCTTCTTTTGATGAAAAACTTCTTGAAAATAGAAGTGAAATCGAAGCTTTGAAAATGAATTTAAAATCAATTCAAGAGTTAGAAAAATCAGCAAAAGCAGGATATTTACCAAAAGTTGATGCAAGTATTTCCCATAATAAATATTATGATGGATTTCCAACAAGTAAAATTGATGCTGTAGGAATTGAAGATAATCAAAATATAGCAAAAGTTAATGCTTCTTGGAATTTATACAATGGTGGATATGATAGTGCTCAAACGCAAATTTATAAAACAAAATATTTAAGTGCATCATCTATTTTAAGTAAAACAAAACTTGATATAAAACTTCAATATGAAAATGCAAAATCAAATTTACAAGTTGCAATTGATAATCTTGAAACTTCAAAATTAGCACTTTTACAAGCGGAAGAAAATTATAGTATTGAGAAAAATAGATTTGCAGAGGGAATTGCTACAAGCACTGATTTAACAGATGCGAACTATTTACTAACTCAAGCAAAACAAGGATACAATAGAGCTTATTTTGATAAATACTTAGCTATTTCTACACTTGATAGAATCTTTGAAAAGGAATTATAATTATGTCTCCTTGGGCTTATTTAATCCTTGCAGGAATCTTTGAAATTGGCTTTGCATCAACTTTGAAATTAACTGAAAATTTTACAAAAGTTATACCAACAGCTATTTTTTTTGTTTTTGCAAGTTTGAGTTTTTATTTTCTTACAAAAGCTGCCCAAACGCTTCCAATAGGAACTGCTTATGCTGTTTGGACTGGAATTGGAGCTGCTGGAACTATTGCTGTTGGGATATTTTTTTATAATGAACCAGCAGGAATATTGAGATTATTTTTCTTGTTTACATTAGTAGCATCTATTGTAGGCTTGAAATTAGTTGCAAACTAAAAGGATTTAAATGAAGAATAATAGTAGCTCTTTTATTGATTTAAAATTATTCTTCTTAAGTTTAATAGCACTTTTTTGTCTATCTTTAAACTCAATATTTTGCAGATATGCAATGTCAAATGAACTTATAGATAGTTTTTCATTTACTTCTTTTAGACTATTCTTTGGCTCAATCACGCTTATTTTAATGGTGTTAATAAAAAGAAAAAAACTAGAAATAAATCTAAAAACAAACTGGCTTAGCTCTTTTATGTTGTTTTTATATGCCATTGCTTTTTCATACGCTTTTTTAAATATAGATGCAGGATTAGGAACTTTGTTGTTATTTACAGTTGTTCAAATGGTGATGATAGTGTTTTCCTTTTTTTATAAAGAGAAAATAAACTTTCAAAAAATTATTGGAATAGTTCTTGCACTATTTGGACTTGCATATTTGTTATATCCAAAAGAGAGTTTTGAAGTGTCATTATTTCATGGATTTTTGATGATTATTGCAGGAGTTTCGTGGGCTGTTTATACGGTTTTAGGTAAAAAATCATCGGATTCTTTACATAATACTATGGATAATTTTACTAAATCGCTTGTTTTTGTTTTAGTTTTTTATCTTATATTTTCACCAAATGATACTTTTATAAAACAAGAAGGAATTTTAATAGCATTTATCTCAGGAAGTTTCACATCAGCCATAGCTTATGTTTTATGGTATGAGATTTTGCCAAAAATGCAGTTTATTACAGCTGGAATAATTCAGCTTTTTGTGCCAATTATTTCTATAATAATTAGCATAATATTTTTAGATGAATTACTTACAAACACATTACTTTTATCAAGTGTAATGATATTTTTAGGAATAATTATTACGATTTTTTCAAGAAAAGCAAAAAGCATTTAAAAAATATGAAAGTAAATCTAGCTGAGTAAATCACGTTTAGGTTTAGAAAAATGATATCCTTGAGAATAGTTAATTCCTAAATCTTTGATAATATTTTGAACACTTTGATTATGTACAAACTCAGCAATACAAGAGATATTTACGTTTCTAGCAAAAAAACTAATGGCTCGGACAATCTCATAACTTCTTTTATTTACATCAATATCTTTTATATATTTTGCATCAATTTTTATAAAATCAATATCCAAATCTAAGATTCTCTCAAAGTTAGAATACTCAGCACCAAAGTCGTCGATTGCAAGTTTATAACCAGAACTTTTTAAAATATCTAGTTGTTTTATTTGGCTTTTTTTACCTCCAGCACTAACACCTTCTAGGATTTCAAGAATTACTCTTTTTGGATTTATATTATAAATTTTTGATTTTTCATTTAGATAATCAATCAAATAATTTTCAGCTAAATCATCCTCTGATATATTTATTGAAAATTCAAACTCATTTTTACTCATAACTTGAAAGATTTTATCAATCATCATTTTTGTAACTTCAGGTAAAAATCCTGATAATTTTGCAGGTTCTAAAAATTCATAAGGTGAAATGATTCTATCATCTAAAACGATTCTTGCTAAGGCTTCATATTTTGTGATTTTGTTTGTTTTATTATCATAGATTCCTTGAAAAAATGGAACTATTTGACTATTATCTAAGGCATTTTTTATAAGATTTGTATAGTTTATAAATGATTCTCTTTTTGCATAATCTTCATTGTCGTTTTTTTCAAAAATTTCAAATCTATTTTTTCCACTCTCTTTAGCTTTTTTCAAAGCAGAACTAGCTTTTCTTAAAAGATTATTTTTTCCAATTACAGCACCATATGAAAAAGTGATATTAAGTTTGATTTTTTCTATAATAATCATATTATTCATAAAAAAGTTTTGTATCTCACTTATTTTTTCAGCAACTAATATTTTACTATCAAATACTAAAGCAAATTCATCAGAATTAATTTTGCATAAAGTATTAATATTAAAATTATTTGCAAGTATATTAGAAACTGTGATTAAAATTTCATCTCCAATTTCAAAACCATAAGCTGTATTTATATAAGAGAAATTATTAATATTTAAAATTATTAAACTTTTTTCATATTCAGTATTTAAAACAATTTCTAAATAACTTTTATTATAAAGATTTGTTAAAGAATCATGGTAAACCATAAACTCCATTTTCTTTTGAGCATCTTTTAATTGAGTTAAATCTGTAAACATAGCTAGATATTTATCAGCTGAATAGTTCTCATCATGTAAAGCTGTAATACTAATCCACAAAGGAACAAGGGTGCCATCTTTTTTCTTATTGATGATTTCACCACTCCATTTAGCTTTGGTATTTAAATCATTCCACATATTTTTATAAAATTTTTCATCAAGTTTATGAGATGAAAGAATATTGGGATTTTTACCCATCAATTCTTCTTTTGTGTATCCATACATATTTAAAAAAGATTGATTAACTTTAATGATTTGATTTTTTTCATCGGTTATTAATATTCCATCAGCGGAGTTTTGCATAGCATTTGAAAAAAGCTTATTTCTTTTTTCTGCTTCTTCATCTTTTAAAACTATGCTTGCTATTGATGATGCTGTTTTTAATAACTTTATATGAAAAGAACTAGGAGTTCTATGTTCAAAAGATGAAATAGCAAAAGAACCAATAGCTTTTTTTTGTTTATTTCTTATGGGAATTGACCATGATGAACAAATATTAAAATCTTTTGCAATATCTCTTAAATTCATCCATCTTTCATCTGTAAAAGTATCTTCAACAAACTGAACTTTGTTTTTAAAAATCGCATTTCCTGAAGAACCTCCATGTATAACAGCTCTTAAATTTGTAAGCCTATCTTTTAATTCTCTTGAAATTGAAGGTGCTTCTTTCATCGTAATTAAATCTGTGTCAGGCTCTTTTACCATTATATAAGCAAAACAATTAGGAATTAAGATTTCGGTTAAACAGCAAAGTTTTGAAAGTATTTTAGAAGTAGGAATGTGAGAAGCTAGCATTTCTAGAATTTGTTGTTGGATATTTAAAATTTGATTATATTCACTAGAACTTAGTGTTATTTCATCATTTTCAATATCATCTTCTAGATTATCATACTTAGTTTCAGTCATTTCATTCCTTGTTTTTAAATTTGAGCAGGATACTACACTTTAAAATATGATAAGGAGCTAAATTGGTCTATTTAGTTTCAGCTTTTGGTTTTGAAGGTACGTTTTCTACACCTTTGAAGGGTTCATGCCATTTTAATTTTGAAGGAGTGGGAGTCGTGTCTTGTTTTTTTATATCAAAATTTATAGCAGTTACAGGAGGTTTTTTTTCAAGAAAAATAAACGCAATAGCTAAAACAATAATGCTGATAGTTAATTTTATAATAAATAATTTTATATCTTTCATAAGGCTATTTTGGCATTGTTTTGATTAATAAAGGCTGATTGATTTTAATCAAGACAAAATCTATCCTATTTAGATAAAGTTCTTTTTTTATATTAAAGGAGCACCAATGCTTAATTTCAAATCATTATATTTTAGAATGACAATTGTACATTTAATAGGAATAATTCTTCTTCCAATCAATGCACTTTTTTTTACAGAAAATATTATTTCACAAACAATTCAAATTATTATTTCAATAGCTTTAATTATTCATGAGTTAGATGAAAGAAAAAATGGAAATTATCTATCAAAAAAATTAATAGAATTTCTCAAAAATATGGACAATAAAGATGTAAGTCTTGAAATAAATACTTCAATGTCAAGTGAATATGCACAAATAAAAGAAGTAATAGACAATAGAGAAAAATTATTAATTGAAAAAGAAAAAGAAGAATTAATTTTAATTCAAGAAGCAAAAGCTGTAATGAACAAAGTTAAACATGGAGAATATACAAATATAATTCAATCTAAAACATCAAATAAACCACTTGAAGAGTTTAAAAAAGAAGTTAACGATATGATAAAAGAGACAAAAGAGCATTTTTCTTCAATCAATAATATCTTAGATAAATATACAAATTATGATTATACAAAAGAGTTAAATCTTAATAAAATAACTCAAAATAGTGAACTTAGTATTTTAGTTGATGCCATAAATAAACTAAAAAATGCCATAACCCAAATGTTATTAGAAAACAAAGTAAATGGTGTTAGTTTGCAAGATTCATCTCAATTATTATTAAATAATGTTGATAAACTAAATCAATCCTCAAATGAAGCAGCAAAAAGTTTAGATAATACAAGAGAAGTTCTTGTAAATATTACAGAAAATGTATCAAAAACATCTGAGCAAACAATTGAAATGTCCCAGCTTTCAAATGCTGTAATTATTTCAGCAAAAGATGGACAAAATTTAGCAATACAAACAAACAATGCAATGGATGAAATAAATAAAAAAGTAAGTTCAATAAATGAAGCAATAACAATTATCGATCAAATTGCATTTCAAACAAATATTCTTTCACTAAATGCAGCCGTAGAAGCAGCAACTGCTGGAGAAGCTGGGCGTGGTTTTGCAGTTGTTGCACAAGAAGTGAGAAATCTTGCAAATAAAAGTACAGAGGCTGCAAAAGATATTAAAAATCTTGTAGAATCTGCAAATATTAAAACCAATGAAGGTAAAAATATTGCAAATAATATGATTGCAGGATATGAGACTTTAAATAACAATATTGATAAAACAATAAATATTATAAATGATGTTTCTAAAACTTCAAAAGAACAACAAACGGGAATAATAAAAATAAATGAAATAGTAAATACTCTAAAAGAGCAAATTCAAGCCAATACAGAAGTTTCTTTACATGCAAATAATGTTGCAATAAAAACATCAGATATTGCTAATACAATTGTAGATAATGCAAATGAAAAAGAGTTTGAAGGAAAAGATAGTATTAGTTGTGAAAGATGTAGTTGATTTTATGTCTTAAATTCTGTGTCACATTTATATAAAAACATATATAAATTGACACAAAATTTTAAAGAGTCTTAAAAAAACTAATGTTTTATTTTTAATTTATTTTTATTTATAGTTTCCATAAGTTTAACAATATTTGCTATTTTCTCTTCTTCTTTTTTGATATTATCTTCACTATTTAGTGTAAAAATTTCCATTTTTTTATCCAAGTAACTTGTATTAAAAGTCCCAGCAATAAAATCAGCATCACGTACAATTTCTCTATGAAGTGGGATATTTGTAGGGAAACCTTCAATATAAAACTCATCTAATGCTCTTTTCGCTTTTTTAACAGCACCTTCCCAAGTAAGTGACCAAACAATAAGTTTTCCAATCATCGAATCATAATTAGCAGGAACTTTATATCCAGTATAAATACTCGTATCAATTCTTACTCCTGGACCTCCTGGAGTTAAGTATTTTGTAACTGTTCCAGTTCCTGGCATAAAGTTCTTTTGTGGATTTTCTGCATTTATTCTAAACTCAATTGCATATCCTCTAAACTGAACTTCTTCTTGTAAAAATTGAAGTTTATCACCTTCTGCTATTTCAATCATTCGCTGAATAATATCAACACCTGTGATAGTTTCAGTTACAGGATGTTCAACTTGAACTCTTGTATTCATTTCAATAAAATAAATATTATTTTGTTCATCAACTAAAAATTCAACTGTTCCAACGCTTTCATATCCAAGTTTGAACATAGCTTTTGTAGCAATTCTATATAACTCTTTTCTAGTATCATGATTTAATCTTGGACTTGGAGCAATTTCGATTACTTTTTGATGTCTTCTTTGAATAGAACAATCTCTTTCACCTAAATGAAGAACGTTACCGTATTTATCTGCGATTACTTGGATTTCTATATGTCTTGGATTTTCCACATATTTTTCAATGAAAACTTCATCTCTTCCAAAATATTTCATAGATTCATTTGTAGCACTTTCAAACATTTCTTTGAAATCTTTTTCAAGTTTTACAATTCTCATTCCACGTCCTCCACCACCAAAGGCAGCTTTTATAATAACTGGAAATCCAATTTCACGAGCAATTTTTTCACCTTCTTTGATATTAAGTACTGGTTCATCAGTTCCTTCTAAAACAGGAACGCCAACTTTTTTCATAGCAACTTTTGAAGCCATTTTATCACCAAAAAGTTCAATATGCTCAGGCTTTGGACCTATAAAAATGATTCCATTGTCTTCACATGCTTTTGCAAAATCAGCATTTTCACTTAAAAAACCATAACCTGGATGAATAGCATCACAATCAGATTTTTTAGCAATAGAAATAATAACACTATAATCAAGATAAGCCTTAATAGGATCGCCCATAATAGGATAACACTCATCAGCTTTTCTTACCCAAACACCCTCAACATCGACTTCTGAGAATATAGCAACACTTTGTATCTCAAGCTCTTTACATGCTCTTATGATTCGAAGAGCAATCTCTCCACGGTTTGCTATAAGTACTTTTTTTATTTTTGCCATTTGCTTCGCCTTTTGTGAATTAAATTATATGGAATTGTATGCTTTTTTTCTTAAATAATCTTCTTTGTGAGTGCTTTATTAATTATTGGATAGTGCTAAATATTTTATTTGTTAGTGTATATTTTATGATATCAAATAATTATTATAAATTATTTTATTATAATTATTCAGTATAATAAAAATTAATATAAATTACTATTTTAATTAAGAGGGGATATTAAATGGGTGATATTTTAGATGCACAAAACAAGAGTTTTTATCATGATATTAAATCAATTTTACAAACAGCAAGAGATAATGCCTATAAATCTGTAAATTTTATAATGGTAGAAGCCTACTGGAATATTGGTAAAAAAATAGTAGAAGTAGAACAAAATGGAGAAACAAAAGCAAAATATGGTTCAAAACTTATAAGTGAATTATCAAAACAGCTAACGGTTGATTTTGGTAGTGGGTTTAGTGCAAGAAATATAAGGAATATGAGACAGTTATATAACTGTTTTCCAATTTGGCAGACAGTGTCTGCCAAATTGAGTTGGAGTCATTATTTACTTATTTTGAAAATTGAAAACGAAAAAGCAAAAGATTATTATATTCAAGAAACAATCGCTTCAAACTGGAGTGTAAGAGCATTAGAGAGACAAATAAATTCGCTTTATTATGAAAGACTTATATCAAGTCAGGAAAAACAATTAGTTATTCAAGAAGCAAAAGAAAATACAAAAAATCTACAACTCACAGCAAAAGATATTATCAAAGACCCTTATGTATTGGAATTTTTAGATTTAAAAGATAATAAATCATTTAGAGAAAATGAACTTGAAAGTGCCTTACTAGAAAAAATACAAGAATTTTTACTAGAACTAGGTCGAGGTTTTGCATTTGTGTCACG
>JAGOIF010000151.1 GCA_017995775.1 Aliarcobacter sp.
CATATTAAACTTTAACTAACATTTTATTAAATATATTTAATTCATTTTCTAAAATATATTTAAGTTCAGTTGTGTTGGAAATAATTTCAAGAATTGAGGCATTGTCTAATTCATTTATTATCCAAACGATTAACCTATCTTTATCTACATTTTTTAGTTCAAATGAAGCAAACTTAGCATTTTTGATTTTTAGGGTGTTTTATGTGTAATGTATGTTCAGTAAATAGTTAAGAATAGGGAAAATTATGAGTAAAAGTATAGCTAAAATACATATTTTAATGAAAAATTATCGTAAGAAATTACGTCATATTTGGGAAGAGTATTCTTTTATTGAATACTATGCACCATATTTACACGAAAATATTAAAAATGGAACTTTGCCACCTTATGAATTTGAACCATTTTTGAACAACAGACAATTAAGAAAAACAACAAAAAGAACTTCATTAAGTGCATTAGATCAAGTTTTAAAAAACTCAATCAAAAATAGAGTTTTATTGGATTCTATTGGTATATTTGAGGATTATATATGTAATTTAGCTGAAATTGTTTATACAGATTATCCTGAAAAATTAAAGAACAATAATAAAGGTCAAACTGAAAAGGAAGAACAAAAATATATAAATTTCATTATGGACTCCGATACAAAAGAAGAAATGATATCAAAAATTATTGAAGAAAAATTACGCTCTATTTTTTATGGTAATCCATTAGATATTTTCGAAAAAGATAAAGTTCAACTCTCATTTGGAAAATATTTTACTGATAATTATCAGCATGTTTTAGATGAATATAAAGAAATCACAGCCACTAGAAATGTAATTATTCATAATAATGGTAAAGTAGATAGAAAATATCTTAGAGAAGTAGTTGGCACTAGTTATAACTTAAGAAATAGAATAATTTTAGAGAGACAATATCTTAAAAAAACTTTATCTATTTTAGAAGGTCTTGCGGCAATCTCTTCAAAACTTGTAGTGGAAAATATATACAATGGCATTCCTCGAGGTAAATTGGAAAATTCTATTAAAAGCTTTAAAAATGGTGTTGGAAAAACAGTTTAACAAATCATTGGAGAGAAATATTTGACCCCACGGCTCAAATATTTTCAACTTAACCGTTAGACAAATTTAAAAGGAAGATGATATTAGTTCTAAATTAGATTTTTTACTTAATCAGGCAAATATTGGAAATTATAATAAGTGTGAAATTATTGAAATCTTTGGTTTTGATAAAGAAAAAAAAGAAGCATTCAATATTTTCACCTTAGTTGTTTTTGAAAATACAAAACAAGTAGACAAAAAAGAGTTAATGACTAAAAAGCTACAGCCATTTAAAGGTCATAAAAACCTATTTTGGGGTATTCAAAGAAGAATTGTTGATATTGAAGTAGCACACAAACTTTATCTTCAACTTCTACAAACCAATCAATTTGAAATAGATGAACCATTAAGCATTGGAGAAGTTCAATTATTACAAGAACAATATGTTCTTCCAAGAGAAGATATGCATCATGAAGTACAGTTAAATAATATATTGAAAAATAACTTCAAGAATGGGTCATATATTTTAGAGTTCTTTGATGAAGTAAAAAATAAGATTCAATTTTTATTAGATAATCCACCTTTATTGAATCAGTTTAGTGAAGAAATCAGTAGTATATTGCCTATTAAAGTAGGGACTGTATCGGATAGATTAGGAAATATTATTTTTCAATTTCCAATAAATAATTTTGAACTATATCACGACAGGATAACAGTCAAAAACAAACAATGGGTTCAAAAATATCAAGGGATTAAACTTGCAATTATCTCAAAATCAAAAACTTTTAATATCCAAAACTTAGTAGCTCGATTATATGAAGAAGATACCGACAAACTTATTACAAGACAAAGATTCATTAATATTGATAGCACTGTGACAGATATAGCTTTTGATGATTGTTTCGGTACACATATTGAAATAATTGATAAAACGACTTCTCTGCTTTTATACAAATATAAATTTTCCATTATCAAACAAATGTATTCCAATATAAGTGTCATAGAACCTCAAAATAGAGTTTTTAAGATTGATGGAAATATTCATAAGATTAAGGTATCTACAAATGCAAGTCGCTCTATTTATGGAAAAGAAAAAAATAAGTCTTTTGATGAATGGATTAGAAATAGAAAATATGAGCAGGAATTAAAAGAGTTAGAAAAAAGTAAGGCATTTGTTCAATATTTCGGAAATGAAAAAAAGTATATTCTACTTAATAAAATAAAATGGTCAATATCAAATAATAAAAATATACTAGATTATAAATCTTATAAAAAACAACAAGGGCTTATTGCATCTAGTATCACAAAAGCTATGAAAGATGTGAGAGAAATTATTAATAAACATGGAAATGAAGGAGTTTATCTTTGGGATCCTTATTTAAATGCTAAAGATATTAAAAACACATTGTATTTCTGCCAACATACATATGTGCCAATGAGAGCAATTACATCATTTAGTGAAATACAATTACAAAGAAATATATCTTGTCCAAAGTGCGGTGAGCCTCTTGAAAGTAAAAATACTACCGAAAAAGCTAAAACAAATATGACCAAAGAATTAGAATGCGATGATGAAAAATTCCTTTTTATGAATTTAGAAGTGAGAGGAAAAATCAAGCAATATGGTTATAAATTTCATGATAGGTTTTTAATATTTCCTTTAGAGCAGCCAAAAGTTTGGTCACTTGGTATTTCTGTAAATCAATTAGGTGCATCACATCATATTTTGCAAGAGGTTAAAAATGCTCAGCACATCTTAAATGCTTTTAATAAGTTGTGGGATGAGTTAAATCATGAGGAGTGTTTAGTGTGGAAGAGCAAATGAGCCTTTTAGATAAATACTTTCAATTATATGAAGATAAACACTATAAAGAAAAAATATATGAGTTTTCATATGCTTCTATGATTGGTCATTTTATTGAATATAAAATTTATAAATACGATGAAGGCAATTTACCAGATCAAGATATGATTAACAAGGAATTTGAAAAAACTATTTTCGAAATTAAAGACTTTAGATTAAAATCTAAACTAATTCCTTTGATTCTATTTCTTGGTGAAGAGTATTGGAAGCATTTAATGGAAGTGAATTACTTTGATGACATACACTTAATCTTGTTAGATGACTTCAAATCATTGTCTTTTAAAATCGACTTTAATCAAATAAATGAATTCTCACATATTTATGAAAGTCATCAAGACATGATAAAGGGTATTCAAAAAAAAGAGTTTCAAAAAATAATTGACTTTAATACGAACCAAAACATGGGTAATCATCAGTACAATCATTTTATTTATTTAATTGCAAATAAATTTTTTTTGACGAGTATTGTCAAGCTTTAGACAAAAAAGATGATTTCACTTTTTTATTTTTCTTAAGTAGTTTAGAAAATGGTCGAACAAAAGGGTTTGATAAAAGGTTAAGAATATTAGATCATCTTAATAGCAATCGAAGTCTGCTACAAATCAACTTACTAGAAGATATCTTACTACATGGTGATAATGAAGATTTTATTTGTAAAACTACAATAGATTTTTCTATAAGCCTGGAGTTGTGGCAACAATTTATAAGTTTCTATTTAGAGTATCCATCGCGATATCCTCAACTCTTTAAAGCACTCTCAAAAGCAATAATTCAATTAGATGAAAAAAGTGTAGATTTACTGCTTCATGGTATCAAATTAAGTAAATTTTTATCGAATGAGAGTAAGGAAGCTCTAAATAGTTGTTTCTTAAATATTCAAAAAGATGAGATACAAAAATATTGTTTGGAAACTTTGTTCCTAAGGTGGCTAGATTTCATAGGTACTTCCAGTGATTATTTTGGAAGTATAGTATTAACAGATATTATAGATTTAATTGTTGTTTATATTAGAGATTTTTTGGATAAAAATGTAATTATCCAAGAGATTGAACGAGTTTTATATAACTTAGAAGAGATAGATAATAAATGGTTTATTGATGGATTAGAACATTCAAACTATTTTTATAAACAGATGACTAAATTATTCGTCTATGGATTTGCTTTAGAAAAATACAAGTTATATGATTTAAAAGAAAAAATATCTCTT
>JAGOIF010000152.1 GCA_017995775.1 Aliarcobacter sp.
AACTTCCTCCATCTTTTATATCTTTAACAAAAGATGAAACGCTATTATCTAAACTTAGTTCTTGGGCGCATCTATTACATGCTTTGTCATCTCTTCTCCAAGCTAACTCTTTTCTTTGAAGCCAATCATTTGGATACTTAGGATTGCTAATAGATTTTTCTATATAATTTGACCAAAGTTTTTCTTTTGGGATAGATTTTTGAGTCTCTTTTTGATATGGATATTCAAAAAATTGTTGAATAATATTTTCTACTATTAAGTTTTGTCTTAAAATAGTATTATTTTCATCTTTTGTTTTTTCTATAATAGAGTAATTGATTTTTATTTTTGGGTGATGAGTTTTCATATAAGATTTTATATCTTTTTCAAAGAAAGGAAAACCTTCACCTTCTTTAAATCTATGGAATATTTTTTTTCTGTAAATATATAATGGCAGCAAACTAGCTATTAAGAAAATTGCTGCAATAATAAATTCAATATCTAAGCGCAAAAAGAATCTTTATACAATCTCTGGATCAATTTGATGTTTTTCCAAAGTTTTTTTAACTTCTGTATGTTTACCACATGCAAGTTTTTGTAACTCATTTACATGAATAACTGGAAGGATTATCTCTCTTCCTGAAATTTTTTCAACTTGTTTTCTATTATAATCAAAAATATAAAAATCTTCCATTGTATCAACTAATAAAAAATCTGCATTACTATCAAAAGCGTCTAATAAAATAGTAGAAGCAACACAATATGTAATTTGTGGGTTTTTGTTAAATGTATTTTTTGCTAAGTCAAGTTTTAAAGTATCAAGTTTTAGTAAATTTGCATTTAAGTTACTTAATAAATTCAGCGTTTTTTCATTGTTTTTTGAAGGATAGTAAGCTATATTAAAATCTTTAAAATCATGTTTAATTTCACAAGATTCATCAAAATTTCCAAAATCAATAATCAAAGTTTTATTTAGTCTAAAATTTTGTTTTTCTAAATCTTCATAGAAATTTAAATATTTTTGAATATCTTTAATTTTTTCTTCAATACTTGGATCTATATTATAAATTCTATTTTCTAAACTTGTATGATATTGTGCACCAATTTCAAAATCATTTAACGCTTGAAGGATGTAATTTTTTGCATCAGGAGTTCTTAAAATTAAATCATGGGCAATAAGTAAAATAGCATCACCTATATAATCAGGTTTATAAGTTAAAGTATTTGAAGCGTAGTAATATTGTTTTAAATTTGCATAATTTGCTTCATCAACTTCGTTTGTAAAGTCTTTTAAAATCTTTAATTTATCTTTAAAATCATTATCATCAATTAATAAATCATTATTTGCTCTTCTAATTGAAATAGGTTCAATATTAAGCTCTTTCCCAAAGTTTTCAACTAATTCTTTTATGCTAATTGAAGCTTTTACATAAACACCATTCACAACTAAATCAAAATCTTCACTAGCTTTAAAGCCAAGTTTTGCAGTTTTATTTATTGTTTTTAAAATATCTAAAAGATTTTTTTCATTCTCAATTTTTAAAAAATGTTTTGTGTAATATGGTAAATAATCTGAATTTTTATCAAATTTAAATAAAGAAATTTCTAGTTTCATTAATAATGCACCTCTTTTGTAATTGTGTAGATTCTAGTTAATTTATACTTAAAGGAAATGATAAGTGCATGATTTTGACACTTATCATTAGTAAGGTGTGCTATTCAGTAAACCTTTTTACATCAGCACCGATTTTAGATAGTTTTCCTTCTAAATCTTCATAACCTCTATCAAGGTGATAGATTCTATGAATATTTGTTTCTCCATTTGCAACAAGGGCTGCTAGTACAAGTGCAGATGATGCTCTTAAATCAGTTGCCATAACATCTGTTCCTTCAAGAGGTTCTTTCCCACCATTTACAGTTGCAGTGTTTCCATTTAAGTGAATATCAGCTCCAAGTCTTAAAAGTTCACTAACGTGCATAAATCTGTTTTCAAATAATCTTTCATCAATAGTACTTGTTCCATTTGCTTGAGTAGCAAGAGCCATAAACTGTGCTTGCATATCAGTTGGGAATCCTGGATATTCTGTTGTGATTATATTTACAGGTTTAATTTCATTTGTAGGTAAAATTGTAACACTGCTTTCATCTTGAAGTATTTCAAAACCCATCTCTTCAAGTTTTGAGATTACAGCTTCAAGATGATTTGGATTTACTTTTTCTATTTTTAACTTTTGATTTTTAATAGCAGCGGCACACATATAAGTTCCTGCTTCAATTCTATCAGGAATAACATCAAATGGTTTTATATCAAGAAGTTGTTGTCCTGTTCCTTCAATAACTAGTTTTGAAGTTCCAATTCCTTCTATTTTTACACCTGCATCTCTTATAACTTCACAAAGTTGCACAATTTCTGGCTCTTTTGCTGCATTTATAATAGTTGTTGTTCCATAAGCAAGTGCTGCTGCCATTACTGTATTTTCAGTTCCCCCAACAGTTACTTTATCAAATACAATTTTTGCACCTTTTAAACCCTCTGGCGCAGTTGCTTTTATGTAACCATGTAAAATTTCAATAGTTGCACCCATTTGCTCTAAAGCTTTTAGATGTAAATCAACAGGTCTTTGACCAATTGCACAACCACCTGGAAGCGAAACTTCACAGTGTCCAAATCTTGATAATATTGGTCCTAGAACTAAAATAGAAGCCCTCATTGTTTTTACAATATCATAAGTTGCTGTTGTATTGTTTATCATTGATGTATTTATTTTAACGCTATTTGTAGTTGAATCTTTAACAAAATTTCCACCAAGCATTTTGATTAATTTTAAAAATGTATTAATATCAACAACGTTTGGTAAATTTCCAATGCTTATCTCATTTTTTCCTAAAATAGTGCAAGCAATCAAAGGTAAGGCTGCATTTTTAGCACCTGATATTTCAACGCTTCCTGAAATATCTTTTCCCCCAATAATTTTTAAGTATTCCATGTTTCCCCTACAAATTTTATATAAGCTAACATAATATCTAAAAAAAGCTTTAAGATGAAAAACCCTTTAATAATCTTTTTTTAATAGGATTATTATACAATTGACTCTTTATAGATGAAAGGATTTTATGGAAAATCAAGTTAATAAAGGCATACAATATATGCTTTATGCATCACTATTATTTGCATTTATGGGCGCAATGGCAAAAGAGCTTAGTGATTCGATGAGTTCTGTTGAAGTTGTATTTTTTAGAAATATTTTTGGTGTATTGTTTATTTTAATCTCTATTTATAAATCTCCATTAAAACAACTAGGAGGAAAATTCTGGTTGTTAATTTTTCGTGGAACAGCTGGATTTATAGCACTTTTATTTTTCTTTTATAATATTTCGCAAATATCACTTGGAGAAGCTATGACTTTTTCAAAAACATCTACTATTTTTACAGCAATTTTAGCATATGTTTTTCTAAAGGAAAAATTAGGATTCAAAGGTTGGGTAGGTGTTTTTATAGGTTTTATTGGGATTATATTTATAACAGAGTTTGATGGAAGTAGCCTAGAAAAAACCGATTATTTAGGAATATTATCAGGTGTAGGAGCTGCTTTAGCATATACATCAGTTAGAGAACTTAGAAAATTTTATGATTCAAGAGCGATTGTTTTATCTTTTATGGCAATAGGAACAGTTGGACCAATGATTTTGATGCTAATTGGAAACTTTTATACAAATCCAAATTTGGATTTTATGTTAGGAACTTTTACGATGCCAAAACCAAATGATTGGTTTTACATTATACTTCTAGGAATTTTCTCAACATATGCACAAATATTTATGACAAAAGCATACTCATATGCAAAAGCTGGAATTATTGGAACCATATCATATAGCAATATTGTTTTTTCAATACTTCTAGGACTTGTATTAGGAGATAGTTTTCCAAGTACTTCTATAGTTTTAGGTATAATATTGATAGTTTTAAGTGGTTTATTAGTATCAAGTAAAAAGGAATAAAATGGATTTGATAACAAGTTTTACATTTTGGGAAGAGTTTTGGATTGTTTTTGTTGTTGTAATGATTGCTTGGTTTATTTATGATAAATATGTACAAAGAAATCATCAATTACTTGTA
>JAGOIF010000055.1 GCA_017995775.1 Aliarcobacter sp.
AAACACTTTATACAAGAGCCGGAAACTTTAGAATGGGAGATAGTGGAACCCTTCAAGATGCAGCTGGAAATGAAGTACAAGGCTGGATGATGACATCAATTGATGCTCAGAATGATGTAACAAGTACAAATCCAAATACAAATGTGTTTACAGATGATTATACAAAATTATTAGGCTCAAAAATTGTAAGACATGGAACTTATGTTGAAACAATTACAGCAAAAGCTACAGATTATTCATTAACTGCTAAATCAGATTCAACATCAGTATTTAGTGGTGATGGAGCTAAATCTAAATCGGCAAAACAATCAGATGTTGAAGCTGCAATAAAAGATTATACATTTTGGTTGCAAAAATTAAAAGATGAGCCAGATGCATCTTCAGCTACATCAATTTCACAAGTTTCACAAATAAACTTTAAATCAGGTAGTGAATCAATAATAAGTAAAGATGGAGACCAAGTATATGCATATGTAAATGGGAATAAGTATTCTCAAAATTTTTTATTGACAAGGGCAACTACTGAGTTAAAAGCAGAATTATTTGCAGCTGATCAAGCAACAATAGCAGCTGCAGCAGCTGCAACTCCACCAGTCGTAATTGCTCCTACATATATAAATCCTGCTGATCTAACGAACATAGTCCCCCCTGCAACAACTAATGGAGCAGGATTAACACAAAGTCAAATTGATGCTGCAAATGCTGCATATGATAAAGCAGCTGGGAAAATAGCTACCTATAAAGCCCTAGCAGATAAGTTATCACAAATACCTGGACTAGTTGCAACTATGGCAATTGATTCAGGAAGAGTAGATGCCTTTATCGATACAGATACATATACTGCATCAACAAATAATATAGATATGCTAAAAGGTATTATTCAAATTAAATCTTTAATTCCAGGTACTGAATTTGTTATATCAGAAATAGGAGAAGTATCAGGTAATGCTGTTGTTCAAGGTGGTATACAAAGTACATCATTAGCAATAAAAGGATCAGGTACTGGAGCACTTCAAACATCAAAAGATGCATTGTCTCAGCTAATAACAGGTAAACAACAAGATGTATTCACTCCTACTCAATTAGGATTAGATGGAACGCTAAAAGATTTTGAATATAGTATTACAGTTTATGACAAAGAATTAAAAATAAATAAGCCAATACCAAGTACTCCTGCTATACCGCCACAAGTAGTACCTTTTCAAATTACTGGGGTAAAAACTTTAGATGAATTAATAGATGAAATTAATTCAAATCCTGATTTAGCAGAACATATTGAAGCTAGAAATGTAAATGGAAATTTAGTTATTCAAACAAAGGATTCTAATTATGACGTTGAATTCTCAAGTAATTTAAGAGCTGGACATGGGGCAGCAGCTGTTCCAATTGATGTAAACTCTAATTACTCAGGAAGAAAAGGTGCTGGAGCTGAATTCATTGAAATAGTAACTAAGGTAGACCAAACAGCATCTAAAGGAAGTTTACAGTTAAGACTTGATACTTTAGGTATTTCTGATTCTGCATTTGGTGAGTTTTCAGTTGATGCAACAGGTTTAATTACTATGAAACAAGATGGAGCTGAATTTGCAGTTGGTCAAGTTGCAATTGCTTTATTTAATAACAATAGAGGATTAAATCCAGTTGGAGATAACTTACTTGCAAAAACTATGGATTCAGGTGATCCTGTTTATAATACAAATAATAATAAAACAGCAAAAATTGAAGGTAAAACTTTAGAGCTAAGTACAGCAGATTTATCAGAGAGTTTAGTAAATCTTATGGTATTTCAAAGAGCATTTGAAGCAAATGCTAAATCTATTACAACTTCAGATGAGTTGTTAAACACTTTAATCAATCTAAAAAGATAATTTTTAAATAGAGTAAGAATTCTTACTCTATTTATATTAAATAGGATAAAATTGGAAAATTTTTTATTAATAATAGTTCTTGGAGTTTTATTATTATACTTCTTCTCAAGCGCTAATGTATATAAATCTTTATATAAAAAAATAAATGAAGAAAAAAATATTCTACAAGAAGATTTAACAAAGCTAGAATCCCTAATAGATAGATATGAAAAACAAGTAAAAATCAGTGCTAATACATTAAAAAATAATCAAGGAAATCTTCAAGTTGCGAGAGATGACTTACAAGAATTAAGACTTGAAAATATTAATTTAAAAAATAGAGTAGATGATTTAGAAAAAAGAAATGAAGAGCTTTATGCTCAAGTTAATGCAATGGTTTAAGGTATAAGATTAATGAAGTTATTATATAAAATATTGTTAAGTTCTCTGGCAATAAATAGTATTTTGTATGCTAATATAGATAAAGATATAATTGAATCTCAACCTGAAATAATTTTTCAATTTGAAAAATTAAAAAAATCACAAGAAAACCTAGCTTTACAAGTTGATTTTAATAAAGCAGTATTGCATCTTAGTAAAAATGAATTTAATGAATCAATCGAGCTTTTTAAAAAAACCTCCACAATCCTAGAAATTCCCTCTTTTTTAAATATTGGAATTGCATATTATAAGTTGAATTCGGTTGATAATGCAATTGTATATTTAAATAAAATTTACGAAAAAACAGAAAACTCAAAAACAAACACATTTTCCTATATGTCGGCTTGTTATTATCTTTATCAGATTTCAAAAGATAATAAATATCTAGATACGATAGTAAGTGTTTCAAAAAAATATAAAGACTTATCAGAGCATACAAAAAGAATGTTAGCAGATACCTATATTATTTTAAAAGAGTATGAAAATGCTCTTAATATTTTAAATACTATGGATTATGCAATGGATTTAAAAAAAGCATTAATTTATATTAAACTAAAAGATTATGAAAAAGCAAATTTACTTCTTAAAAAAGCAAAAAATGAAAATGTAAATCCAAGTACAATAGATAAAATTTTGTGGTTTAAAAGTTATACAGAATTAAAATTAAATAATATTGAGCAATTAAAAGAGACCTTAGATATTATTAATTCAAGAAGAAATACTTTTAAAGCAAATACAGAATTACCATTGGAAATTTATTTTAATAAAAATAAATATACATCAAAACAATATTTAGATTCGGTTTTAAAATTTGATGAGCTTAGAAAAACTGATTTTGTTTATTATTTTGCGCCATTTATATTTTCTGATTCCCAAGAAATAATGTATGATAGCCTAAAAGGATTTATATATAATCAAAAAGAAAATATTATAAATCTAGAAGAGATGGTAGATTACAATTCAAAGTTTTTAAGAATCGTTAAAGAAGATCCAATAACAAGAGTAGTTGAATTAAGAAAAATGCTAACAAAAGATACAAAATCTTATATATTTTATAATCTTGCCCTTTCTTGTGCTCAAATTAATGATTTAAATAATGCCTTTAAATATTTTGAAAAAGCATATAAATTAAATCCTGGAAATAAATTATATTCAACAATGTTTTTAATTACAGCAAATAGATTAAATATAAAGATTAAAGATAAAGAATATATAGAAACAACAATAAAAAACGAAAGTGGTTTATATAACTATTTTGGAAAAGAGATTTACAAACTATTTATTAATCCACAATTTACAACAGCAGAACAAGCATTAACTTATGAAAATACAATATTCGCAAAAGCAATTGATTTTTTAAAAGCAATGAATGAAAATAAAGTTACTACTGAACATATGTTATTGGATGAATATTTTAAAGATCCACTAACTTTTTTAATAAGATTAGTACAAAGGAAAAAAGGAGAAGATGATTTTTCCTATTATGCAAGATTACAAGATTCAATTCCCCTTTCATTAAATGATAAGTTCCTAGAAGGACCATTAATTATTACAAGATATTATGTGGATATTTTAAAATCATTAGGAATCCTTTCGAAAGCAGATTTAAGAATAGTAGGTGGGAAAAGCCCTTCATATTTAAGAACGAAAGCATTAAGAGATTTGCACTTTAATTCACCAGATGAAGCTATAAAAACTTTAGAATACTTACAAAATGAATATAAATTAGAAGATAAATACACTATGTATTTAATGGTTGCCGCATTATTAGAAGCAGGACGATATAATGATGCATCTTTACAAATATCATTAATAAAAGCCATTTTAAATGATCAAGATGCAGACTTCTTAACAGCAGTTCAGCTTATTCAAGAACTTAAAATTCCTAGTGCAAAACAGTTTTTAAATCATCCTTACATAGATTCTTTAATTGATTTTAAATTAGTAGGCTTTGATGAGTATTTGGAATCTCTTTAGATAATATTTAAAATCCTAAATAATTTAATCTAATTCTGCTATAATAACTTAAATATGTTATTTCTAGGAGATTATTATGCAAGTTGGTAGAGTAGCTGTTGTTGACAATGCAAAAACAAATAATGTAGAAAAAAACGAAAAAATTACTAATTTAAACGAAAAAAGTAAAGTTATCCAAGAAGATGAGTATAAAAAAGCTTTAGGAAGTCAAACTGGATCTGATAAAAATGAAGTTATATTAGATAATGTAAGATTTGGATACAACAAAGATTCAAGAGATTTTTTTGTAAAAATTACAAGAGGCGAAGCTGAATATAAGTATCCAACTGAAGATATGATGAAAGTTAAAGCTTATATTTTACAAGAACTAGAACAAAATAACAATAAATAAGGCAGCTTAATTGGTATCAGATTTATCAAATATATTTAAAGATGAACTTTCAAATACACTAGAACAGTTATTATCAAAGAATTCTCAAGTAGTAACTGTATCAGCTCTATCTACAGATAGTTTTAACTCTACACAATTGGTTGAGTGTATTGTTAAATTTGATTTTAAGGGTGTGTCTTCTGAGGTTGTTTTTTATATACCAGCAATAAGTGCAACGAAATTCGAGTACTTGATGCTTGGAGGAATGGGCGACTTAAAAGATAATATTGATGATGAAATAACTGATGCAATTAATGAAATAGTTTCAAATATATGTGGAAGTTTTTGTACATCTGTTAATGCACAAGGGCATGCAGATATTGGAACAATTAAATCTGAAGTAAAAAGTTCAAAGATAGTAGATGGTTCTATCTTAGCTTCTAAAAGTAGTATTTATGAATTTATTCTTTCATTAGGTGAAGAAAAATTACCAGTAATTATATCTTTTGATGAAATTATTAGACCATTCTTCTCTTCAATTACAGGGGTTGTATTAACGCAAGAAGAATTACCTAAGAATACTCAAATTGCTCCTGTTGTAAATTCTGCTCCAACTCCTTCATCTAATTTGATTCAAACACCAAAAAATCTTGAATTGTTATACAATGTAAAGTTGAAATTAAGTGTTAGATTAGGTACAAAAGTTGTCTTGTTAAAAGATATATTAAGATGGGATGTTGGTGAAATTATTGAGTTAGAGCAAATGGTTAATGAGCCTTTAGAAATTTTAATAAATGGTATTAAAATAGGTGAAGGTGAAGCTGTAATTGTAGAAGGAAAGTTTGGCTTGAAAATCAAAAAAATTGGAAATGAAGATTTTAGATTAAATCAAATAGGATTATAATTTATGGATAAAAGTACCGTTGGAGGATTAGGAGCAGGTTGGGCACTTATTGCACTTGCGATAGTTTTAGGGGGAGTTGGATTTGGTCCTTATGTGGATGTACCCTCTGTAGTTATTGTTTTTGGTGGTACAATTGCCGTTACCGCAGGACAATTTGAAGCTTCTGATTTAAAAAGAATTGTGCCATCTATTAAAGTAGCTATGAATGAATCTAAAGTTGAGCCTTTACCTGAATTAGTTGAAAAAATTGTTTTTTATGCAACGGAAATTAAAAAACATGGTGTAATGCAAATTGAGCAAAAAGTACTTCAAGAGCCTAATCCTTTTTTTAAAGAGGCATTTCAATTATTAGTTGATGGTACAAAAGCTGATGCTTTACAACCCTTGTTAGAAGTTAAATTAGAACATATGAACAAAAGACATTCAATTATGATTGGAATCTTTGGAAATATTGGTGGAACAGCTGGAGCTATGGGAATGATTGGAACATTAGTTGGTCTTGTTGCAATGCTTGCAAACCTTTCAGATCCAGCTGCTGTTGGACCTGCCATGGCTGTTGCTTTACTAACAACATTATATGGAGCTTTAACTGGAACTTTGTTTGCTGGAATAATGGAGAGTAAACTTAGTCAAAAAAATAACCTTGAAATTACAGCTTGCGAAGTTATTATTCAAGGAGCAACGATGATTGCTGCTGAAGAATCTATTGGTAATATTAAGATGCAGTTAAATGCAACTTTATCAGAACCAAATGAATAAAGTAAAATAATGGCAAAAGATAAATGTCCAGACTGTCCTAAATGCTTACCTGGTTGGTTAGTACAATTTGGGGATTTAATGTCTTTACTTTTAACTTTCTTTATTCTATTACTCTCAATGGCGGTAATGGATAAACAAAAAGTTGAAGAATATTTTGATATTATGAAAAAAGCAATGGGATTTATTGATGCATCAACAGATGTGGAAACACAAAGTGATGCGTATTCTACAAAAGATGGTGATTCTAATTCTCAGGAAACAGAATCTTCATCTGAAAATCAAATAGATAATGCATCTCAAGAAGTTTCTCAAATAATTGAAGAGATGAATTCTAATCAAAATATCGAAAGTAAAGAAATAAGTATTGAAAAAGGCAAAAATGAGTTTGTTTTAGATATCCCATCTACAATTATGTTTGATGATGGGCAGTATGAATTAACGAATCAAAATGCAAAGATATTTATTTCAAAAATAGCAAGAGTAATTAGAACTATGCCACAAACTTTTAATATTGAGATAATTGGGCATACGGATACAAATAGAAATTTAAGTACAACAATTCCAAGGGATGCATGGGATATTTCAGCATTAAGATCAATTTCAGTTGTAAAAGAGTTAATTAAAAATAAAATAGATCCTGGTATATTAAAAGTTTCAGCATATGGTTCAAGTCACCCTAAAAGTGATGTGGCAGCTGATAATAGAAGAGTTGAAATGAGATTCTTTTCTGAAGATAATCAAAAAAATATTTTAAGTGAAGAAAACTTCTTTGATAGGTTAGAATAATGGAAATAAATAGTAATAATTTAATAAATACAGATATCTTACAAACAAAAAAATTTGATAATTTAAAATCAGAAAATATAAAAGATAATGAACAATTACAAAAAGTATGTAATGATTTTGAATCATTTTTTTTAAATCAAATTATGGATGTCTCTTTACGTTCTAATAAAATAGCTGGAGAAGGTCCTGGTTCTGATATTATAAAAGGTATGTATACCCAATCTGTTGCAGATAATGCAACGGGAAGTTTAGGGATTAGCACTATGTTATATGAATTTTTAACAAAAAATAATAAATAAGGATTATTTTATGATAGTAAAAATTATTGAAAATATGTCAGATTTAATTAATAAATTAAAAATTTCTATTAATCAAGATATTTTAGATATTAAAGAAGCGAAACATGAAGAACTTCTTACAAGAAATGATGAGAAACATCATATGATTGATGAAATAATGAATTTAAAAACAAAACTAAATCAAGAACTGATGTCTATAATTCAAAAAGGTGAAGATGTTAATATTTATAGAACTAGTGTAGATTCTTTAGAAGCAGAATTAAAAGATCTTTATGAATTAAATAAAAGATTAGCATCTATTGTTCTTCCTGTTCAACAAATGTATAAAGATTTAGTTTCAGAAATTGCAATTGCTAATGGAGGGAATTTTTTTGATATTAAAGCTTAGTTTTTTATGTTTATTTCTAAGTATAAATACTTTTGCAATTGATGTTTTAATTTCAAAGGATGCAATAAAATTTGAAGAAAAAATCAATGCATCAAAATTAAAACTACAAAATATAAATGAAATAAATAAAGCTTGCATACCTTTAAGATTAGATGAGATTCAAAATGAAGAATATATTTCAAGTCATTATATAAATAAAAATACTATTATCTGTCAAAAAGATGTAAAAAAACAAAATGATGAGGGTATTGTATTTAATTTTGGTGGTTTAAAGATTGAGAAAAAAGGTAAAATCATCTATGAAAATAATGAGTTTATTAGAATAAAAAATCTAGATGGAACGATTGAACAAATATATAAAGATGGTAGAACAAAATGAATATGCTTTCATTTTTAGGTGAAACACCTACTGTTGCATTAAGACTTGCCCAAGAAGAGTGTGGAGAAGATGCAATTGTTATTTCAACAAAAAAAATATCTGATCTTAGCACTAATGGTAAGAATATGTATGAAGTTGTTGTTGCTATTGAAGATGAAGCAAAAAAGAAAAATTTAATATATACAAAATCAGCTATTGCAAAAGCAACAAATAATTCAAAAGAGATGAAAACTCAAGTGTATGATTTCAAAGAAGAAATCCTAAAAATGCAAGAGGTTTTAGAACAAGTCCAAAAATCTATTTGGAATCCTAAAAGTCAATTGTATGATTTAACTATTCCTCCTGAGTTTGCATCAATGTATAATATTTTTGAACAAAATGAATTTGATCAAGAAATGACTTATACTATTATGAAAAAAACTATTAAGCAATTACCAATTGCATTAAAATCCAATCCAAAAAAAATAAATGATTTTTTCAAATTGATTTTAAGAAGAGTAATTCCTATTAAACATGAAGTTCCATTAAGAAAGCATCAAAGAAAAATCATCATGATGGTTGGACCAACAGGTGTTGGAAAAACTACTACTATTTCAAAACTAGCGGCAAGATATGCATATAAACTAGGTCAAAATTATAAAGTTGGAATTGTTACACTTGATTCTTTTAGAGTAGGGGCAATAGAGCAACTACAAGCCTATACAAATATTATGAGATTACCTTTAGAAATTGTTAAGAAGCCCGAGGGCTTATCTGAAGCACTTTTAAGGCTAAAAGATTGTAATTATATTTTTATTGATACAGCAGGTTCAAGTCAATATGATGTTGATAAGATTGAGCTAATAAATGAGTATCAAAAGAAAGTTGAAGAATTAGCAATAGAAAAGATATTGGTTCTTCCTGCTAATGTAAAACATAGTGATTTACTTGAAATTTACAAGAATTATTCAAGATTAAATATTGATTATTTAACTTTTACAAAATTAGATGAAACAAGAAGTTTTGGTAATTTGATATCTTTTGCTCATAAAACAAAAAAATCTATAACTTATTTCTCAATAGGACAAAATGTTCCTGACGATTTAATTGTGTCTGATTCTTCATACTTAATTGATTGTTTTATGAATAATCAGTGCGTTAGGAGATAATTTGTTTGATGCAATATCTTCCCAAGCTAGTAAGTTAATAAATTTAACTAACAGGGTAAAAAAAAACTACTCAAAAACTAAATTAGTTACAATAACATCTGGAAAAGGTGGAGTGGGGAAGTCAACATTTACAGCTAATATGGCATTTTTACTTTCACGAAGAGGTTATAAAGTAGCTGTATTAGATGCAGACATCGGTTTAGCAAATATGCAAATATTATTTGATATGAAACCTCAAAGCACTTTTTTTGAATACATAGATGGTGTAAAAACTCTTGATGAGGTAATACTAAAAACAGCCTATGAAAATATATATTTAATAGCTGGAAAAAGTGGCTATCAATATGCATCGAATACTAATAGTTTTGTTTTTTCAAGGGTAGTAAAAGATATTATTTCTTTAAATCAATTTGATATATTACTAATAGATACAGGTGCTGGATTAAATGATTATGTTAAAGAATTTTTATCTATTTCTGATAATATTCTTGCGATTACAACTACCGATCCTAGCGCTTTAACTGATGTTTATTCTTTAATGAAAATGTTATGTATTGATAAAGACCAATTAATGTTATGCTTTAACCATACAAGAAATTATCAAATTGGAGAAACAATTTCAAATTCTTTAGTCAATTTAGGAAAGAAGAATAGATTAAAAGAGGATTTTATGGTAAAATATTTAGGAAATGTTCCAAGTTCCGCAAATATTTCTACAACAGGACGACTTAGAAAATTATTTGCTAATGAGTTTTCATCTGATGAAACAACAAAACAATTACAGATGATAATAGATAAGTTATTGCAAAATATCCATTAAGGTTTATTCTAGGTGCTAAAGTTAAATTTAATTATTTTTTCAATTTCATTGTTCTTGAGATGATTAGATTATGATAATAGAGCGATTCTCACAAACTGTAATAAATAGTGGTGTATTTAGACTTTATATTGCTGCTGGTTTCTTTGCAACACTAATTTTCTTCACAGTTAATGCCGATTTTTTTACTCCAATGGAGATGATTTTAGGTATAATTTTAGTAACAGTAACATTAAAAGGTGTTAGTAATTTAATGCTCTCTTTAATAATTAGTTTATTTAGTCTAGAAAACAAACGAAATGAGTTTGATTTTAAATATAACGAAGAAAAAATCCAAGTTATGTTAAATGAATTAAGTGTAAAAGATGTGATTGATGCAAACAAAAATTTTAAGAAAAGCTAGGTAAGGAGTAAAATTTGAATATTTCTTCAATAGGAAATTCTCTAAATGCATTAGGGTTAACAGGCGTTAATAAAATAGATGAAGTAGGTGCTGATAAGTCATCATTTCAAAGTATGCTAAGTGATGCAATTTCTGATATTAATAATCAGCAAGTTGAAGGTTATAAGTCAATGGAAGGTATTGCAACAGGTAAAGTTACAAACTTACAAGAAGCAGTTCAAAGAATTGAAGAAGCAGAATTATCTTTAAAACTAGGATTAGAAGTGAAAAACAAAGCACTAAATGCCTATAAAGAGATTATGAGAATGCAAATTTAATAAGGATTAGCAATGGGTTTTTTTGACGGATATAACGTATCAACATCTGGGATGAGTGCACAAAGAACAAGAATAAATGTTGTAAGTGCAAATATTGCAAATGCAAAGACTACTCATACACAAGAGGGTGGACCTTATAAAAAACAACAAGTTGTATTTGAAGATATTTTACTTGCAAGTGGTAAAAAAACAAACTCAAATGATGTTGAAACTACAAATAACATAAAATCCGATGTAGCTTTAAGAGGTGTTGGTGTTAAATCAATAGTTCAATCAGATGCAAAACCAGTTATGAGGTTTGAACCTGCTCATCCAGATGCAAATGAACAAGGATATGTTGCATATCCAGATATTAATCCCGTTATTGAAATGGTAGATTTAATCGAGGCTATGAGATCTTATGAGGCAAACCTTGCATCATTTAATACTCATAAAAATATTGATTCTAAAACTTTAGATATATTAAATATGTAGATGAAAATGGCAAATACATTAAATCTTATAAAAGACACAAAAGCAACTACAACTAGCACAACAACATCATCAATATTAGGTGAAACAACAAAAGATAAACCATCATTATTTGATTCCTTATTGGCAAATAATACAAGTGGTAATAAAGAGATTGTTGATTCAGCACTTAAAATAGTTCAGACTCCAGAGATAAAAAGTGAAGAAAATATTGAAAAAGAGTTAAAGACAACAACTTCTTTATTAGATAGAATGATATTAGAGGCAAAAAAAGATATAAAAACTTCAAGTAAGGAAGAAGTAACAAATTTAACTCAAGAAGTTAATAAAGAAATTTTAATTAATCCAGAAACAATAGAAAATACGGAAGAAGTAAAAGATTTAACAAAAAATGTTTTAGAAAATAATAAAAATCATGAAGTAAAATCTTTAGAAGTAGAAAAAGTGTTAAATACTATACCTACGATAAAGCAAGAGCCAGAAGTAAATAGTGAAGAGATTATTGGAAAAGATATAAAAACAAAAATTTCTTTATTGGATAGAATGATAATCGATGCGAATAAAGATATAAAAGTTTTAAGTAAAGAAGAGTTAAAAAACTTTACTAATATTGTAAATCCAGAAGTTATAACAAATACAGAAGACATAAAAACATTAGATGTAAATCCAGAAGTAAAAGTTAACCCTTTAGTAAATGAAGAGAATCAAAATATAGAAATATTAAATTCTAAACCAGAAGTTAATATTGAAGAAAATATTACAAAAGATTTGAAAGATTCTGTTCCTTTAAAAGAAGTAAAAGTTACAGTAAAAGAAGAGTTGAAAAGTTTAAATAATAAAGTAAATGAAGATCTTTTAGTAACAACAGTAGTCGTTGATAATAAAGAAGTTCAAAAAACTACAGTATCTAAAATAGTAGAAAATGAAGAAAAAATTGAAGTACCTCAAAATATAGATGAATTAGTTATTTTAACAAATAAGACAACTAAATCGGAAGTTCCAGAAGCTCCTGTAAAAATTAATGTAGATGAAAAATTAAATGTTTTAAACAATATTCCACCTCAAAATAAAGATACAAAAATTTCTTTAATGGATCAGTTAATTTTAAAAAATAGTAATACTCCACAAAGCATAATTCCTCTTGAAAAAATGAATGTAGGACAAGGTGAGGTTGTAACAAAAGAATTAATCTCAAATATTTATTTAAGTTCTCAAAAAAACAGCATAAATACTCAAGAGCTTTTTAATAGAAATGAAGCAATTAATCTATTAAAAGATGCAAAATCTATTGATGATGTAAAAACAAGTGCCGGAATGTTAGATTTAGGATTAGAAGATGTTGAAGTTGATCTTGATGAAAAATTAGATTTATCTAGTAAAACTGATTTGAACAAAAAAACTGATTTAGATTTGCTAACAAGAAAAAATCAGATTAATAATTTAATGCTTGAAAAAAATATTAAGAATGAAGATGTAAAAGTATTAATTACAAAATCGGTAGAAGCTAGTAATGCCTTACTAGGAAATAGTTTACAATTAGCAGATGATGCAGTAGTTTCTGTAAATTCACCATTATCATATAATATTCAATCAAAAATAATTGGTGCAAGACAACAAATGTCTGCAATGATGTCTGACATTGCTAAACAAATGTATGAAAATTATAAGCCACCTGTAACGGTATTTAGAATTAATTTAAATCCTTTAGAACTAGGAAGCATAGCAATTTTAATGAAAAGTGATAGAAATAATGCTTTAACTATTAGTATGAGTGCATCAAATAATGGTACTTTAGAAGCATTAGTTGAGAATCAAAATATATTAAGATCTTCATTAAATAAAACTTTTGATG
>JAGOIF010000153.1 GCA_017995775.1 Aliarcobacter sp.
GCCAAACCCTCTTGTGTTAGATTCAAAGATAATCTTTTTTGTTTAAAGTTATCTTTGAATTGTTCCATTATAGATTTTGGTGTTGAGATATTAATAGCTAACATATTAATCCTAAAATATTTATTTTTACTTATTATAGCTAAAATATTAACTATATAATATTTTTATTCCACAGATTTTATTTTTTGCAATAACAGCAATATGTATTTTCAAAACCTAATTCCCTAAAGAAATCAAATCCTAAAATTGCATTTATATATCTTCTACTTAAAGTATATATTTTTTTCTAAACCTACACCTGCATTTATGGCAAAACTTTTTTGTATTGTGAATTTATTTAGAGACATTAGAAATTCCTAGTATATTTAAAATATTTTTTTGATGATTTTTTATATCATTAAAATTCCATTCATCTCCATTCTTACGATTATCTTGATTGTTTTTACATACTTGCATCATAATCATAAACTTAATTGAAGCAACACTTACATGTTTAATTTTCCCAGATGAATCTAAATAATGGTCAAGTTTTGCTTTTGGACTCCAGTTTGATCCTGAGCTATTAGCCTCACTACCAATCATAGCAAAGTTACCTAAACAATTTATTTGTTCCTGAGTAAGCTTATCTTGTTGACCTGTTGCAAGTGATTGAGCATAATAGTGTTCTAAGCTTCTTCTTGTTCTTGAAAAATAAAACTGATCGAATACTTTTAGACCGAAATCGTTACATCCGAGTAAATTAAAAAATTTATTACGTATTGAATCACCTTCTGTTGTAGATTTTCCTCGAATTATATCAGCATAATTTTCCCATAATTTATAGTCAATATAATTAAATATAAAAAGTGGTATTCCTTTTGAAATAGTTGTACCATCTCCATAAATATCATTGAATTTAATATCTTTATTATGTATTGAAATATCAAGTTGATTTTTTATTAAAATATTTTCATCAAAACTACCTGGTTTAGGTGTATTAATTTCATTTAGATTTTCAGATACTAAATACACATCTTTAAAATATTTCTCAGCCAATCCAGTCATGAAAAAATAGTATTTTTTAATATTCCAATCAGCAGAATTAAATAAGTGAAGCAAACAATAAAATAGATAATTTTTTCTTTGTCTTGCAGTAAAAGAAACTTCAAACATCGAAAGTAAATGCACTAACTTGTCTTGATAAGTACCATTATCATCTAGGTTTTTTAGATATTCATTTTTCCCATCCTTATGCCAATATTGTAACTTCCAAGGATTACTCTCTTTTGTTTCATCTTCATTTGAATGATGTACAATAAAATTATCTAGAAGAAATTTAGCCATCAATAAATTAAAGGCAAATTTTTTTACGAAAGGTTCATCAATCTTTTTCACTTTATCAAACTCATTAATTAACTCTTTGTCATCTAGGATAAAATTTGTAGATTCAAAGCTAATTTCATCCATACGAGTTAATTTTAGAACTATCAATAAAAAATTTGAAAAATCTAAGATTGGTTGAAAAGAATCAAGTTTATCATCTTCTTCATATTGTTTAGTACTATTCTTTCCAACTATAAAATCATTGATCGTCTTAGTACCAGATTTATCATCAACATCAGGTAAATCATCAAATTCACCAATACTAAAAGTATCATGTTTACTCCCAAAAATTTTACTATCACGATATTTTTGCTGTATATAAACATTCATTTCACTACAATTTTCCCAAAGGAGATTAAACTTTGATTTATCATTATCTTTTAATTTTTCAATAAGTCTAGCTTTAATGATTTCATGCTTTTCTAATTGCTCACCTCTAGAATTCATAATTTCAAAATAGTGATTTAAATCTATATCTTTTGGTACTTGATAATGAATTAAATGTACATTATTCTGAAAGTAGTTTTTAAACTCATCTTTTTTCGATATCTTTTCTTCAATTGCAGTTTTAACAAACATATAACCATTTTCAATACCAAGATCTTTTTCATCAACATCAAATTTTGGAATACTTTTAATAGTATAATTTGATTTTTTTCTTGCTTTATATCTTAACTTATTTTGAATATCTATTTCCAATGCTTTTAATATAAGATATATTGTAGTTAATCTTTGCTGACCATCAATTATTTCATATATTTGGTCTCCTTTATGAAATGAAACCAGGGTGCCTATATAGTAAGTCTGTTTGTTAACGATGAATGCATCATAAACATCTTGTATTAATGCTGATATTTCATCTTTTTCCCATGCATAGTTTCTTTGATATATTGGAACTTCATAAGTGACTTTTTCACCATTATAAATTTGTTCAATTGATAGTTCCTGAAGTGGAAGATAGTTAGTTTTCATTTAAGCCCTCCAAAAATTTATTATCCATAAAATAATATAAATAATTTTGATAAATTTCTCCCTTAATTTCTTTTAGATTGTCTTTTTTATCTTTTATATCGTCTAAATGTAATGAACTTATCCTATCAGATAAAGAACTTAATAAATTGATTGGTGAATCCGTTTCTGTGATTAATTTATAAATATTAAAAGAATTTTTTACTTCACTATTACCTATTATATAGTTTTGTGCTGATTGCCAACCAAGATTTTTATATTGTGCTCGAAGTGAATAAGACCAAATAAAAGCAAAAAGCAAAAATTGTTCTAATGTCTCTAAATCAAGTTTAGAAGGTCTCTCAGTTGGACAAAATCTATCTATATAAAGTAAAATTGTAGTGTCAAATAATAGACGTGTAATTCTATTTCCAACACCACTTTTATATTTTAAATCTAATGTTTTAACAATTCTATTATCATTAATAAAATAGCCTTCATATTTATCATTATTTTGAATGTCTTTAAGTATTTCATAATAATGTTTTGCATAATCAAAAAATGGTTTACCTGCTATAATTGGAGTATCTAGCTGAAAAAAATTAAGATTACGAGTACCTAAAACAAATGGCATTGAAGAATGATTTACCATATCAGAATAAGCAAATGCACCTTTATAAAATTGGGCATAAGGAAAATTGTCTTGAGCAGTAATACCTTTAAACTTATGAATATTATATTCATTAAGTTCCCAAGCTTTATTACCTTTAGTCCATTCTTTTATACGGTATAGATAATCACTAAACAAAGTTGACAGTTCTTTTTGATTTAAATCTTCCCAAACTTTCACAAGCTTTTCAACTTCATCAGCTTCCAAATCATTAATCTCTCGTAAATGATATGCTTTTAATAAATCATGGGGATAAAGTTTTTTACCCCTTGAATTTTGAGAATCAAAGAATTGAAAGGCTTCCGATATATTTTCAGTAATCACAACAATAAGTTCACAGTTATTTTTAATATAATCAAAAAGTTCCTCACGTTCTTTTTCTTCAATATTTTCAATTCGTCTTTGTAATGTTCGAAAATTTTTTGGAATATTATGAGAATTATATGGATTATCAGAAAGAGATTGATTTAAAAAATCTATTTCTTCAGAATTTTTAAAAAAAGATTTAAGAAGTAAAGAAAATGTTATAATTCGCTGTTGCCCATCTACAATATTATACACTGACTCAATATTATCATAATGTAAAATTAATGTACCTACTCTATATGTTTCTTTATTATAATTTTTTGCTCCTATAATGTCATCTAATAATTGTATTACATTTTTTGCAGTCCACTTATAAGGACGCTGATAATTTGGTATTACTAAATCTATTGAATTAATTTCTTTATTTTCTTGATTTTTAGTAATCGTTTTATTTAATAATAAATCACCAACACTTGTTATAGCTAATCCCAATGAACTATCTTTTTTACTCATTAACTTCTCCCTTATTTAACAAACTCTTATTACACATAAACCCTATTTCACAATAACCACAATATGTATCATCATTACTATCAAATCTAAAATCGCCATTTTCTATCTTTTCTTTAATTGAAAAGATATTTGATTTTAAATCATTTTTATAATTTTCATCATACCAAACACCTGTATCTTTACCTCTATTTTGAGGAATAAGCTCATTATTAGTGGTAACTCTTGCAAATTTTGTGTAATCATTGTCTGTTTTAAATGTAAGTAAATATGAATCTACATCTTTTTTAT
>JAGOIF010000154.1 GCA_017995775.1 Aliarcobacter sp.
GCAACGGCCATTCGTCTTCCTAGATGGCTTTGTGGCTTTCCAAATACTCTAATAAGTGAATCTTTTGTAAATGATGAATCATATATATCAAGAACTGGATTAAAGCTATCATTTATAGCTTTATATGCAGCACTTGCTCCAGCTCCATAAGTAATATACTCAATTGGTAAACCTAAAACTGCACGCACATGAAGTGCAAATTCACTAGCACTTTGAGTAATCATAGTAACCATTCCAGTATCGTGTGGTCTTGGGCTTACTTCAGAAAAATATACATCATCACCTTTTACAAATAACTCAACTCCAAAAATTCCACGTCCACCTAAACCATCTGTGATTTTCTTTGCTATTTCTTCAGATTTTTGTTTTGCAAGTTCGCTCATATTCATAGGTTGCCATGAGAAAATATAATCACCATCTTGTTGAATATGCCCAATAGGTTCACAAAATACTGTATCTTTTCCATTTCGCACAGTTAACATTGTAATTTCATAATCAAAAGTAATAAACTCTTCAACTATTAATTCACTAGCATCTCCTCTAGCTTCTTTTGCTAGTTCCCAAGATTTTGGAAGATCAGCAGCAGTTCTTGCAATACTTTGACCATGTCCAGATGAACTCATAACAGGCTTGATAACACAAGGAAAGCCTATATTTAAAGCAGCTTTTTCTAATGCTTCAAATGTAGTTACAAATTCGTATTTACTTGTAGGAAGTTTTAATTCAACTGCTGCAAATTCTCTAATATTTTTTCTATTCATTGTTTTATTAACAGCATCTGCGTTTGGAATTACATGGTAACCTTCATTTTCTGCTGTAAATAATGCTTTTATATTTATAGCTTCAACTTCAGGCAAGATATAAGTAGGTTTTTCTCTTCTTATTACATCTAATATTTCATTTTCATTTTTCATATTTATTGTATATGATCTGTTTGCAACAAGTTGTGCAGGAGCGTTATTGTAGCTATCAACTGCAATTGTTTCAATTCCTAGTCTTTGTGCTTCGATTATTACTTCTTTACCAAGTTCTCCACTTCCTAGAAGCATTATTTTAATAGAATCAGATTTTAATGGTGCTGTGAATTTCATTTGTTTCCTTTTTTATTTGTTTTGCGTAAAATATCTTAAATCATACTCTTGAAGATTATTTGATAATATTAGATTTTCTAATAATACCAGATAATCTTGTGCGATTCCTGAGTAATTTAACATAGTTTGAGATAGTGTTAATCCATCTGGTTTTAAACCTTTTTTTCTTTGTTCATGTCTTTTTTCTTGAAATGATTTATAGGCAAGATTTCTATTTAAATTTAACATATAAGAGTAAGTTGATTCTTTAATATTTTTAAATATTCTAATAAAATGAGATGAACCAAGGGTTCTTTTTTTTGGTAATAGTCCAATTTCCGCGTCATAAGTCCAATGTCCAAAGATATTATTTGCATCTCTAACAAACCTACTTTTTCCCCAAGCACTTTCTGCCGCTGCTTGTGCTATTGCTAAAGAAGGAGGGATAATATCAATTTTCTTTAAATACTCTTCTAGGGTATAAATATTTTTGATTTTGTATTTTTGTTTTATTTCAAGAAGTTTTAAAAAGGATTCAGAGTCAAAGTTTATATTTAAAATGTTTGAAGTAAGTATATTTTTTGTAAATTCTCTTTCTTTTTTTATAAGATTGTTTTCATTTTCTATTATTCTATACATATGATTGAAAAAATAGTTTTTTGATTCATTTAAATCATTGATTTCATAGTATTCGTTAGGAAAACCTTTTGCAAGGCTTTGACTTTGAATAGAACTAATCAAACAAAGACTAAAGAAAAATCTTTTCGAGTGTTTGATTATAAATTTGAATAAGTACATTTAAGCCTAAAAAGTTGTTACAAAAACTTTTTTTACGGCACCTTTAAAATAAATAGTACCATTTCTTTTTGATAAGCTTAACTGCTCACCACTTTTTGGATAAACAAAAGTATTATCTGCAACAAGTTTTAAATCATGTGCTCTTAAAAAGCAAGCAGCCATTCCTGTTCCACAAGCAAGAGTTTCGCCTTCAACTCCTCTTTCATAGGTTCTTACTTTGATAATTCCATTTTCTATTTTTGCAAAATTCACATTTGCATTATGCTCATATCTCATTTTTTTACATAAATCATGATTATAAGATTCTAAATCATCAACAATAGTTACAAGATGAGGAACCCCTGTATCAACTAAATACCAAGTAAATCCATCTTGGGTGAACTCTTCTTTTATTACTTTTGGAATAGTTAGTTGTGTTTCAACAATATCATTTTGTACACTTGATTTTATAAGTCCAGCACCTGTTAAAAATTGCATTTCATTGGAATCTACAAGATTATTAAAAAATGCATAATGACTACAAGCTCTTGTGGCATTTCCACACATTGCTGCATAACTTCCATCGCTATTATAAAATAACCATTTAAAATCAGCATCATTACTTGGAACTAAAACTACAAGTCCATCAGCTCCAATTCCCTCTGTTCTATCACATAATTTTATAGCATCACTTGAATAATCTTTTTCTATAAATGTATGAAAAATAACAAAGTCGTTTCCACTTGCACTATATTTTGTATATGTCATAAAATTTCTCCGATAATTCTTTCAACTTCAGCTTGTAAATGTTTTAAATCTTTTGAATTATCAATTACCATATTGGCTAATTTTCTTTTTTCTTCTATATCCATTTGATTTGAAATTTTTAGTTTTGCTTCATTTTCATCGATATTATCTCTTTTCATAAGTCTTTGTATTTGTAACTCTTTTGGAGTGTAAATTACTAAAGATTTTGAAATTGGATAGTTCATTTTTTCAAAGAAAAGTGGAATATCTACAAAATATGGTTTATTTTGTTCTTCAAATATTCTTGATTCTTTTATGATTTCTTCTTTGATTAGTGGGTGAAGAAGGGCTTCTAGTTTTAGTTTATTTTCTTCATTTGAAAATATAATTTTCCCTAGCTCTTTTCGTAAGACTTTATTGTCTTGAACATATTGATTACCAAACATAGAAGCTATTTTACTAGAATTTTCATCTAGTAATTTGTGGGCTATTACATCAGCATCAATAGTTAAAAAACCATGAAGTTTAAATAAGTTACAAACAGTGCTTTTGCCTGTTGATATTCCGCCTGTTAGTGCGATTGCGTTTTTAAATAAATCATTACTCATAAGAAATATTCTACAATAATAATGATTTATTTATATTTAACAAAAAATTATCTTTTTGCAATACCTGTTAAAGCTCTATGTTCTGCTGCTGGGAATACAAAAGATGCATTATGGATTTCAGCAGAATAGTAGTTTAAACCATCTAATAAATCAGCTCTTTGAAGATTTAAATCAGCTGTTGGATGATATCTTCTTGAAGCAAGAATAGAAGTGTTATGACCAAATTTAAATGGCATTGCAATCCAGAATTTTGAACCAACAAGTTTTAAATCAGCAAATAATTGATCTTCATCCCTTGAAAATGCTTTTGAAGGAAATGCAATTAAACCATCTTCTTTTAAAATAAGTGAAATATTTGCAAGTAATAATTCATCAATTTTTACATCTGTTAAAATTATTACATCAATATTTTTTTCACTCTTTGATGTGATGATTGAAGTATCTCCAAATTCAATATTTGAAACCTTATTATGTTTAGCTGCTTGTGCTTTCATATCTTCATTATTTGAACCAACGATTAGTACTTTTGTAGCTTCTTTATGTGTGCATAATGGTAAATGTACCATCATTTCGTTAAATGCGTTATTATCTTTCATTATATATAGTCCTTAATATTTATAAACATTTTGCTATAATACCAAAAAAATTTTAAACTAATAGACGAAATAGAAAATAGAATATTAAAAGGTGAATAATGGCAACAGTTAGTTACAAAGATGCTGGAGTTGATATTGATGCTGGAAATCAATTTGTAGAAAATATCAAACCATATGTAAAATCAACAATGATTCCTGGGGTTCTAGGTGGTATTGGTTCATTTGCAGGTGCTTTTGAATTACCTCAAGGCTATAAAAAACCTGTAATATTAGCAGG
>JAGOIF010000056.1 GCA_017995775.1 Aliarcobacter sp.
TATCAATTTTTGTAAAATCATATGTTCCATAAAAATTAATATGACTCCAGTGAACTATAGAACTATTTTTTATAGCTTCTATTATTTCATCTTTCTGTGATTGTGATTTTGCTTCTTGAAGTTTTTTATCAATGTAAAGATAATTCCAAAGTATTATTGCATTTTGTATAAGTCTTTTACAGTTATTTGCTATATTTTGTTCTTCTTGTGTAGCAAATATAAATTCTGCATTATTTCCAAAAAATACTGCTTTTGAAAATCTATTAGCAGATTCAACTTTATTTAGTTGTTTTTCAATTCGTTGACGAAGACCAACATCATCAATATATGTAAGTAAAAAATCGGTCTTTATAATTTTACCAAACTCTTTAATTGCTGTAAAAAGTTTATGGTGTTTTGAATAAGAAGTAAGTCTTTTTAGAAGTTGTGAAGCAGTTGTTCTCCTTGATTTAATTGTAAGTATAAATCTTAAAATATTATCCCAATTTTCTTCTATAATTTCTATATTGATCTTTCTTTTTGGTAAGACTTGATAACCTAATTCCTGATAATATTTTGGAGAATTTATTAAAATATAAAATCCTAAAAACTTTAAGCTTTGTTTAAAGGACTTGGCACCATTTAGTACCTTTATGCAGAAGTACCCAATATTAGATGAATATGAATTATCATCAAGTTTAAATTTAGAAATTACATATTCAATATCTTCCTCATAGTATGTAGCTGAATCAAAAAATTTATGTGCGATTTTGAAATATCCAAACATTAAAATAAAATGAATTTGATTGTTACTGTTATTAAAAGAATAAACTTGTTGTTCTAATTCATTTGGTAATTTAAAAATCTCATTTTTTAATTCTTGATTTAGAATTGGTGGTTCTTCAAACTCTTTTTTTTGGATTGAAGTTATAATCTTTATAAGAGACATGATGAACCTTTAATGTCATAATAAATTAAAATATAATTCTTTACTTAAACATCTTTAAACATAAACCTATAGTTTTATCAACAATATTCTCATTTTATTTACTCTTTTTCGATTTATTGCAACAAGAATTAAATAAATTATAAAACTTAATAGCGTTATTTACTACATTATTTGATTTGAAATTTGGAAGTTTTTTACAGATATTTATAAATAACTATAGTAATGAAGTTTCCTATACTTCTTTTGAGCTATTTTTTATCATGGCAAGTAAAAAGTAGTTGTTTTATTTTTACATGAATTGACTTTAATAGTCAACTCATGCATTTTTTAAAAAGAATATTTTGCTGTTACAAATAAATTCTTTTCATTTGGTAGTAAATTTGAATCATCTGAATTAAATGAAGCATAAACAAGTGCCAATTTAATTGCTTGTCCTTCTACTTTAACAGATTTACTTGCTCCAACTGTATAATTACTTCCTACATCTTCATAATCCCCATAGCTAGTATCTAAACTTAAGATTTTAAAGTCATATGATGCAGTTCCTTCAATATAAAATGGTTTATGACCACCTTTTTCTTGATACATTGCTTGTGAATAAGATGTACCTAATGTTAAATCTCCAAGAGTATAACCTAACGCAAGTTTTGCTTCATCAAAATCTGATTCATCTTTTGAATCAGGATACATATATTTAGTATAAGAAAAATCATAAGAAAGATCATTAATTGTATTACTGTAACCAGCATATGCATCTACTTCAAAATTTGCTTGTGTACCAAAATCTACATTTGAAGCCCAAGTACCTGCATAAAAACCATTATATTTTAAGTCAGCTCCACCATTAACAGACGATTTATCTTTTGTTTGCGTCATACCTCTCCAAATATAATTTGAAGCTGCTCCAATATTACCACTAACTTCCAATTCATTTGCTTGTATTGTTGATACAGAACCCAGAGCACCTAGAGCCAATAAAGCTACTAAACTTAATTTTTTCATAATATTTCCTTATTATTTATAAAAATTTTCATTACTGAAAAAGATTTATTTTAGAAGAACAAAAAAATTATAACAGTAAATAAACAAATTATAAATACTTTTATTGTATATATTCTATACAAAGATTAAAAAAATAGCTCCTAAAAAGGAATTTAACCTTTTCTTTTTAGGAGCTATTTTTTTAATCTTATTTCTAATAAATTTTGCTTTAAATTGAGAAAGTCATTTAATATGGGGTATTAAAACTAATTCTATCGTTCTTAAAGTATTGTAACATATAGTTGTTTAATCGATATCAAAAACAATAAAATAATATTATTTTAAGTATATAAATTATAAAATTTTTTTTTAATTATTGCGAATAGTTATTTAATAGGGGTATTAAATTAAGGTTACAAAAATCTGTAACTTACTTTAGGGTGATGATTTTCATCACCCCTTTTTTGGATAAATAGAAGTAAGCATATTATAATTCTTATTACTTACAACCTTAAGTTATAAAATATGGAAGTCTTATTAAAATATTTATTTTTATGATTTTGTGACAATTATTCATAACCTCAAATACGTATGAATACATCAAAAAGATATTAAGCCTTTTGTGAAGGGAAAGAGAACTAAAGTTATTCAAAGGAAAAAATTACTTATATTTTAAGAGATTAAGCAAATTATTTTACATTCTAAAAGTTTGTTTTTGGGAAGAGATGTACTTGTCCGAGAAGATTTTTATCTTTTACTTAGTTCTAAGTATTGATAGGTAAGTTTCCTTTATCATTTTTAAGTTTTTTAAAAAAACTATAAAGTTCATTTTGTATAGTGCCTATTATTTGATAAGAGTTAATGTTTCCTAAAATATCAAGGTTTAGTTTTATAATTCCAATAGCACCTGCAATTCCAAATTCTTTTCTACCTTTGCCACTTGCTACTTTAAATCTTTCAGGTTGATTTTCTAATCTTTTAGGATATCTTGAATCATACATTCTGATTTTGTTAGTATTTTCATCAAATGATTCAACAAAACCTAATAAATTTTTATTTTTAAAATTGATACAAATTAAATTATTCCTAATAATTAAGAAATCATTATCTTTTATATTATTTTTATTTGCCACATCTATTCTTTCATAAAATAATTTATCATTTTTCAAAGAGGCTTTAAATCCTATAAACGTTTTTTCTTTTGTAGCTAATCCACCTCTTATATTAAACCCTGTTAAATTTGTTTGATAAAACTTCACTTTTCTTATTGGTTTATTATTGTTATCCAATAAAGGATTATGAATCAAGGTATCAAGTTTTTGTTTTGCTTCACTTAATGCTTCTTTGTCTTTTTTATCTATTGTTTCAAAAGAAGTTAATAATTCTTTTATATCATAAGCTCTATTTTGTACAATTTTACAAATTACATCATTTGGATTTGTTTTATAAACATACATTTTTTCCAATATATTCTTTTTAAAATCTTCATAAAATTTATTTGCCTTAGTATCATTATTTACTTTTAAAGCTATAAATTGATTTAAAATATTTTCTTTAACAGTATAAAAATCATTTGGCTTTTTACTATAAATTGTATCTTTATGAATTTTTGAAACCATAGGTTTTTTAGATACCCAAAAGTTTACAGCCTTCGTTTTTCCAAAAATATCTTTATAGAAAATAGAATCTTCTCCATAAGCGTTATAATTATTTTCTATCATTTCTATTAACTCTTTGGGTTCAATTCCTTCAATAAGTGGGATTACTTTTTTAATATTCTGCCTTGCTACATCATCTATTACACCCATATTTTCTCTAAAAGTATTAGATAATTCTTGAAGCCACGACTGATTAGTAAGTCCAATTAAAATAGCATCTATTGCATGATGAATATTTGTATTTCTTATTTTTGTTTTTACTTTTAAAAGCTTTCTAATATTTGAAGTAGTTCTTCCTTGAATATGTCTTACTTCCATTGAGTTTTTTGTTTGATTAGGAAATGGATAATAACTTTTTAAAATTTGAGCAGTTAGTGCTTCAATATAACTTGTAGCTCTTAAACTTTTACTTTCAAAAGTATCTTTATATGTATCATCAAGATTCGTTGCTAATAGATTTTTTCTTTTTTTCCATGAGATTTTATGTTCTTTAAATAGATATTCAATCCTATCTATAAATCCTTGTTTATCAGCTATAAAATTTAATGGTAATTGATTTAATTTTTGTAAGTTTGTATCTCTATGTACTAAAACTAAATTATGTTTTACACTAAGTCCACCTAGACTTTGTGGTACTATATGGTCTATATCAACACTATTTGAAAAAATATCTCCAAAGCCTATTGATTTCCCATTATATATATCAAATCTCTCTTGTTCATCCCATATCAAAATCTTTCTTGCATATTTTTCAAGCTTTTTCCCATAGGTTTGAGCTATTTGTTGATATTCTATATTTTCTAAAATAGCTGTAATTTTTGCTTCATTCTCTCTATTTACTTTGTCAATATTTCTTTTTGATTCATCATTAAGACTTAATTCTCTTGTACTCTCAACTCTTATTTCATCAAAAGCTCCGTAAGTAACATGAAGATGTTTTATAAGTCTTAATGCTGCACTTACTACATATTTAACAGGATGATTATTTATAGGTAAGTTATTGTTATTTTCAAATTGTGCAACACTTAAATATTTAATTCCTTTTTTATATGATAAATAATCCTCTTCTCTACTTAGATTTAATTTTTGTTTAATTTCATCAATCGTAGAACCATCCTCAAAATATGGAATAATATTTATCATAGCTTGATGAGATATACTTAAGCTACTTCCAGTTTTATTTTTGATTAGTTCTAAAATAGTATTGTTTTTGATAGATTCATTTTTTATTAAATCGTATTTTGAAAATATGTTATTTAATTTATCATAAATTGGTTTTGGTTGTTTCTCATCCCTTAAAACATCAAAAACTTCTTTTAAAATATCATATTTGTTTGATTTTTCTAAAATACTTTTAATAAAATCTTTATCAAATTTTGAAAGATTGTTTACAAAATGAAATTTAGTAATACTATTTTCTTGTGTTTTATCTTTAGATTTATAGCTATCTTCTTTATTAAAAATTTTAAAATCATCACTTAATTTTAAAATCTTTCTAATCTCTTTGTATTTTATATCACTAATATTTTTACCATTTTTTAATTTGTCAAAAAAATCATTAGCAATTAATTTAATTTGTTCTTTTGAAATTTTTATAGTTGGATTTGAATTAAATGTTATATTGGCAACAGATTGATACATTTTATAAATATCACCTAATAATGAATATTGATGTGCTACTTTTTCATTTTTTAAATATTCACAATTTCCAAATAATGATAAATCATTTGATGATTCCTTTTGGTCATCAATAGTTTCTATAAGTTTTTCAATAAAAGCTTTTGAATCAAAATTTTTATCAAATAAACCAAACTTTTCTTGAGATAAAACTAATGCTTTTATCTCTTCGTTGATATATTCTCTTCTTATCATATAATTATAATTATCATGATTTCTAAATGTTGGATTTTCTTTTTGTATTTCAACTTCATAAATTATTTGAGGAATTGTTTTTTGAGGGAATTGTAGTTTTAAGGTTTCAATAGTTTTTAAAGCCTGTTTTATTTTACCTTTTTCATTATCTTTTCCATTATCTTTCTTTTTTTCTTGATTTAATCCTAATTTTTCACAAAATTCTTCAAGTAAATCATCTGTATCAAGAGATTTATAACCTCTATGTTTTGCGATTAAATATAAAATTGAAAAAAGTTCTTGAAATGTTAATTTTTCTTCAAAAGCTTTTTTTGCTCTTAATCCCCATTTATTTATAAATAGATTTTCCTTTTCTTGATTTAGAAAATCTTCTTTCTTAGCAAATCCAAAATCTTCAAAAAGTTTTGAGAGATTCTTTTTTCGTTCTTTTCTTAATTCATAAAGTTTTTTCGTTGATTTAATTTGACTATGTATTAATTTTTTTGAATTTCCATCTTTGTCATAAGGAGTATCAAACATATTAACACCATAATCAATTAGGGAGTATTTATCATTATCTAGTTCATTTAAAACTGAATAACCAATAGAGGTAATACCTAAATTTATAGACAATAGCTTTTTCATTTGCTAAACCTTTATTCAAATACATTTTATAACTTAGAATAGAATAATTTTGTTAAAGTAGATTAATACATAAAACTTATTAACATTCTTATTGTATCTTGCCACAAAATTTTATGAATTTATAAAAACTATAAAGTAAGTAACTATGTTTTTTTGGAATTATAACTTAGTATTTTTTAATATTTGAATTACTAATTTTGTTATAGTTCTTTTCCATTTTGTATTTAGATAATTGATATGGTATCTAAATTGGTATATATTCTTGAATAAATAAAAATTTTAAATTCACATTACGACAAGAATCCCCGATTTAAACTTATATAAAATTATAAAATACAATTTGTCAAAACTAAATATTTTATAGAAATTTTTGCTTTATGAATAATTTTTTAAAACATTAACTATTTATTAATTATATTAATATAGAATAGTATACAATTTAGGCAAAGGATAAATATGAATAATAAAAATACGTTTCGTAAATTTGTATTTATTTTTGCACTTTTCTCTATTTTTTATCATTCTTTTAATGAGTTTACATTCGAAAAAGTTTACGATAATGAGTCTAAAAATATTGTTAATCAATCAATAAAGACTACTGCCTTGACTAATGAGAATTCAAAAAAATGTAAAAATCATTCATTATGTATTTTAGAACATGAAATTCATAATTCCTATTTGAATATAGAAAGTGATTTTTATACAATTACTTTTATCAAAGAATTTTATACTGATTATACAAATTACTCTATTCTTATAATGAACCCTTTACTTAAACCACCTACTGTTTAATTTATTTTCATAATCAAGTTCTTTTAAATAGAACTAATACTAAATTATATAAGGAAAATAAATGATTAAGAATAAATTATTTTCTGTTTTTATGATATTTTTATGTTCATCACAAATATTAAATGCAGAAGATTTCAGATATTTATTAAATAAAGCTATTGAATCGAATTCGAATCTAAAATCATCAGAGATCGAGATTGATTTAGTAAAAGAAAAAGGTTCAATATTAACAAGATTTAACAACCCAACAATAGATCTTAATTATTCAAATTATAAGTTCAAAGAACAAATAAATAAAGATAATGGATATGGGGTTAGTTTAACGCAAAAAATAGTTCCATGGAATGTAGCTAATGATAAAACTCGTTTATCAGAAACCACTATTAAAAATGAAGTGGATAAATATAATCTTGATAAACAAGAATTCATTAAAGAGTTATCTATAAAATATACAATTTATGCTAAAAATAAGAAATTTTTTAATGTAATAAAAGAATCTGAAGACATTGCTAATAAAGTATATGATATTTCAAATCAACAATATAAAGTTGGTGCTATCTCAAAAGCAGAATTATTACAATCAGAAATTGAATTAATGGATATAAAAAAGAAAAAAGATGAATTAAATTTGGAAATAATGAATACTTATTATGATTTAATAAGATTTTCTGGTATTGACCAAGAAATACATTTTAATTTAGAAAGTGACTATAAATTTAAAATCACTAAGAGTATAAATTTAGAAAAGAACCCATTTATTAATTCAGAAGAAAGTAAAAAAGATATGTTGTTAGCTGAAGCTAAATTAGATTCAAATATTATAGATTCATTTGACCTAATATATTCTTATAGTGAAGAACCTGATCAGATAGTTAATCAAGTGGGAATTAGTTTACCTTTACCTATTTTTAATATAAAATCAGAGGAAGGTAAAATTGCAAAATTAGAAGCAATGAAAATGAATTTATTGGTGAATAAAGAGAAACAACAAGCTTTAATGGAATATGAAAAACTTGTAAAAGAAAGAGTTTTGTTAGAAGATTTAAAAAAGAAAAACGAAACGGTATTAAAACTTCAATTAGATGCTTTAGAAATATCTATGGAAAAATTAAAGATGTTTAAAATTTCTATATTTGATATTCAAAATTCAAAAATAAAACTTATCCAAACTATGACAGATATAATTAACATAGAAACAGCATTAAACCAAAATGCGATTTCAATTAATTATATCCAAGGAGAACATAATGACTAAAATAATTATTATCAGTTTATTTTTCTTAAATTCTGCTTTTTCAAATGAAATAACTCTTGAAAATGCACAAATAAGAAAATTCGGCAAATCAGTGGAATTAAATTCAAAAGTTATACAACTACCATCATCAAAACAATCTTTAATGGCGTCACTTGATGGAAAAATTGTTAAATATTATGTAAAAGAAGGAGATTTAGTAAAAAAAGGAGATAAAGTTGCGCTTATTCAATCTATCGAATTATCGAGAATGTCAGCAGAATATCTTGCTTTAAAAGAACAACTTAAAAGTATGGAAGAAAATTATAATGGTAATTTAATATTAAATAAAAGAGATATTGTTTCGAAACAAGAATTAAATTTATTAAATATTCAAAGAAAAGATATTTCTGCCAAATTAGAAACTATTATTTCTCAACTAAAAACTTTAGACATAGAAGTAAAAGATATAAAAAATACGATATCTGAATATACATTATTTGCTCACAACTCAGGTATCGTATCATCACTTCTAAAAACAGAATATTCTGCGGTATCTAAAGATACGGAAATTGTCTCTATTGTCAAAGAGAAATCTTTTTACCTTAAATCTTATTTACCAATAGCATATTCAGAATATTTAAAACCTGGTCAAAAAATTTCAACAAATTTCAATGGTAAAAATATAATAAGTTATATCGAAAAAATTTTACCAGAATTAGATGAATCAACTCAAAGAATTATTGTTTTATCTAGTATTGAAGATGAAAAAATAAAACTTTATTCTAATTTATATTTGGGGTCAATTTTATATTATGAAACTGATAAAGAATTTATTTCAGTTAAAAAATCTGCCTTATCTTTTATGAATAATGAATGGGTAATTTTTGTACCAAATAAGGAAAAACATGATGAAAAAGAAGTTTCCCATAAAGAAGAAGACAATGTACAAGAATTTAAGCCATTAGATATAAAGATTATTCAAGAGAATGATGAATATGTGGCAGTAGAAGGTGTAGAAGACAATCAAGAATACGTAAGTGATGAACCATATAAAATTAAATCTATAGTTTTAAAATCATCTCTTGGCGGACATGGACATTAGGAGATTAAATGTTAGAAAAAATTATTGACATTTCGTTAAAATATAAATTAATGGTAATTATATTCTTTATTATAATTAGTATAATGGGAATAAAAGCTTATAAATCAATTCCTGTAGATGCTTTTCCTGATATTACGCCTAATCAAGTAGTAATATATACAGAAAGTCCAGGAAATTCTGCTGAAGATATTGAGAAATTAATAACATATCCTATCGAATCAGCTATGGCTGGAATGGCAGGAGTAAAAACAATAATGTCTAATTCAATTTTTGGATTATCATATGTATCCGTTTTTTTTGAAGATAATATGGATATATATTTTTTAAGACAACTTGTAAATGAAAGATTATCTACGGTTGATATTCCTGAATCTTGGGGAAAACCTACATTAGGTCCAAATACAACAGGTTTAGGTCAAGTATTCTGGTATCAACTGTATGATAAAACAAGCAAATATTCTTTAAAAGAATTAAGAGAAATGCAAGAATATTTAGTGACACCTTTGTTTAAAAGTGTTAAAGGTGTTGAAGATGTTATTGGATGGGGAGGAGATGAAAAGCAATATAATATATTAGTAGACAGTAAAAAATTACAAAATGTAAATATAACTTACAATGATATTGTTATTGCCCTACAAAAAAGCAATCAAGTTGCGGGAGGACAATATCTAGAATTTAATAAAGAACAATATCTAATAAGAGGTGTTGGTTTATATAAATCAATAGAGGATATTAAAAAAACTGTAATTAAATCTGAAAATAGTCAAGCTATTACTATAGAAGATATTGGAAGTGTAGAAGAGAGTTCAAAACCAAGATTTGGGGCAGTCTCAATAAATGGAAATGAATCTGTTATTGGAATGATTTTACAAAGAAGTCAAACTAATGCAGCTGAAGTTGTTTCAAAAATTAAAGAAAAAGTTCAAACGGTAAATAGTGTTTTACCTCAAGGTGTAGAAATTCGTCCTATGTATGATCGAACAGAGCTTACATTAAAAGCTGTTGATACAATGTCATCAGCTCTTACAGAAGGAATTATTTTAGTAACAATTATTCTTTTCCTATTTTTATTTGAGTTACGTTCAGCATTTATTGTTGTTATATCACTTCCTTTATCATTATTAATTGCATTTCTTTTTATGGATTATTATGGGCTTAGTGCAAATTTAATGAGTTTAAGTGGTTTAGCTATAGCCGTTGGAATGATAGTAGATGGGACTGTAGTAATTGTTGAAAATACATTTAGAAAATTAAGTAGTGATTCAAAGCATTTGACAAAATTAGAAATAGTAACACTAGCTGCAAAAGAAGTTGTTACTCCAGTAACTTTTGCCATATTAGTGATTGCAGTTGCATTTATTCCCTTAATTAGTTTAGACGGTCTAGCTGGAAAACTTTACAAACCAATGGCATTAAATATTGTATTTGTAATGATTGCATCTTTAATTGTTGCATTAATATTAGTTCCTGTGTTATGTTTATTATTATTAAAAAGAACAGAACATACTGATAATATAGTTATGCGAAAAATTAAAACTTTTTATAGTCCTATATTAATGACGGCATTAAATAATTCAAAAAAGTTGGTTATAAGTATTGTTACACTTTTCTTATTTTGCGTAATATTACTGATGTTCCAAGGTCGAGAATTTATGCCTACTTTAAAAGAAGAATCAATTATGTTTAGAGTTACAGCAATTCCTGGAACTAGTCTTTCACAATCAATAAATTCAGCACAAGAAATAGAGAAATTTATTTTACAAGAATATCCTAAAGAGATAACATCAGTATTATCTATGATAGGAAGAAGTGAAAAAGGAGAAACAGCTCAACCTAATTATATGGAAGTATTACTTACATTAAATGGGAAAATTAATAATTTAGAATCATTAACGAATGATTTGAATGAAAAAGTTTCAGAAAAGTTTAATTATTTACAGTTTACTCCAACACAACCAATAGCAATGAGAGTGGAAGAATTATTAGAAGGTGTAAAAGCAGAACTGGCAATTAAGGTTTTTGGAGAAGACCAAGAACAATTAAACAAAATAGCTACTGAAATTAAAGAAAAAATTTCTAATGTTAATGGTGTTGAGGGAATTGAATTAGAATCACAATTAGGACAATCACAAATTAAAATTGAACCAAATTATATAGCATTAGCAAGATATGGAATTAATATAGATGAAGTAATGCAAGTAATTAAAAATGGTATAGGTGAAGAAGAAATTACTGAAAAAATTGAAGGTATTAAACGTTTTGGTGTTGTTGCAAAAATAAAAGATGCTAAAAAAGATATTGATAGTATTAAAAAAATCAGTTTACGTTCTTCTTCAGGTTCTATTGTTAATTTAGAACAAATTTGTGAAATAAGTGTTGTTCAAGGAGCTTCTTTTATAAAAAGAGAAGACTTAAATAGGTATTTAGTTTTATCAATTGAAGTAGATGGAAGAGATATCGCTTCATTTGTTAAAGAAGCAGATGAAATTATTAAAAAAGAGATTTCCATCCCATCAGGCTATTATATATCTTGGGTAGGAGATTTTAAAAATATGCAAGAAGCAACTAATAAGTTAATGATAATTATACCATTAACCATATTACTTGTAATGTTACTTTTATTCATGGCATTTAATTCTATAAAAAAAGTAGGATTAATTTTGCTTAATGTTCCTTTTGGATTAATTGGAGCTATTATCGCATTGTCAATTAGTGGCGTATATCTATCTGTATCAGCAATTGTAGGATTTATAGCAATTTTTGCAATAGCTATTTTAAATGGAATAGTTTTAGTTAGTTTTATAGATGAATTACGAGATAAGTATCCACACACTAAATTGAAAATATTGTTAAAAGATGCCACATTACTCAGATTAAGACCTGTTTTAATGACTGCATTTACTACGTTATTTGGTATTTTACCCTTACTATTCGCTACAGGCGTTGGTAGTGAAATCCAATATCCATTAGCCGTTGTTGTTGTTGGAGGAGTAATTAGTTCTACAATACTTACTCTTTTAATATTGCCTTCAACATATCTTATATTTTATGAAAAATCAGAAAATGTTGAACAAAATAAGAAATTAATTTGAAATAAATAAGGATAAAAAATGAAGAATTTATTAAAAATACTACTTGTATTAGGAATTTTATTAACAGGAAGTTTATCTCTAAATGCAAAAGAGATATATTTATCACAACAAACTACTAAAGATTATAGTGTACATGTAAAAGTTTATGATGATTTAAAATTGGGAGATAATGAATTTAACGTTAAAATTCTTTATAAAACTAAATCATTAGATGGAGTAAATGTAAATTTGAAATTATATAAACCAAATGGAGAAATAGTTGAATACAAAAGTAATACAATAAATGATAAAAGAAACTATACTTTTGATGTTAAACTTATAGAAAAAGGTCAATATAAATATCTTATTACATATAATGTAATGACAGGTGGAGTTACTCGTGATTCAAAAGGTTCTTTTGAATTATAAAAGTAATTGAAGTCTAGACACTCTTTTAGAGTGCTAGGCATTTTCTTTAGATCAGAATATGATTAGAATGTTGTGACCATTCCAAAGAAGTAGAAAAAATAAAAAGTATTTTAGTTTGTGATGAAACTTTTTATGATGTTGCTGAACTGTTTAAAGCTTTTGCAGATACAACAAGAATAAAAATAATTGCTGTGTTAAAAGATGAAGAGTTATGTGTTGGAGCAATTAGTGAGCTTATAAATGTAAGCCAATCAGCAGTTTCTCATCAACTAAGAGTTTTAAAGAATTCAAAAATTGTAAAACCAAAAAGAGTTGGAAAACAAATATTTTATTCATTAGATGATGAACATATTAAAAAAATATATGATATGGGAT
>JAGOIF010000155.1 GCA_017995775.1 Aliarcobacter sp.
AAGCACTTATGGTTTATAAAATAAAATCTTTGTATAAATTAATTGTAGTTCAGCAAGAAGCAATAGAAGTTCATAAAAAAGATTTAGAATCAAAAAATGCATATTATGAACAAGCAAAGGCACTTGAGGCACAAGGTCTTAGAACAAAAGCTGATTCAAGCCGTTTTTTATCAGCATATTATCTTTCGCAAGAAAATCTAGCAATTGCCAAAGCTTCATATGATAAAGCAAAGAACTCCTTGTCTTTATATATGGGAGAAAAAATAGAAGATAGTGTTAGTTTTGAATCAGATATTATAAAAAAAAGCTATATTTTTGAAGATGCTTTAAACGAAGAAGAAATCTTAGCTAATAACTCTCAACTTAAAATTGATGCACTAAATATAAATAAAAATCAACAACTATATAAATCTGCAAAAGCATCTCACTATGGCTCAATTGATGTAGTTGCATCTTATAATCGTATCGATACTTTAAATGAATATAACTCTTCAGCACTAGGAGTTATGTATGTTCTTCCACTTTATGCAGGTGGAAGAATTGAAGCAGAAGCAGAAAAAGCACAAATAGGTGTAAAAATAGCAAAAGAGCAAAAAGAGTCTAAAACAATAGCGATAAAAGAAGAATTATCAAATTTGATTATTGATATTGCTAGATATGATAAAACTATTGAGGCAAAAAAAGCACAGCTGCTTTGGGCAAATGAAACAAAAGATGTTTTACAAGGTCGTTATAAAGAAGGACTTTCAACTTATGTAGAAGTTTTAGATGCGCAAGCTTTGATTTTAAGCTCGCAACTAGGACTTCTAGAATCTTATTATGCTAAAAGTATGGCTATTGATCAAGTTGATTATTTAAAAGGAAAAACACAATGAGTAAAAAAAATAAATATATTATCGCTTTAGTAATTGCAAGTTTTGCAGTGTTTCTTTTTTATAATAAAGTTTATGTGGTAAAAACAACTTATAAAACGCTATCGCCTACGGTTGGAGATTTAACTGTAAAAGTATTTGGTATTGGAAATGTTGGAGCTAAAGATATATATTCTATAAATGCACAAACGGGTGGAAAAATAGTAAGTATATTAAGTGATGAAGGGCAATGGGTGAAAAAAGGCGATTTACTTGCAACTATTGATCCTGTTGATATGCCTGAACTTCTTCAAGAGATGCAGTTAAATGTTAAAAAAGCAAGCTCAGAATTAAATGCTTTACAAAAAGAGAGTAAAAGTTTAGGTGCTCAAAAAGAACTTGCAAATATAACGTTTAAAAGATATGAAAACTTACTTAAACAATCTTTTGTTTCACAATCAGAATATGATAAAGTAAAAGCAGATTTAGACGCAACAAGTGCACAATTAGAAGCTACAAAAGCACATATTGAGTCAAGTCAAATTGAAGTGTTAAGAATGCAAAAAAATGTAGATTCTTTAACAACTAAACTATCTCGTTTTGATATTTATTCTCCAGTTGATGGATATGTTATTTCAAAAGAAGCACAAGTTGCACAAACTCTTTCTTCATCTGCAACTATTTTAAAAATCGTTGATTCACAAACGATTTGGGTAAAAGCTTTTATTGATGAAAGAATAAGTAGTGATATAAAAGTTGGACAAAAAGCATATATAACTCTTCGTTCAAAAAATGATGCCATTTTTGAAGGAGAAGTTAAACGAATAGTTGCACAAAGTGACTCTATTACGCAAGAAAGAGAAGTAAATATAGGGTTTAAAGAACTTCCTATTCCTTTTTACATAAATGAACAAGCAAGAGTGAATATTGAAGTAAAAACTATAAATAACGCACTTAAAATTCCTCTTAATACTCTTGTATATAAAGATAAAAAAGAGGGTGTTTGGATTTTAAAAGATAATAAAGCATATTTTAAAGCTTTAGATATTGAAGCAAAAAGTGATGATGAACTTGCAATTAAAGATGGAATAAATAAAGACGATTTGATTTTAATTCCAGATAATAGTAAAAAACCTTTAAGTGAAAAAATGAGGATTCATTAGTGATAAATCTTGCTAAAAAAGATATCGCTCACTCACTTGGGAAGTTTTTAGTAACAGCAATGGGAGTTGGAATGCTTCTTGGAATGGTACTTATTATGATTGGCGTGTATCGTGGGATGGTTGTTGATGCTGAAATTTTGATAAACGATATAAATGCTGATTTATGGGTAGTTCAAGAAAATAGTATGGGACCATTTGCTGAGTCATCAAGAGTTCATGAGGATTTAAAATACTCTATAAATATTATTGATGGAATAAAGCATAGCGAAGCTATCACTTTTCAGAATATACAGCTTCCTAAAAATCCTATGCCAATTCGTGTTATGGCTGTTGGATATGACCCTTTTGGAAAGATTAATCCAATAAATGAAGAAAGATTAATAGCTGGAACAAAACTTACAAACGACCATTTTCAAATAGTTGTTTCAAAAGAGACAGGCTTTAATCTACAAGATAAAATAATACTAGATAATGATATCTATGAAGTAGTAGGAATAACTGAAAAAACCGTATCTTCAAGTGGTGATATATTGATTTATATTAGTTTAAAAGATGCTCAAAAACTTCAATTTTCATACTCAAATAACCGTATACGAAGCGATCGTGAACGAGGAATAAAAAATAGCGATGTAACAATGGTAAATGCAATTGTAGCAACTGTAAAAGAGGGTTATAATACGCAAGAAGTTGCACAAAATATAAAAGAATGGAAATATAAAAGTGTTTATACAAAACAAGAGCAAAAAGAGATTTTAACGAAAAATCTTATTGAAAGATCTGCAAAACAAATAGGACTTTTTACAGCAATTCTTATTTTAGTATCAACAATTATAATCGCGCTTATAATCTACACAATGACATTAGAGAAGATGAAAGAGATATCTATTATGAAACTAATTGGAATTCCAAATAGTGTTATTATAAAAATGATTGTGCAAGAAACTTTGCTACTTGGTGTTTTGGCTTTTATATCTGGAAATATTTTTGCGTATATTTTATATGATAAATTCCCAAAAAGAGTTGTACTTGAAATTCCAGATGGTGCGATGCTTTTTGTTGTTGTGGTAATCGCTTCTATTTTATCTTCTTTTATTGGTGTGAAAAAAGTAATAAGTGCAGATCCAGCCTCTGCAATAGGAGGATGATATGAACCAACAAAGTATTCGTGTTGAGAATCTAGTAAAAACATTTGGAAAAGGTGACACTGTTGTAAATGTAATTGATGGAGCAGGTTTTTCTATAAATAGTGGAGAATTAATAGCGTTAATCGCACCAAGTGGAGCTGGAAAAACTACTTTACTTATGATGATTGGTTGTGTTGAAGAGCCAACAAGTGGAACTATGTGGCTAGGAGATGAAAAAGTATATGAAAATAAATGGCTAAACAAAGATACAAGAACTATTCGTAGAGAAAAAATAGGATTTATTTTTCAAGCTCACTATTTAATTCCTTTTTTAAATATCATTGATAATATCACTTTATTACCCCAAACAAATGGACAATCAAAAGAAGAAGCAGAAAAATTTGCAATGGAACTTTTAGAGTATTTTGATATTAAAGAAAAAGCATACTTTATGCCATCACAGCTTTCAGGTGGACAAAACCAAAGAGTTGCAATTGCACGAGCCTTAGCAAATAAACCCAAAATAATACTAGCAGATGAACCAACAGCAGCCTTAGATGCGGAACGTTCTGTTAGTGTTGTTCAAATGCTTAAAAAAATAGCAGTGGAGCAAAATGTAGCAGTTGTTATGGTAACTCACGATGAAGCTATGCTTCCTTTGTGTGATAGAATTCTTAAAATTGAGAATAAAAAAGTAGTTTCAATTGATGTTATAAAAAATCCACTTTAGTTAAACGCTGAATATATCTAAGAACTTTTTTTAATTAAGTGCTATAAAACATTTCAAGTTGTAAAATGCTTGTCCAATTTTTTTGTCAAATAAATCTTTCAAAAATGAATAAATTATAACGGAGTATTAATATGAAAAATCAAATCAAAATA
>JAGOIF010000057.1 GCA_017995775.1 Aliarcobacter sp.
ACAAAAAAAGAAGATGTAGAAGCCTACATAGAAAAAATATTTGGACATCTAAACTATACTTTAAGAACAACACAAGGCTCATATCCATTTGTAACAAACAAAGAATCAAAAGTGGTTCGTGCAATGGAAACTTCAATCAAAGAAGTTTTAGGAGTAACAACAAAACACTCAACAGCTGGTGGAACAAGTGACGCCAGATATTTTGGAGCATTTGGAATTGAAGCTATCGAGTTTGGTGTTATAAACGATACTATTCATAGTGTTGGGGAAAGAACTACTGTGAAAGAAGTTGAGGGATTGTGTGAGGTTTTTGAGGATTTGATTAGGAAGTTTTAATTATCATTCAATTAAAAAAATTAATATAAAGAGATACTTAATGAATAAAGTAAATTGGGTTAGACAATTTAATGATTTATTTAATAAAATAAACCAAGAAGGTGATGCTTATTTTTCTGGACCAAGATTTTTAGATGTAATTCGAGAATTTGATAATAGTTATCCAGATTATAGACAATATATAGATATAAGAAATTCACAAGGAAAAAGCGTAAGTAGGAAAGTTTTTTTCTATGAAATATTAAATGAATTTGATGAAGTAAAAAGGGAAGAAATAATTCAAAGAATAAATGAAATAGTAAATGAGTCTTCTATTTCTGTTCAAGCAGTTCCCGATAGAAAAAGTGTTAGTGATATTTTTAAACAAGAATATCAAGCAAAATTAAAAGAAGAAATTAAAGAAATTCTTTTTGATAATAAAGTAGAAAAAATTATTTTTGAAGAAAAACAAATTTCTCATACTCCACCAAAAGTTTTTATCTCTTATTCTTGGGATAATGAACTTCACAAAAAATGGGTTTTAAATCTTTCTGAGGATTTAAGAAAAAATGGAGTTGAGACTATTTTAGATAGATATGAATTAATAGCAGGAAAAAATCTTTCTCACTTTATGGAAGAGTCAATTGAAACCGCAGATAAAGTTCTTATTATTTTTACTGAACTATATAAAAACAAAGCATCAGGAAGAACAGGTGGAGCTGGAATTGAATATTCAATTCTTAATAGTGAAGTTTGTGAAAATATAGTTGGAAATACAAAATATATACCTATATTAAGAAGTGGTTCAACAAAAGAAAGTATACCTCTTTTTATGAGACAATATATAGCAGTTTATATGTTAGAAGATTCTCAATATGAAGAACAATTAAAAGAAATTCTCCATGCAATATTTGAAAAACCAATGATTAAAAAATCTGAAATAGGTTCAATCCCTGATTTTCTAAAATAGCAATTAAATTTTAGCTTAATGATAAATTTACTTTACATTTCTAAATAAAAATCATATAATGATAAGTAAAATTATCATTTAGAGTGTAATATGAAAGATATAAAAGTAATCATAAACAATCACGAAGTAGGAAATCTTTTTTTTGTAAAAGAAAAAAATCAGTATGGATTTAACTATACTCAGGATTTTAAACCTATTTCATTAATCATGCCTTATAAAACCTCTTCATATATTTGGCATTATAAACTTCATCCTATTTTTGATATGAATATGCCTGAGGGGTATTTATTTGAAATATTTAAAAAATATTTGACCAAAGAGTATGGATATATTGATGATTTCTTGGTTTTTTCTCATATTTGCTCAAATATTCAAAGTAGATTGTTTTATAAAAGTTTTGTAAATCAAAAAGAGTTTTTATCTTTGGATATAGATGAAGTTTTGCAAAATGATTCACAAGATACTTTTACAAAAATAGTTACAACTTTTTTAGATAAAAATGCCATTTCAGGTGTTCAGCCAAAATCTTTGGCTTTGTTAAAAGATAAAGAGAGTTTATCCACAAAAGAGTATATTATAAAAACTTGGGGAGAAGAGTATTCTCAACTTGCACTTAATGAATACTTTTGTTTAAAAGCTATTGAAAAAACAGGTGTGCAAATCCCAAATATACAATTATCAAAAAACAATAAGTTTTTATTGGTTGAGCGATTTAATTATGATAAAGATAGTGATAGCTTTTTAGGTTTTGAAGAGATTTTAACTTTGCTTGGAAAAAATAAAGATGAAAAATATAGTGGAAGTTATGAGCAAGTTGCAAAGGTAATTTTTAGTATAACAACAAATAAATTAGAAGATATAAAAAGCTTTTATAAAGTAGTAATAATGAATTATTTACTTAAAAATGGTGATGCTCACCTTAAAAACTTTGGAATACTTTATAATGATGATTTTTCAAGAATATGGTTTTCACCAGCTTATGATGTTGTAAATACAGTTGTTTATTTTCATAAAGATAAACCAGCTTTAACAATGCAAGGCAAAAAACTTTGGTTAGGCAAAAAAGAGCTTGTAAAATTTGGAATACAAAATTGCTATTTAAATGAATCTGAGGCAAATAATATTTATGAAAACTGTATAGAAGTATTAAAAGTTAGTATAGAAGAATTAGAAAAATATATAAGGACAAATAAAGAGTTTGAAGAAATAGGGCAAAAAATGATTGATTCTTGGAAGTTATCATTAAGCCAAAAATCATATAAGGAGATTCCAATTGAAACTATACGAAATTGGACAGCAAATTAAAACTTTACGAGAAGCAAAAAAAATTACTCAAGAACAACTAGCTTCTAAATGTGGAATTAGTAGAGTTACATTAGGAAAAGTTGAACGTGGGGAGTTGGGAAATACTTCTGTTAAAACTTTGGATATTATACTTGCTAGTTTAGGTTTAGAAATAGAGTTTAAAACAATTCGAGGTTTTGGATTACCAAATCTTGATGAATTGTAAATTATTTATTAAAATAATATATACAAAAACAAGGAAACATAAATGAAAATATCAAAATTGTATTCAAATAATGACAATTTTAAAACCATAGAATTTGATAATGGAATAAACTTTATCCTATCAGATACAAACGGTGTGGGGAAAAGTAGTCTTTTTAAACTAATAGATTTTTGTTTATTAGGTGATAAACACTTTTTAGGTCATGATCATTTTAAAGATTATATTTTTTATATAGAACTTCAAATTTCTTCAAATAGATATATTACGATTAAAAGACCAACAACAAACGGTAAAAATATCGAATTAAAAATTACAAAAGAAAAATCTATACTTTTAGATGAAAAAGATTTTAATATAAAAGGTAGTCTTGGTGTAGCTAAATCTTTTTTTGAGAATAAAGTTAATTATTCTATAAATAAATTTAGAACATATATAACATATTTTTTAAGAGATGAAGACAATCAAAGTGATGTGTTTATTTTAAACAAATACACATCTTTACATGAAATAGAATATAAAACTCTTATGTCAAATCTTGTTGGAATTGATGGGCGTAAAATTAGAAGAAAATATGAACTAGATGAAATAATTAAAAAAGAAGATACAGATGCAAGAACTTTAAAAAATGCACAAAGTGATTTAAAAAAAGTTATTGAAGAAAATAAAACATTAATTAGTAGCCGTTTTATAGATAGATTGAAATATAATATTACTAAATATGGAAATATTATATTAGATAAAGAGGTGATTTTTTCAATAGATTTAAATACTTCAAATGATATAGAGTTTAGTATTAAAGTTAAAAATGATGAAAAACTTAATGATGACCCTAGTATAAAAAAACTTTTATGTTTAATCTTTTCATCTGCATTAGCTGAAACATATATACAAAAAAGACTTATCAAATTTGTTGCTTTTGATAGTCCTTTTGATGGAAATAATAATAGTTATGAAGATGGTATTTATTATGCCATACATGAATTGAACAGAATTGGTATTCAGACGATTATCACATCAAATGAAAATGCAATTTCAAATCCTAAAATTTTATTAGAAATAAAAAATGAATATATGAGTGATTATTTTAGTGATAATGATAAATTAATGGGTGATTTTTGATATTTTATCAAAAATCATAACTTATAATTTTCTTTAAGATAAATAATTACCATAGAAAAGATTAAAAAATCTCTTCCACATAATATCTATTATTTTTCATATTAATATGAACATTTGTTTCAAATATTTCTGATAGATTTTCGCTTGTTAGAATATCTTCTTTTTTACCACTTTTATAAATAGTGTTATTATACATAAGTGCTACATTTTGGATTTCTTCGAAGATTTCTTCTAAATGGTGGGTTACTAAAATAATAGAGCAGTTTTTTGATAGCTTTTGAATCATCTTAATAAAATTTATTTGAGCTTTTATATCAAGTCCAACGGTTGGTTCATCTAGAATAAATGCTTTTGGATTGTGAATTAATGCCCTAGCAACTATACATTTTCTAAGTTCTCCCGTTGACATTGCGTTTACTTTTTTTTCTTTTAGATGTTCTATTTCTAAATATTTCATGGTTTCTATTGCTTTATCGTGTTGTTCTTGTGTGAAATCTTGGTGTTGAAAAACTCCAATAGAACTATAATATCCACTTAAAACTACCTCATAGGCACTTAAAAATGAGCCAACTCTTGAAAAATAGTTGTGCAAATCATTTGTAATGATTCCTAATTCTCTTTTTAGTTCAAAAATAGAGTAATTTGACTTTCCTAAAATCTCTTTTTTAAAAGGCTGGTTTCTTCTTGGATGGATTTCAGATTGGATTAATTTCATCAAAGTTGACTTACCACTTCCGTTTGCACCAATGATTGCCCAATGTTCTTTTTCTTTTATTTTTATCGTAATATTTTTTAAAATAATTTTTTCATCATATCCAACATTTATATTTTCAAAGTCGATGATATTCATAAATCTCCTAAATCAAGCTCTTTTTTTAAGATACTACTAGTAAATGTGTAATATAATCCTTAATAATTAAAAAATTTATGGATAAAAGAGCAAAAATGAAAGTTACAAGAATCAAAAAATTGATGATTGCAGGAATTAGTGAAGTTACAAACAATGAAACTGAAATGAGTGAAGAAAGTGGCAAGATAGCTGCACTTTGGGAAAACTATTTTGAAAAAGATATTTATAAAAAAACTTTTGATAAATCAAATAGTGATTTTATGTATGGGGTTTATAGTGATTATGAATCAGATGCAAGTGGAAACTACAAAGTAACTGTTGGTGTTGAAGTTACAAAAGCAAAAAATGCTATAGTAATAGAAGATAAAAAGTATTTAGTTTTTACAAAAAAGGGTGAACTTCCAATGGTTGTGGTTGAATTATGGGAAGAAATTTGGGAACATTTTGAAAAAAATAGTGAATATGAAAGAGCATTTGAAATTGATTTTGAAAAATACGCAAAAGAAGATGAAATAGAAATTTTTGTTTCAATTAAATAAATTAAATACTAAATAAATTAAATACTAAATAAATTAAAGGAGGAAGTGGTTATGAAAGGTTTTGCAATGTTAAGAATTGGGCAAGTTGGGTGGATAGAAAAAGATAAGCCTTTTTGTGGTGCGATGGATGCTATTGTTAAACCAATAGCCATTTCTCCTTGTTCATCGGATATTCATACGGTTTGGGCTGGTGCTATTGGTGATAGACACGATATGATTTTAGGACATGAAGCTGTTGGTGAAGTTGTTGAAGTAGGCTCGCTTGTAAAAGATTTTAAAGTTGGAGATAAAGTTATCATTGCTGCTATTACACCTGATTGGAATAGTCTTGAAGCTCAAGGTGGATATGCGATGCATTCAGGTGGAATGTTAGCTGGTTGGAAGTTTTCTAATTTTAAAGACGGAGTATTTGCAGAATATTTTCATGTAAATGATGCTGATGGTAATATGGCACTTATTCCTGATGGAATTGATCCTGTGGATGCTGTTATGTTATGTGATATGGTTCCAACAGGTTTTCATGGGGCTGAGCTTGCTAATGTTCAATTTGGTGATACAGTTTGTGTAATAGGAATTGGTCCTGTTGGTTTAATGGCTGTTGCAGGTGCTGTTTTACGAGGTGCTTCAAGATTGTTTGCAGTTGGTTCACGTCCAAAATGTATTGAAGTAGCAAAAGAGTTTGGGGCAACTGATATTATTAACTATAAAGAAGGTGATATTGTTGAGCAAATTTTTGAAAAAACAAATGGAAAAGGTGTAGATAAAGTAATCATTGCAGGTGGAGATAATGATACTTTTATTCAAGCTATTAAAATACTAAAACCAGGCGGACATATTGGGAATGTGAATTATCTAGGTGAGGGCGAATTTATCAAAATTCCTCGTGTTGAATGGGGATTTGGAATGGGACATAAGACAATTTCAGGTGGATTAATGCCAGGTGGACGTCTTAGAATGGAAAAATTACTTTCAATGATGCAAACAAAAAGAATAAATCCAGGAAAACTTATTACCCATAAATTTCATGGAATTGAACATATTGAAGAGGCATTGTTACTAATGAAAGATAAGCCAAAAGATTTGATTAAACCAGTTGTAATTATATAAAATAAAGAGAAACTAAAATGAATATGAAAAAACTAAAAGATATGGAAGAAGAGTTTTTGGCTTTTTATCCAACAGGTTTTGAAGATGCGAAATTTTTTCCAACAATGAAAAAGTTTAATCCTTCAAAGCTTGAAGAGTTTACAAAAGAAAATTTGAAAAAAGAGAACTTTTCAAATCCAAATCTTGTAATTGAAGCTTTCTTTAAAATTATTCAAAAATCAGTTTTAGTTTCATTATTTGATAAATTAAAATTTAGAGATATGCTTTTATCTTTGACATCTTATGAAAAAGATATGTTAAGTATCGAATTATACGAACTTCTTCATGGAAATATTAAAGATGGTTTTGATGGAATTGTAGAGTTTTTAAATCAATATAAACTTGCAAAGTGGACTATAATCTCTGTGGTTTTATATTATAATGATAGACAAAAAGAGTATTTTATAAAACCCACAACTACAAAAAATGTCATCAAATATTTCGAGATAAAAGATTTAGTGTATAAGCCAACACCTAGTTATGAGTTTTATAATTCATATAAAAAAGTTCTAAATGAGATGAAAAAAAATGTTCATAAATCACTAAAAATTGATAATGCAGCATTTACAGGTTTTCTTAGAATGGGTATGGAATAAAGAATAATCTAATTTAAAACATACCTTTTATAAACTGCATCCATAAATACTGCAATGGAAAAAGAAAAACAATAGTTATTAAAGAAAGTATTAATAAAAACTTTATAACTCTTGTTTGAATTATATTAGCCAATGCCAAACCTACTATTAAAGGTGGAGCTTGGAATGGAAAAAAAGTAGTTGAAAATGCAGCTACTTCCATCATAATAACTTCATATAAAGAAAAATTACTAATAAGACTTATTTGTTCTGCCATTGGTGTAAATATAGCAGGAACCGAAGCTTGGGTTATAAATATTCCAGAAATTGACATTAAAGTTGTAATAATCATATGATTTAGTATTTCATAGTTTGTTGGTTCAAAAAGATTTATTACAAAACTTAGTTTTTCTTTTATAAAATCATTTGATGCAATGATATTTCCAAAGCTTATAATGGCAGCTATTAGTATTAAAGATGAAAAATTCATACTATTTACATCTTTTGATTTTATTATATTTATTGCAGGATTTGCTAAAAACAAAACTCCAACGATTGCTATTATGCTTGGAGAAATACCGTGTAAAAAGTCTGTTGTCCAAAAAGCTAACATCAATAAAATTGAAAACATCACAATCTTTTCATCTTTTGAAAATGGCTTTTTCTCATATGTAATTGTTGTAGTTTTTAACTCATCTTTGAACATAATATAAAGAAGAGCTATGATAATAAAATTTTTTATAAATCCTAATACAAGAAAGTTCGCTATTAAATAGTGTGAATATAAAAGATCAATACCGTATATTTCGAAACTCAATGAACTTAAAATCATATTTGGAACATTTGCAGGTAAAATCGTAAAACCAGGAATTAGCGTTGATAAAATAAACGCAAGCATAATTCCTAAATAACCTTTATCACTTTCTTTAAAGCCAAAACTTTTTGCAACAACAAAAGCAATAGGAATTAAAAGTACAATTCTTCCTAAACTTGATGGCATTATAAAACTAAATAATAAAGAAAAAATATTTATTGAAATTAAAACTTTTAGATAAGTTGGATTTTTTATTTTTGTAAATAGTGATGAAAATCTTTCACTTAATCTTACATTTGTAATGGCACTTGCTATTAACATTCCCGCAAAAACTAACCAAAAAGCAGAAGAAGCAAAACCTGAAAATATTATATCTTTTGTGCTTAATGAAAATATCAAACTTGTAAATAAAAAAATAAGAGAAGTTTGATAAATAGGTATTAAAGAAGTCGCCCAAAAAGTTATAGTTGTGATAAGTAATGTAATTAAAATTAAATTTTTAATATCATCAATAAAATTAAATAAACCTCCAAAAATAATCATAGGAATAATAAAAAATAAAATATTTTTAATCAATAAAAGCCTTTATAATACAAAAATTTGAAATACAGTTAATTATTTTACTAATATTATCAAAAATTATGAAATATTAAATTAAAGATATCCTTTTATTTAGAATGATACTAAGATTAAGTATAATCGTGAAAAATTCTAAATAGGTTATAAATGCAAATTATAAAAAGTGTAATGAAAATAAAATTATTATTACTGCTATTACTTTTTACGCACTCTTTTTCACAAGAAAAAATCACGCTTCAATTAAAATGGCTTCATCAATTTCAATTTGCAGGATATTATGCTGCAAAAGAGAAAGGTTTTTATGATGATGTTGGATTAGATGTAGAAATAAAAGAAAGAAAAATTGATATAGATAATGTTCAACAAGTTATAAATAATGAAGCAGAGTACGGAATTGCAGATTCTATATTATTTTTATATAAAGCAAAAAATGAACCAATTGTAATAGTAACTCCTATTTTCCAACATTCTGCAAGTGTATTAATCTCATTAAAAAGTAATGAAATAAACTCTCCTAATGATTTAAATAATAAAGATGTTTTATTTTATGAAAAAGATTTAGATGGCTTTACAATCTTAGGAATGTTAAAAGATTTAGATGTAAAACCAAATTTTATCAGAGAAAGAAAATATGATGATTATTTAAAACTAATGAACAATGAAGTTTTTGCAATGCCTGCATATTTAAGCAATGAACTATTTTATTTTAAAGAAAAAAACATTGATGTAAATATTATTAATCCTATGCATTATGGTTTTGATTTATATGGAGATATGTTATTTACAAATAAAAATGAAGCAATAAATAATCCTCAACGTGTAGAAAATTTTAAAAAAGCAACTTTAAAAGGTTGGGAATATGCTTTAAATAATAAAGAAGAAATTATTGAGCTTATACATAAAAAATATAATTCAAAAAAAACTATCGAACATTTAAGATATGAAGCAGATATTGTTGAAGAAATGATTGATAGAAAAAGAAATTCACTTGGAAGCATTGATAAGGGAAGAATTCAATATATTTCAAAATTATATAAAGAGTATGGATTATCAAATAATAGTTTAGATATTAAAGATTTTATTTTTGAAGAGTATAAAAATAATTTAAATTTAACTAAAGAAGAGATAAGTTATTTAAGAAATAAAAAACAGATAACATATTGTATTGACCCAAATTGGATGCCTTATGAAAAAAATATTAATTCAAGACATATGGGAATTAGTGCAGATTTTTTTAAATTATTTAAACAAAAAATTGGAATGCCTATTAATTTTATTCCTACTTCAACTTGGGATGAATCTGTAAAATTTGCAGAAGAAAGAAAATGTGACATTTTATCTTTAGTTATAGAAAATCCAAAAAGAAAAGAACTTTTTAATTTCACAAAACCATATATTAAATCTCATTTAGTTGTAATTACAAAAAACAAAGAACTTTATATTGTAAATATTTCAGATATCAAAGATAAAAAAATAGGAATTGTAAGAGGATATGGATATGTTGATACCATAAAACAAAAATATCCAAATATAAATTTTGTGGAAGTAAATGATTTATATGAAGGTTTAGAAAGAGTAAAAAGTGGTGAATTTTATGGATTTATTGATACTTTAGCAACAACTGCTTATGAAATTCAAAACAAATATATTGGTGAATTAATAGTAAGTGGTAAACTAGAAGAAATGTGGGATTTATCGGTTGCTAGTAGAAATGATGAACCTTTATTAAATAGTATTTTTAATAAAGCTATTGATGATATTAGTGATGAACAAAAAAAGCAAATAATCAATAAATGGATTTATTTAAATATGGAAGATAATAAAGATTATATTTTCATATTAAAATGGGTTTTTGGTCTTGCTTTAATATTTGGTGTAATTTTATTTATAATAATAAATGCAAATTTAAAATTAAATAAAGAGATTAAAGAAAGAAAAAAAGTAGAAAAAAGATTAAAAAGTTTTAACACTTTAATTGATGAAAGTATTATCTCATCTTCAACTGATTTAGAAGGAATTATTACAGAAGTTTCAAGTGCATTTTGTAAAATAAATAAACGTTCTTTACCTGATCTTATAGGAAAAAATCAAAATATTGTTAGACATCCAGATATGCCAAAAAAGATGTTTGAAGAGATGTGGAAAACAATTAAAGCTGATAATATCTGGGAAGGTGAGATTAAAAATCAAGCAAAAGATGGAAGTGAATATTGGGTATATACAACAATTAGTCCAAAATTTGATGAATACAATAATAAAATAGGATATATCTCAATAAGACAAGATATAAGTGATAAAAAAATTATTGAAAAATTATCAATTACAGATGCTTTAACAAATATATATAATAGAAGATATTTTAATGATATATTTCCAGATTTTATAAATAGTTCAAAAAGACAAAACCAATTTATCTCATTTGCAATTCTTGATATTGACTTTTTTAAACAATATAATGATACTTATGGTCATCAAAAAGGTGATTATGTTTTAGAAGAAGTAGCAAAATGTTTAAAAGAATCTATTCATAGAGCCGATGATTATTGTTTTAGATTAGGTGGAGAGGAATTTGGTTTATTATTTAAATCAGAAAATAAAACTAAAGCTATTAATTTTGCAAATAAAATTCTAAAAAATATAGAAAATTTAAAAATAGAACATAAAAATAGTAAAACAAGTAGCTATGTTACTGTTTCAATTGGTATATATAGTGATTATGCAAATAATATTTTAAATATTGATGATGTTTATAAAAAAGCCGATAATTTACTTTATGAAGCAAAAGAATTAGGAAAAAACAAAGTGGTTGGAAATTAAAATAATATATCATTAAGCTAAATAAAATCATTATTCACTATTATTTGGAATAATTATTTTTTAAAGGATTTTCTTGCAAGAAAAAACAAAAGCTCATTTATATATATTATTAGCAACTATTTTAATAGCTGGTTCATTTTTAGCTTCACAAAAATTATCAGGTGTGATAGATTCAATTTCTTTAACTCTTTATCGTTTCGTATTAGCTTTAGTAATACTATCTCCTTTTATAATCTTTCAAAAACAAAAAGTTTTAAATGTGCTAAAAGTAATGCCACGAGCTATGATGGTAAGCCTTTTTTACTCTGTATATTTCATAGGAATGTTCAAAGCTCTTGAAACCACAACAGTTTTAAATACAGGAACAATATACACTTTAGTTCCACTAATGACAGCAATTTTATGTATATTTTTCTTTAAAGATAAAATTAGTTTTAATCAACTGATTGTATATTGTTTAGGAATTCTTTCTACTTGTATCGTTGTTTTTCAAGCAGATATAAGTCTTTTTCTAACATTTTCTTTAAATAAAGGAGATATTATATTTATAATTGCTTCTTTATCTATGGCTTTATATCCAATATTTTTAAAGCTTATGTATAAAAAAGATGATGATCTTTTGGTTTTAGTTTTTGCAACCTTACTTGGTGGAATTATTTGGATGAGCCTTACTATGCAGATTTTAGGAATTTCATATGAGTGGGAAAAAGTAGAAGGGAACTTACTTTATTCAATGATATATTTAGTTATTGGAACTACGATTCTAACTCTATTTTTATATCAAAAAAGCTCCTTTGTGCTGGGACCTAAAAAACTTATGGCATATGTATATCTAAGCCCTGCAATTGTTGCTATGATTATGTATGTATTTGAAGGACAAACTATCTCTTTTGGAGTGTTAGTGGGTATTTTAATATCAGTTCTTGCGACAATTATAATTTTAAAACAAAAATAAGATAAAAATAAAAGAGACAAAATGAAAATACCAAATATGATTTATGGAACAGCTTGGAAAAAAGAAAATACAACTACTTTAGTATATGAAGCTTTAATGGAAGGTTTTAGAGCAATTGATACAGCATGCCAACCAAAACACTATCGAGAAGACTTAGTTGGTCTTGCACTTTTAAAAGCCTATGAAAGTGGTATCAAAAGAGAAGATTTGTTTTTACAAACAAAATTTACTCCAATAGATGGACAAGATAAATCTAATATGCCTTATTTAGAATCTGATGACATAGAAACTCAAGTTATTAAGTCTTTTGAAATCTCAAAGAAAAACTTACACACAGATTTTATTGATTCGTATATTTTGCACTCTCCTGTATATCCAGCAAGTAAACTTCAAATAGTTTGGCAAAAGATGGAAGAGTTTGTGCAAAGAAAAGAAGTAGGAATTCTTGGAATTAGTAATTGTTATGATTTAAGTACTTTAGAGTTTTTATATAAAAATGCACGAATCAAACCAAGTATTGTTCAAAATAGATTTTACGCACAATCAGGATATGATAAAGAAATAAGAGAATTTTGTGAACAAAACAAGATAATATATGAAAGTTTTTGGTCATTAAGTGCAAATCCTCATATTTTAAATAATGAAATTTTAATTAATCTTTCACAAAAATATCAAAGAAGCG
>JAGOIF010000156.1 GCA_017995775.1 Aliarcobacter sp.
GGAATAAAAGGCTTTTTAGAATTATGAGTAAGATATTTTATTTTGGTGGACAAAAATCAGGAAAAACAAAAGCTGGAAGTAAAAAAGCTTTAGATTTGGCTCAAAATTCAAAGCCATATTATGTGGCTACTTATGATAACTCTTATGGTGATATTTCTATGAATGAGAGAATTAATAGACATATAAGTGAACGAAAAGATGATTTTATTTGTATAGAAGAAGCAAAAGATTTAACAAAAGTAGTAGAATCAAATAATACTTATTTGATAGATTGTGTTTCTATGTGGCTTTTGAATAATCTTTTAAAAAGTGAAGATGAATTAAAACAGCAACTAAGAACTATTTGCAAGATTGATGCAAATATTATATTTATTTTAAATGATGTTTCTTGTGGAGTGATTCCCATAGATACTGAATCAAGAAAATTTGTAGATTTCTCTGGGCTTTTGGGGCAAGAGCTAGCGAGTCTTTGTGATGAGGTTTATGAAGTGAAATATGGAATTGAAAGAAGATTAAAATGAGAGACCTAAAAGAGATTTTAAATGCTTTTTATTTTGCCTTATCTTACTTTTCTATTATTCCTGTATTTGTAAAAGATATGCAAATAAATGATAAAACTTATAAATACACATTAGTTTTATTGCCACTTGTTGGAGCTATTTTAGCTTCTATTGTAATTGCCTTAAATCTTTTATTAAATCAATTCTTTATCCCTTTATATGCATCCTTCGTAGTGGCTATAGTTTATCTTGCTCTTTATGGGTTTATTCACACAGAAGCAATTATAGATGTGGTTGATGCTTGGTTTGCTTCTTATAGTGGAAAAGATGCCTATGCTATTATGAAAGAATCAACTATTGGAGCGATTGGAGCTTTATATGCTATTGCCTTTGTGCTTTTAAAAGTTGGGATTATTACTTATGTTTTGTATGAAGAACAATATGCACTTTTTTTTATGGTTTGTATTTTTTCAAGACTAAATCTTATATATTTACTTGAGTATTTTAAATTTAGTAAAGATAGTTTTTTATCCCTTGCTTTTGCTGGTTCTGGCGTATTTAGATTAAAAATTATTGCTTTAATTTATATTTTGATTGCATTTTTAATAGGCTTTAATGCTTTAGTTTTATTTATACTATCACTTATTAGTTTTTATTTAATTTTAAAAGTATTAAATAAGAAATTTGGTTTTGTAAATGGTGATTGTTTAGGGTTTACCCTTGAACACACAGAGCTTGTCCTTTTGAATATCGGATTAGCGATGTTATTATAAAAATATAAAATGCTAATTCAAAATAAATTTATAAAATATTTCTCTTTTTTACTAAGCGCTACATTTATACTCTATGTGCTTTATATGATATATATTTCTTTTTTTATAGTAAAAAATCAGTTTATAGATATAGGTGATTCAACTTATGTAAATCAAGTAAGAACCGATGACTACACTTTAAAACTAGCAAATCATCTTACAAAAGATTGTAAGACTGACAAAATATGTGAAGTGCAATCAATGTTAGATTTTGTAACAGCAATTCCATATAAAATAAACGAAAGTATTGCCAGAAACTCAAAGCAAGTGGTTACTCAAAATTTTGGAGATTGTGATGATAAATCAAATCTTTTGATTTCTATGTTAAAGCTAAAAGGCTATGAGGCTTATTTTGTATTGGTTCCAAAACATATATTTGTTATTATAAATCTAGAAGATATAAAAGTAAATAAAAAAGCTTTATATGTAAATGATAAGCCTTTCTATATTCTTGAAAGTACAGCAAACGGCTCAAAAATAGGCTTTGATTTAAAATATAAATTTTCAGAAATAGAAGCAATTGTTGATCCATTTTTAAATAAAAAGTTAGTTGTAAATAACATAGATTATAAATAAATGCCAAGGAATAAAATGAAAAATATCATAATAACAGGCGCATCAAATGGTATTGGAAAAATATTAGCCAAAAAGCTTAGAAAAAAATACAATATTATAAATATTGATATTGTAAAAAGCAAGATGGCAAAAGTAGATTTTTACAAATGTGATTTATCAAATAAAAAAGATTTACTAAAAACAATAAATAAAATCAAAACAAAATACAACTCTATTTATGCACTTATAAATAATGCAGCAAAATCTACTTTTAAAGCATTAGATGAAAAAACGCTTGAAGAGTGGGAAAATACTCTAAGTGTTAATATCACAGCCCCGTATATTCTCTCAAAAGAATTTGCAACACTTTTAAAACAATCATCAGGGCATATAATAAATATCTCATCAACAAGAGCAATTATGAGTGAAAGTGGAACAGAATCATATAGTGCTTCAAAAGGTGCGATTAGCACGCTAACTCACGCTCTTGCAATGTCATTAAGCCCAGAAGTAAAAGTAAACTCTATAAGTCCAGGTTGGATAAATACAGATAAAAAGTATATTGCAACAAAAGAAGATAATCTTCAACATCCAAGCGGAAGAGTTGGCGTTCCTTCTGATGTGGTGGATGTGGTTAAGTTTTTACTAAAAAATAGAGGTTTTATAACTGCAAGTGATTTTGTAGTTGATGGTGGAATGACTAAGAAGATGATTTATGTTTAAGGCAAAAAAGCACAAGCTAAAGGCTTGATGCTTTTTTGATAATACTTTTTATCATATTATTAAATACAAAATAGTGCAATGGAACCAAAATGTACCAATAAAGCCTTCCTAAGAGCCCTTTTGGATAAAAGTATGCTGATTGGATGAGTTTGTTGTCTTTGATTCTAAATTCAAGCCACGCTTCTCCTGGCACTTTCATTTGTGCATAAAGTAAAAGTCTTTCGTTTTCTTTTAAATCCACAACTTTCCAAAAGTCTAAACAATCGCTGATTCTTAGATCACATTGGCTTCTTCTTCCTCGTTTTAGTCCAACTCCTCCAATCATTTTGTCTAAAAATCCTCTTATTTCCCAAAGAAAGTCAAAATCAAACCAACCATTTTCTCCACCAATTGAAGTAAATGCTTGATAGACTTTTTTATGTTCGATATTTGAAATATCTATTTCTTTTCTATCAATAAATAAAGCTTGTGAGATTTCATTTGAACTATTTTTCTCCCAAATACCACTTCCTGTGTCATTCCATCTACTTATTACTTGGTTTTCTTCTATTTCTTTTATTGCATTTTTTACAGAATCTTCATAAGAAATTGGTTTAATAGTAGGGAAATATTTCACAGCATTGTCATTTTGGATGGTTACTTCTGATTTTAACCCTTCAATCAAAGCTTTAGCAACACTAAAAGGAACAGGAGTAAAAAGGTTTAGCCAATAAGATGAAAGATTTATAGACATAAAAGGAAGTGGAAGAATTATTCTTTTTAAATCTAAAACCTTTGCAGTTTTTAGCATCATATCTTTATAACTTAGTTGTTCACTCCCAATATCTACAGTTAGATTCCCATCTACTTTTAAATAAAGTGAATTATATAAATAAGATAATACATCATCAATAGCAATTGGTTGTGCTTTTGTATTTACCCATTTCGGAGTTGTTAAAATGGGAAGTTTTTCTGTTAGGTTTCTGATTATTTCAAAACTAGCACTTCCAGAACCTATTATTACTCCAGCTCTTAGCCAAATCGTTTGAACATTTTCATTTGAGCTTAGAACTTCACCTGTTTCAATTCTACTTAATAGATGCTCACTTGTATTTTCATTTTTAACACCCAAACCACCTAGATATATAATTTTTTTTACATTACATTCATTTGCTATATTTACAAAGTTCGCAGCAGAAATTCTATCTAGGTTCTTGTAGTTTTCGCTACTTAAAGAGTGAATTAAATAGTAAGCAACATCTACATCTTTTAGTGCATCTTTAAGTGAATCTACATTAAATGTATCACCTTCAAAAACTTGTACTTTTTTATCTAAGTCTTCTGAAACACTTTTTTTATTTCTTACTAATAATCTAAGTTCAATATTTT
>JAGOIF010000157.1 GCA_017995775.1 Aliarcobacter sp.
TAGCCTTTGCATTTTTATCCCAGAAAAATCTTTTTGTTCTTATGCAAGTAAGTAATGAATCCGCATTTTCATTTTTTAAAGTTTCTAAAGCCTTATCAAAATCTTTTGTTTGAGTAAGTGGAGAAGTTGCTTGAACTAAAAAAAATAAATCATTATCTTTAAAGTTTTGTTTATTTATAAATTCTAGCATTACAGATTCTGTACTTGCTGTATCACTAGCATTTTCTTCATCTCTATCATATACTTTGACTTTTGAAAATCCAAAACTATTTACTATATCTTTTATCTCTTCACAATCAGTTGCTACAAAAATTTCATCAATATTATTAGATTTTTCCAAAGCTTCAAGATTCCAATAAACTAAAGGCTTTCCACAAAACTCTTTTATATTTTTAAATGGTATTGATTTACTTCCACATCTAACTGGTATGAATGCTATATTCATTTTATTACTTTCTATTCTTTAGTTTATCTCTTTGAACTTTCTCTATAGAAAGAATTTCATCTTTTTTGTAGTTTAAAGCTTCAAAAGTTTCATTTAATCCATCAACTAGAATTTTAAGTTCATATGGCTCCAAAGAAGCTCCGTGGTCTGTACCTTTCCAGTTTTTATCTTTTGTAAAGTGTCTCTCAATCCATTTAGCCCCCAATGTATAAGCCGCTATATCAAGATTCGTACCTAAGTGATGTCCTGAAAAGCCTATCTCATTTACTCTATTTTCATATTTTTCATATAACCAATTTATCTCTAAAAGTGCTACATCAGAAGCTGGAACTGGATAACCAGAGGTACAAGAGTAGATAAGCAATCTTGATTTTGCTTGATTCGTTTCTTCAAAAAAATTTACAATCTCTTCAACTTCATCTTTTGAAGTCATTCCAATAGATAATTGAACTTGTCCTTTAAACTCATCTCTTAAAACTTTTAACATTTCAAAGTTGTTGTTACAAGCTGATGGTACTTTTAAAAATTGTGGATTAAAAGTTATCATCTCTTTTGCACTTGTTACATCCCAAACAGAAGTGCTATAAATCATACCTACACTATCACAATACTCTTTTAACTCTTTATTTTGAGCTACATTAAACTCCAAAAATTCTCTATGAGCACCATAAGTATCACCATATGAGTTTTCTGGTACTGGATGTGGAGCATTGTATTGCTCTTCTGTTAGCAACTCTTTATTGTTTCTTTTTTGAAACTTTACATATTTTGCACCACTTTGCTTTGCTAAATCTATCAACTCTTTTGCTATATCCATTTGTCCCATGTGGTTACAACCAATTTCTGCTATTACTTTTGGTTCTTTGTAATCAAACTTAAATGCCATTTTCTTTTCTCCTATTTAATTAAAATTTATTTTCTTCCATATTTATCATTGTGTCTTATGATGTCATCTTCTCCAAAATATTCACCTAGCTGCACTTCTGACAAAATTATATTTTCATCACCATCATTTATAATCTGATGTTTACATCCTTTTGGGATATAAATATATTTTCCAGGATAAATATCTAAAATAGATTCTCCCAATATCATTTTTCCTTTTCCTTTTATAATAACCCAATGCTCTTCTCTTTTTTTATGTTCTTGCAGACTTAATTCACTTTTTGGAAATAGTGTAATAACTTTACCTTGAGCATGTGAAGTTAAAATAGTGCTTTTATAAAATCCCCAAGGACGATTATAAATATCATGTTCTAAAATATGATTATCAAATCTAGTAAAATCATAAGTTAAATCAAAATCAATATTTTCTAAAAGCATAATATGAAACTGTTTTTTCGTAATTACATTAATTATTTTCATATTACTATCAACTATTGGTAAAAAATCAATTTTACTATTTTTAAATTTTTCACAAATTGCTTGAAAACTATCTTCTACTCTTAAATAAACAAACTCTTTTTTTATAATATTAGATATGTTGTCTTTCAAAGAAAAACCTTTTAAAAAAGCTCTTCTAATATCTCCATCAGTTAATGTTCCTAAAAGTATCTCTTTTTTATTAACAACCAACAAAAATCTTTTTTTATTTTTATCTATTAAATTTAAAGCATCTTTTATAGATAATCTTTCTTCTATTAGATAAGAAGCTATATTTAATATTTTCATCTATTTATTACTCATTCTTATTGTGTCTCTATATATATCTTCAATATTTTGTATATATTCTTCTGTTGAAAGTTTTATAACTTCTAAAGCATTTTCATCACAATCTATTAACCCTAAATCATAAAGTCTTTTTAAATATATATGTCCAGCAACTAAAGAGTCTCCATAAAATAATGTATGTAAAGTTGGTAAACTACTACTATAACTTTCCAAATAAATATTCGAAGACATATAAAAATTCATACTATAAAGATAAATTTTAGAGACACCAGAAGCTAGTAAAAAAATTACAATTTGCGGAACATTGTTTAAATTTATTCCTGATAAGATATCACCTCCAGATAATGTTCTCTTTTTTATAACTGGGATTTTAAATTTAAAATTTTTTAATATAGTATTATCTAAATTTCTAAATATTAAATATTTTATATCTTTTCCAACTATAAGCTTATTATTTGACAATCCTTTTGAAACTTGAATACCTGCAACATTTAATGAACCAATGTCAGTTCTTGAACCATAAATCAATGGATTTAAATCTTTAGGATGATAAGAAAGCCCTGGTCTTAAAATAAAATCTTGAGAATCAATTTTTGCTCCTGATTTTGTTTCAACTGGAAGAGGTGCTACGATTGCTACTGATTTATTTTTAATAAACTCTATAAAGTTTTTTTCTTCATCATTTGCCAAAAGTTCAAAAGATTCTGTAAAGTTTTTATTTGTAAATAGCTCATAATAAAAATTTAAACGATTTATTGTATTGAAATTTATTTTTAGTTTATTTGCAATATCTAGTATCTTTTTGCTCATCTCAAAGTCTAAAGTTTCAATAGAAGCAAAAAATGCTCTTCTTATAGATAGTTCACCTAAAGTTTCAATAGAGTTTATGCACTCTAAAGATTTAAGAGCTATCTTTTTTCTAAAAGAGTAAGATTGACTTGGAAAACCTAGCATAATTGTAATTCGTTCTAAAAGCTCTAATTGACTTATGAAAAGATTATCATCTATATTTGGAACTATTGGAAGCTTATTTGTAAAACCATAGATATACAATGCACAATTTAGAATAAAATCTTCTATATCCTTGCTAGTTTCTGGAAGTTCCAATAGTTTAATAATCTTCTTTATATTTTCTAAAGCAATATCTCTATCTTCTTTACCCCTACCATAAAATGCATCTAAAATAAGTATCTCTATAGATTTTTTCACTATTTGATTTTTAGTTTTTTTAGAATATGATAGTTGATTTGCTAAATCTACAAGTAGGATATATTCATCCCATCTTTTAAGAGTCAATTCTATACCTGAATAACTTTTTATTTTGTGAGAAATCTCGGCATAGATAACTTTTTGAATAATTGCATGTATCATACTTATTTTTGCATTTACTATATTTTTATTTTGCGATGGCATAAATCTATCTATATAGTTTAGATAAAACATAAAAACTTTAAATCTAGAAAATCCTTTATCTTTTACTTTTAATCTAAAAATATTTCTTTTAACTACTCTTAAAAAATAGTTAAAATTCATTCTTAAAAAACCTCTCATTTTGCAACCTTTCTTAAATCACTACTTGAAATATCCTCAGTCCTTTTCAAATAAACCACCTCACAAAACTCTTTTAGAAAATCAAACTTCCCTTCCCAATCATCTCCTATGACAAACACATCAACTCCATACTTTTTTATATCTTCTACCTTTTGTTCCCAAGAGTTTTCAGCTATTACCATATCCACACAATCTATATGCGATACTATTTTTGCTCTTTGTTCATAGCAAATCACAGATTTTTTATTTTTCAAACTAT
>JAGOIF010000058.1 GCA_017995775.1 Aliarcobacter sp.
GGATTTAAAACCAAAGCTCTTGCAAATGAAACCCTTTGTTTCATTCCTCCACTTAAATCTTTTGGGAACTTTTCAAAATCATCTATTTGTAATCCAAATTTTAAAGCAATATTTTTTGCTAAGTCATTTGCTTTTTCTTTTTTTATATTTTTTGCTCTTAAACCTAAAGCAATATTATCAATTACATTTTTCCAAGGAAGAAGTCTTGCTTCTTGAAAAGCAAATGATGAACTATTAAAACTATTTCTTATTTTTCCATCTTCAAGTGTTAATAATTTTGCACAAAGATGAAGTAAAGTAGTTTTTCCACCACCACTTGGACCTACAATAGATACCACTTCACCTTTATTTAGTTTGAAATTTATGTTTTTTAAAATCTCTTTAAACCCAAATGAAAAGCTAAGATTTTCAACTTTTAGTTCTTCTATTTTCTCCATGCTTCAACCTCTCTTTTTATAGGTTCAAGAATTAAATACTCAATTAAAAGTAAACTTCCAACCATTATTAATACAAGTGCTAGTGCAGTTGTTGTATCTAATTGACTTCTTGCAATGGCTAAGGCGGCGCCAATTCCATCATTTGCAGAAAGAAGTTCCGCCATTACAACTATTTTCCATGACATTCCTAAGGCACTAATCCATGCTGGAAAAACATAAGAAAAAATATGAGGGAAATATAAATCAAACATTTTCATTTTAAAAGGAAGCTGAAAACTATCAGCCATTTGTTTTAAATCTCCCTCTAAAGTCCTTGTTCCTTGTAATGCTCCTACAAAAATAATAGGAAAAGATGCAACAACAACTGTGAAAATTACTGTCATATCGCTCATTCCAAACCAAATCATTGCTAATACAATCCATGCAATTGGAGGCATCCCAACTAAAATAGTTACAATTGGTCTACTCATCATAGAAGCTGTTACAAAAAGCCCTGCTAGTAACCCTAATGCTGAGCCAAAAATAAGTGAAATACAAAAACCAAAAAATGCTCTTTTTATAGTAATAGCCATATCATTTAAAGCACTTGGTTCATTTAACATTGAAAACAGCGTAATCATCGTATCTTTAGGAGATGGTAAAACCAAATTTCCATAAAGTTGATTTCCAAAATCCCATAATGCAAAAAATAGAAAGATTGAAGCAATAGAACCCCAACCACTCCATAAATATGAGGGAAAGTCTTTTATTATTTTAAATAAAAATTTCATTTAATTCCTAAAGTTAATTATATTTTCCGAATTATAATAAGAATGATAACGATTATCATTGATTTAAATCAATAGTCTATTATAATTAAAACTTTAAATATAAAATAGTTCAATTTTACTAACAAATCATCTATTTTTTTGTTTTACAGCTTCCACCATCTGAACAACCACAACCACCACTTTTAAATATTTTTCTATAAAGATAAAAACCAGCGGCAAGTGTAATAATTATTAAAAAAGCATTTTCCATAATTTCTCCAATTTTTTTAGTAATTTTAACGAATGTAAACTTAAACAGTAATGATAACAATTATCAATTTTATTAAATTTTAAGAATTGCTTTGTTAATATCCCATTTATATTTTGTTAATAATTAGTTTAAATAAACCCATTTAGGAAATTTTTTGGAAAAAAAAGAAAGAAAAATTGATAGCAAAGAAATCTTTATTCAGTCAAATATTATTACAATTGTTCATGATGGACAAGAGTATCAATTAAGAGTTACAAAAGCGAACAAACTAATTTTAACAAAATAAAAGAAAATAATAAAATAGCAAGCAAAGATTTAACCGTTCTCCTAAATACATAGCCAGCCAAATATTAAAAAATAAAAATTATTTAAATTTTCTCGGAGGAAAATATATTGGCAAATTACATAGTAAGTAAGAAACACAAAAAAACAAATTACATTGGCGCATCTGTTGTGACAGCAACTGTATTATTAACAACTCCCCTTATGCTAAATGCAGACTCTACACTATTAGAAAAAGTTGACGTTACTGAAAAAGTTGAAAAAACAGACTATACAGAAGGTTTTAAAGTAAATAAATCTTCATCAGCAAAAGTAGTTCAAGATTTAGTAGATACTCCCCAAACTATTCAAGTTATTACAAAAAAAGTAATGGAAGAGCAAAAAGCTACAACTTTACAAGAAGCTTTACAAAATACTCCAGGTGTTACACTTTTACTTGGTGAACAAGGAAATACAAGTAGTAAAAATAATATTTCTATGAGAGGATTTGATGTTAATAGTAGTATTTATAAAGATGGTATAAAAGATTTAAATGCTGCTACAAAAGATATGTTTAATACAGAAGCTGTTGAAATTACAAAAGGTACTGTTGGAGCTGATAATGGAGCTAGTGTTCCATCTGGATATATCAATCAAGTTACAAAAACAGCAACAAATAAAGACAAAGCAGAAGTTGCAGGTTCTTATGGAACATCAAATAATTCAAGACTAACAGCTGATTTAAATAAAGCATTAAGTGAGACATCAGGTGTTAGATTAAATGTTATGAAACAAGATGGTGAAGTAGCTGGAAGAGATGAAGTTGAGCTTGATAGACTTGGTATTGCAGCTTCTGTTGCTTTTGGAATAGGAACAAATACAAGAAGTTCTTTTTCTTATGAAAGATATGAACAAGATGATATTCCAGATGGAGCAATTCCTAATATTGGAGTAAGTGGTTATTATAATAGTAATAGCGTATTATCAAAAGCAAATAAAGTAGATACTTCAAACTTTTATGGATCATCAGATGATTATGAAAAAATAACAACAGATGCTTTTACAGCAAAATTTGAACATGATTTATCAGATAAAACAACTTTAACAAATACAACAAGATACGGAAAATCGAAAATTGATTCATTACTAACAGGTGCAACAGTATCTTCTAATGATATATTATTACCAAATATAAGTAATCCCGCTTTATGGACGGTATCATTATCTCCACAAGCTAGATGGCAAGAAAATGAGATTTTAGCAAATACAACAAATATAAGAACATCTGTATATACAGGACCTCTTTTACATAATATAAGTACAGGTTTTGACATATCTATTGAAAATCAAACAAATAAAACAATTGCTGCAAATGGTATAACAACAGCTGAAAAAGTTGGAAATCTTTATAACCCTAGATCAAATGGTTATGCAAATTTATCATTAGACCCAACAGGTGCAAAAACATTTGGTGAAACAAAAACTATTGGTGCTTATGTTTTTGATTCAATTGATATTGGAGAAAAAGTTATATTAACAGGTGGTGGAAGACTTGATAAATATGAAACAAGAACAGATATCACAACTGTTGCAACAGCTACAGCCCCAGGTGGTGGAGTTCCAGTTGGAACATTAGTTGCTAATGATTTAGAAGATTCAGGAACATTAAAAAGTTATAAAATTGGTTTAGTTTATAAACCTTTAGACAATGGAAGTGTATATGTTTCTTATGCAGATTCACAATTACCACCAAGTGGAGCTAACTTTACATTAAGTTCAAGTGCAACAAGTGGTGCAAATCCAAGTATGGAACCTCAAGAAGCTCAAACTATTGAACTTGGAACCAAATGGGATTTCTTTGATAATAAATTATCTTTTACAAGTGCGATTTATAAAACAACAAATGAAAATGAGCTAATTAACGTAAGTTCAACAAGTATTGCAGATTATGAGCAAGTAGGGGAAAGAGAAGTTAAAGGTATAGAATTTGGAATCGCTGGACAAATTACAGATGCTTGGTCTGTAACTGCAGGAATTGCAAAAAGTAAATCAGAAATTACAAAAGGAACAGCTTCAACAGAAGGTTCTGCACTTGCTTATACTCCTGAGTTAACAGCAACACTTTGGTCATCATATAACTTTACAAAAGAGTTAACAGCTGGAGCTGGAGCTAGATATATTGGTAAAATGTACGCAGGATATGCATCTGCTGCTAATCAAAATGGTACAACTGCACCTTCTGATGGAAGATTTACAGAAGTTGATTCTTATGTAGTATTTGATGCAATGGCATCATATAAATTTAGTAAAAATTTATCTACACAAATCAATATTTATAATATAGCCGATAAAGAGTATGTTGCAAATGTTAATAAAAATGGAAATAGATATACACCAGGTGCTGCAAGAAGTGGTTTAATTTCTTTAGCATATAAATTTTAATTAGTTCAATCCCTTTTGGGATTGAATTATTATTTTGTAAATAAAATTACAGCTAATTTTATTTACAAAATAATAAAAAGGAAAAATCTATGATATTACATATTCCAAATGTACTAAGTCAAAACCAAGTAAAAGAGTGCAGAGAGTTGTTAGATAAAGCTTCATGGATTGATGGAAAATTAACAGCTGGAAGTCAAGCTGTTAATGTAAAAAGTAATCTTCAATTAGCAGAAGATAGCCAATTGTTAGCACATTTAAGACAGATGATAACTCAAGCTTTAAAAACAAATCCTTTATTTGTAAGTGCTGCCTTACCAAATCACATAATTTCTCCTTTTGTAAATAGATATGAAAATAGTGGTGCTTATGGAAATCATGTTGATAACTCAATTTTATATGATGCAACGGTTGCAAAACACTATAGAACTGATGTTTCATGCTCTTTATTTTTCACAGACCCAGATGAATATGAGGGTGGGGAAATGGTAATAGAAGATACTTTTGGAACACATGAAGTAAAACTTCCAGCTGGAGATATGATACTTTATCCCTCAACTTCTTTACACAGAGTTGAACCCGTTACTAAAGGTGTTCGAATGGTGAGTTTCATGTGGACTCAAAGTATGATTAGAAGTGCTTGGAAAAGAACTATTTTATTTGAACTTGATAATACAATTCAAAGTTTAAGAGCTAAATATGGAGAAACACAAGAGGCTGTAAATCTATCAATTCATTATCATAAATTAATTCAAGAGTGGGCTGAGCTTTAATGATAAAAGAAAAGTTAGACTTTATTCCAAATGATTTAGTATCACTTAAAGATTATGAAAGATATGCAAAAGAGCGAATGGATTTAAACTCTTTAGCGTATGTTTGTAGTGGAGCAGGGGATGAAATAACTTTTAGAAGAAATGAAGAAGCTTTTTCTAATATTTTTTTAGAAACAAACACTTTAGAAGATTTAAGTGGAGCAAATACAAATATAGAGTTATTTGGAGAAACTTATTCTTCACCGATATTTTTAGCACCAGTTGCTTATCAAAAGTTAGTGGATTTTGATGGAGAAATAGCAAGCGCACAAGCTGCAAATGCTATGAATACTTGTATGTGTGTTAGTTCCTTTTCAAGTTCTACTTTAGAAGATATTTCAAATACTACAAGTTCACCTCTTTGGTTTCAACTGTACATCCAAGCTGATATGAATACAAATATAAAACTTATAAGAAAAGCTGAGAATCTAGGTTTTAAAGCCTTAGTTATTACAATAGATGCGCCAATTTCAGGTCTTAGAAACACAGAACAAAGAGCAGGATTTTATTTACCAAATGAAATTTGTGCAATTAATATTGAAAATATAAATCCAATGCAAACAACAAATAATTTTGAAAATATATTAGATATTGCAAAAATATTACCAACATGGAAAGATATAGAATTTATCAAAAATAATACAAATTTACCCGTAATTCTAAAAGGAATAACTAGCGTTTCTTATGCAAAAAAAGCAGTAGAGTTAGGAATTGATGCAATTGTAGTATCCAATCACGCAGGACGAACATTGGACACACTTCCTGCTAGTATAGAAATTTTGCCAAAAATAACAAATGAAATAAAAGGAAAAATTCCAATACTTTTTGATGGTGGAATAAAAAGAGGAACAGATGTTATAAAAGCAATTGCATTGGGTGCAAGTGCTGTTATGATTGGACGACCAATAATGTATGGTTTAGCAACAGCTGGTGCTTTAGGTGTTGCTCATACTTTAAAAATTTTAAAAGAAGAACTCGAAGTTTCTATGATTTTTACAGGTTGTAAAAATATAGAAGAGCTTAGAAAATTAGAGCTTACTTTTAATAACAATTATCAATTACATTAAAAAATCGTTAAAACTAATTTGTTAATATTTCATAGAAAATAAAAAAGGAGCAAGAATTTGCATAAAACAATATGGTTTAAAATACATATGATTTTAGGATTAACAGCAGGTTTCGTATTACTTGTTGTTGGAGTTACTGGAGCAATTTTATCTTTTGAAAAGGAGATAACAAAATTTATAAATAAAGATAGTTATGAGGTTTTTGTACCAAATGAAGCAAAACTTTCTACAAAAGAATTATTAGAAAAACTTCAAGAAAAACTACCAGAAGCTAAGATAAATAGTCTTTCTTTTTCAAGTGATGTAAACTCATCAGTTATAATAAATGTAGCAGGAAAAGGTGAGGGTAAAGAATCAAAAAGAGGAAAGAGTTATTATATAAATCCATATACAGCTGAAATTTTGCCAGAAATAAAAGGAAAAGCATTTTTCTCTTTGATCTTAGATTTACATAGAAGATTAATGTTAGGTGAAGTTGGAAAACAAGTTGTAGCAATTAGTACAATTTCTTTAATTATTCTTTCTTTAAGTGGACTTTATATTTATTGGGGAAGAGTTAGAAGAGCATTTTTTAGAAGTTTAACTTTTAGTTTTAAACATCATGGAAGAGCATTTTTATCAACAATGCATAGTTCTATTGGGATGTGGGTTCTTCCATTTTATTTATTAGCTTCATTAACTGGACTTTATTGGTCTTATGATTGGTATAACGCCACTTTATATAAAATAGCAGGAGTTGAAAAACCTCAAAGAAATATGCCTCTTCAAATGCAAAAAGGTTCAACTGAACCAAACTTTGATGATTATCAAAAGGCAGTTGAATTGTTTAATGTTTTAATTCAAAAAGAATATTCTGACGCAAATATAAGATTCCCTCAAAAAGGAAGCGTTTATAGTTTCAGTTATTTAGATGTAGATTCAGCACATTATAGAGCAAGAAATACTTTAGAATTGGACATAAATTCAAATCAAATAATAAAACACGAAAGATATGAAGATAAACCATTAAATGAACAATTAATGAAAAGTATTTTACCTTTACATACAGGTGAATATTTTGGAATAATTGGGCAAATTGGTATGTTTTTAGCCTCGTTTTTTATGTTGCTTTTTACAGTTACAGGAGTGATGTTATATTTTAATAGAACAAGAAAAAAGAAAAAAAAGCAGTAGTTTAAAACTACTGCTTTTTCTAAAATAAAACCTTCCTTCAAGCCTTAAAAATTTATTATTACTTCTCAATTATATAAGAACAAATTCTATTTTAAAGAGATACAATTATATTATAAATAGAATAGTTTAATAAAAAATATCACTTTTTAATATGCTCAAGAATCAAAGGAAAATTGAATGAATATAACACTAAATGAAAAAAATATTGAGAAAATCCAATCATCTTATGAAATAATTATTTTAAATAAAATCAAATATTTAAGCCCCCAAGAGCAAGAGCTTTTTAGAAATATTAATTTTTTTAAGAAATCTTTTAATACTCATTTTGATATGAAAAATAAAAGATTATATATATCGTGTTTAAAATTTGAAAAAGAGAATCAAAAAACGGCATTTGCAACAGCCATAAGATTTATCAAAAATTTAAATATAAAAGATATAAAAATAGATATTCTTCAATCAAAAAAAGAGCTAAAAATACAGACAATTATTGAAGGTTTAATCTTAGGAAATTATGAATTTTTAAGATATAAATCAGAAAAAAATGAAGAAAAAACAAAAAATATACAAATATCTATTGCTTCATCAAAAAAAGAAAAAGCTAAACTAGAAGCAGATTTAAAAAAAGCATTGATTATTTGTAATAGTATGAATTATACAAAAGATATAGTAAACAGCGCGCCTGATGATTATTATCCACAAACTATGGCAAATGATGCTTTAGAAATGGCAAAAAATAAAAATATCGAGTGTAAAGTTTTTGGTGAAGATTATTTAAAAGAAAATAATATGAATGCCATGTATAGTGTAGGAATCGCATCAAGGCATGAAAGTAAACTTATTCATCTAAGTTATAAACCAAAAAATCCAATAGCTAAAATAGTTCTTGTGGGAAAAGGTGTAACTTATGACACAGGTGGAATGAGTTTAAAGCGCGATGGTGGAATGGTTTCTATGAAATGTGACAAAGCTGGAGCTGCAAGTATTATGGGAGTTATACATGCTCTTTCATCCCTTGATTTACCTTTTGAAGTTCATGGAATTCTGGGAGCTGTTGAAAATATGATTGGTGGTGATGCTTACAAACCAGGAGATATTTTAAAAGCTGCAAATGGTAAAACAATAGAAGTTACAAATACAGATGCGGAAGGGCGATTGGTTTTGGCTGATTGTTTGTTTTATGCTCAAAAAAATATTCAAGATTTTGATTATATTTTTGATTTTGCAACATTAACGGGAGCTAGTATTGGAGCATTTGGCGCTTTTACAACTGCTGTTATGGGATACAATGAAAAAACAAAAAAGAAGATTTTAAAAGCTTCAAAAAAATCAGGTGAATTAGTAGGATTTTTACCTTTTAATGACTATTTAGAAAAACTACTTGAAAGTCAAGTTGCCGATTTTGTAAATACAAGCCCCAATAAAAATGGAGCTGCAATAACAGCTAGTTTATTTTTAAGTAAATTTATAAAAAATAAAAATAAGAAAAAATGGCTACATTTTGACATAGCAGGTCCATCATATAGACAAGAAAATTGGGCTTATCACTCTTATGGTGCAACGGGAGTGGCTATTAGATTACTTATTAAGTTTATGGAAGATTTGAAAAAATAGTTATTTTTTCAAATCTTTTTCATAAGAGGGATAAAGATTTATAACAGATCTTTCAAACTCTTCTTTAAACATAGTAAAACTCTCAAACTCTTTTGGAATGGCTTTTTCTAATATCTCAAAAACATCAAGACCTTCTTTTACCGAACTTTTTAAAGTACTATCTAAATAGTTTAAATAAGCAATATTCTCTTTTATAGGTTCTTTTGTTTTAGATGTTAGACCATGCCCTGGAACTAAAACTGAATAATCAATTTTTTCAAGTTCTTCTAGGGATTTTATCCAGTTTTGTATATTTGCATGGGGAGTTGCTGGAGTTCTTTTATAAAAAACTAAATCAGAAGCATAAAGGATTTTTGTATTTTCATCATAGATTGCAATATCACTTTGGGTATGTCCATTTAAATATAATACTTTTAATTTATAACCATCAAAATCCAAAGTTTTACTTTGTAATATTTTATCAGGTGCTTTTATTTTAGTTCCATTTATTGCATCTTTTATAAGATTACGCAGATTTGCAATATATAAATGACCATTTTTTTCTATATCTTCTTTTGTAAATTCAGTTGCATAAATATCACTAGAAAAAAAAGCACTATTTCCTAAAAAATGATCAGGATGATGGTGGGTATTTATTATATATTTTATAGGTTTTGAAGTGATTTTTTCTATTTGTTTTTTTACTTGTTCCCCATATGATTTTGAACTTCCCGTATCAATTAAAATAACACTATTTGCAGTAATTATAAAAGAAGCATTTGCAATATCCCCACCATTTTCTTTGGAAAAATATTCCTCTTTTCCATAAAAATAGTAGCTATTTTCAGATAATTTAATAGCTTTTAATTTATAATCAAAATCATTTGAAAAACTCAAAGTCAAATAACATATAATTAAAATAAAATATTTCATTTTATTTGTGCCTTATATTTATTTCCATCACTATCTGTAAATTCAATATTTATATTATCAACTTTTTCTTTTGTTTCAAAAATAAATCTTGGATTTTCACTTATTACAGAACTTGATTGAATATTCCCCAACACTGTATCATTGTTTTTTATGCTAATTTCATTGATATAAAATTCAGTTGTGCCAAATACTAAACCCGTTTCCATAGGATGAAAAATTGAAGCTTTTATTCGTGAACCTTCTTCTTTTACAAATATTTCTCCTTTGATTTGTCCTAAAAATTTCTCATATTCATAATTATTCAAAGATTGGCTAGAAACATCACAACCACCACCATTACTTTTTATATTTTTACTAGAAATATGCCAAATATTTTTATCATCAAGAATAAAAACTCTAAGTGGAGTTTCTTGAGCAACTTTAATATTTAATGAAAGTACAGCAAACAGATTTTCCAGTTGCATATCAATGATTTTTTGAATTGGATTATAATCTGCATATAAAACTATTCTTTTTGCATCTTGTATATTTTTTCCATCAATAAAAATAGGAACTTGCATTGAATTATCAGCAAAATCAGGGACTTTTATTTTAATATTATCATCAAAGATATATTTATCATCCTTTATTACTTCTTTAATAATTTCATTAAAAGTTGAAGATTCCATATGATCTGATGCATTTAAATTTTGCAAAAGAATCAAATAAATAAACAAAACAAATATATTTCTCATGGTAAATCCTTTTTTGATATTTATACAATTATATGTGTTTTTTATAGCCTAATTGTAGCGTTCATAAAGTTTAATATTTTGCTAAATTGAAGCTATAAATATTGAGTACCATTGCATTAAATTTAAGATATTACAAATAAATTAGGAAAAAATGTTTACTTACTTTAGATTAAAATCACTAATACCACTACTAATATTTTGGCAAGCATTGTCTCTTGCTGTAGGTACTAAAGTTATGCCTAGTGTTATTGATATACTTATAGATCTTTGTAATGTTATAAAATAAATATTAAAGGAAAGAAAATGAAAAAGATTTTATTTTTATTAAGTTTAGGATTATTTATATTTGCAAGTGAAAATAAAATGCAAATATTTCAACCAATTACAAGTACTTGTCCACAATCATGGTTGGATGAAATGAAAAATGTTGCAAAAGATGTTGAGATAATTACCGTTAATAGCAATAAAAATATCAAAAATGAAGTTGGAATTCCATCACAAATTCAATCTTGTAATACTTCTTTTTTGAATGATTATGTTTTTGAAGGAAATGTTCCATCTTTAGCTATAAAAGATTTCTTTAAAAATATTCCAAAAAATGCAATTGGATTATCACTTCCTTCTTATGAGAATGAAAAAGAAGAAAAAACAGTATTCATAATTTTTGAAGATAAAACATATAAAGAGTTTGGAAAATACAAATAAAATTGTTTTTTTGTATTAAATAATAATTTTTTAGTTCAGCTATTTTCAGGCTATACAAACGCTATTTTTAAGCTATATAAGGGCTATATATGGGCTATACATACAAGATATGATTCTTCACACAGAATTTGTTTTTGACTGAATTCTAGTAAAAAATTATTTAAGGACTAAAAATGAAAAAACTTGGGTTATTAAGCTTAGCAGCATCAATTGCTGTAAGTTCTGCAATTGCTGGAAATATTGAAATAGCATCTGATTTAAAAATTTATGGAGATGCTCAAGTGAGAGGAATATCTGTAAAAGGTGATACAGATACTGTAAAAAAAGATAAACAAATAATCGACTCTGAAATAAATCTAAATTTAGATTTTACAACTCTTGAAAAAATAAAAATTCACACTGCAATAAAATTACAAAATGATGCTTGGGGAGATAACTCAGATGATACATTTGATTGGGAAGAAGCATATTTAACTGTTCCATTTGATGAAAATAAACTGTTAATTGCAGGAAGAATAAACGATACATATGGAACACCTTTTTATGGTTCTAATGGAGATAAAATTGACTTAGCACTTTTAGGATATACACCTGTTGATAATGTTTTATTATATGCTTTTGATTTTAAAGCAGTTGAAGGTAAAAATGATGATCAAAATACATATTTAGGTGTAAATTCATCAGGTACTGGAAAAGGTGATTTTGATGCGTATGGTTTAGGTGGACAAGTTACTATTGATAAGTTATTAGTGGGTGGAAGATATGTTTATTTACAAAATAATACAGAAACAGCTTTAAATTCTGGAATTTATAATGAAGCAACAAGCCACATGTTTAATGCCTTTGCAATGGGTGAGGTTGCTGGTTTAGATTTACAAGCACAAATTGAAAAAAGAGTTGGTGATAGAACAGATTCATCTGTTGGTCAAAGTGATGAAAAAATGTTAGGAGCTTATTTAAAAGTTTCTAAACAAATAAATGATATCAATATTGGAATCGCAGGAGTTATGACAAAAGATGGATATATCTCAGGAGAAAATCTGCCTGTTACATATTTAACAAATGATGATTTAGGAACAGCATCAATAGATAGATTTGGATCTTACGGAGATACTTCACTGGTAGCTTTAAATTTTGCCTATGAGGCTACAAAAGATTTAACTCTTGAAGCAAATATAGGATTACATAATATTAAAGATGCAACATTTGCAAACATAGATAAAGATTTAAAAATCACAGAATATAATGCAGGTTTATCATATGAACTTAACAAAAGTGCAGAGATTAGCTTAAGATATGCAATGGGAGATTTTAATGAA
>JAGOIF010000059.1 GCA_017995775.1 Aliarcobacter sp.
GTTTAAGTATTTTTGTGATTTTTATTTCTGATAACACTTCGTAAATTGGATTTTTTAATATGCTCTTCATAGCAGTTTCTATATAATTTGCAAGTTCCATAAGATAGACCTTTATAATGATGTTAGTTGTAACGTAATTATACTAAAAAGTGCCTACTTATGGACTTTATTTATCAACTTTAGTTCATGAATTTATTGGAATCTATGTGCGAAAGTTGAGTAACTTAATTCATATTTAAATTGATTCTGAGTATCATTAATAAAATGTTAAGTTCTTAAAAAGTATTATTCTGGGAAATATATATTAAGGTAAAAAATGAAAGATAATTTTTCTTTAGAAAAAAATATAAAAGAGTCATTACATGAAAAGACTTCAAAAATCCACAAAAATTTGTGGAAAATTTATTTTACTTTAGTTCTTATAGGAATTTTATTTATTTCAATTAAGGGCTTAGTAGATGCATAAAAAATTCGATATTCAATTTGAAACTTTTTTAGAGAATTTCCAAAAACACGTTTCAAAACTAAAGTTAAAAAACTCTATTCAAAAAGACTATATTTTAAAAATTTTATATTATTCTGAAGATCATTTAACAGTTGAAGAGATTACTCAAAAAGTAAAAGAAACTTATAAAATAGACATTGGCATTGCAACAGTTTACAGAGCAATGAAGTTTTTTGAAGAATTAGGAATAGTTATTAGTTTAGATGCTCTTGAAAGTGCTAAACTATATGAGTTAAATATTTCATTACACCACGATCACTTAATTTGCACAAGTTGTAGAAAAATTATTGAGTTTACAGATGAAACAATTGAAGAAAAACAAATACAAATAGCTAAAAAAAATAACTTTATTCTAAATGACCACGTAATGACAATTTATGGAATTTGTGAAGAGTGCCAAAAAAATTAGAAAATCAGATTATTTGATAATGAGTATAAGTCTATAATAAGCTTTAATTAATTATTAATATATAAAGATTAACAAAAGGAAAAGTTTTGATAAGCACAGACGAAATTATAAAAATCAGTAAGTTTTTTTCAATTATTGCTCATACTCCTGGAAGATTAAGAGTTAGGGTAAATCCTAAAATTAAAGAGCTAGGTGGAGACATTTCATTGAGTGATATTGAAAATTTACCAAATAAAATTGACGGAATAATTGAGATTAAAATTAATAAAATTATTGCTTCAATTACTATTACTTATGACTTTAAAATATTTAAACCAAATATTTGGGAAGATTTAGTAAATCAAAGAAATTTAGATGAGATATCTATACTAATTAATAATCTTGCAAAGGAGGTAATTTAATTGGAAATAAACGAGCAAACGAATAATCAAATAAATAGTGATGAGGCATTGTTGCTTTCACAAAGAGTTGATTTAAATAGTGCAATTCCTTTAACTTCGCAGATTCTAAGAATTGCTGTTTATGATGAGTTTAAAGCTTACGAAGCATATTCTAAAATCATTGAGAAGTTTGGATTGGTTCAGCCTTTTGTAAATATAAAAGAGGCTGAAGCCGTTCATTATGGAGCACTTATTAAACTAATGGAAAAATATCAAGTAGAAGTTCCTATAAATAACTGGTACGATAAAATTGAAGTTCCAAATACTTTAATTGAGTGCTGTGAAATGGGAGTTGCTGGTGAAATAAGCAATATTGCTATGTACAATAATTTGCTTTTACACGCTTTTGAAGATGATATTAAAGATGTGCTTTTTAGACTTCAAGCAGCATCTTTTAATAATCATCTCCCAACTTTTAGAAATTGTGTTTTGACACATTATAATAGTACAGATTCTACAAATATTGGAAGTATAAATCAAGAAAATATTATGGAAAAATTAGGTGAATATCAAGTTTTAATAGATGATATTATGAGTGGAAATATAGATGAGAATTTAATTTCAAAAATATTTTCAAAACTTAACTTAACAATGGCAAGTGGAGCTGTATTTGGTGGTGCAATAATTGCGCTTCTAAATAACTATATGCCAAAAACTAATCAAAAAGAAGAGGAGTAAAAAATGGCTTTACCATTCATACTAGGAATAGCAGTTGGAGTTGGTGCTGTAATTGCGTTTAACAAATCAGATAAATTAAAAGAAAAAACAACAGAATTTTTTGATAAATCAAAAGAGCTTGCTGATGAAACTTTGGAAAAAACAAAGAAAAATTTAAATGAATTAAAAGATGAACTAAAAGATAAGTTATGCACAAAAAAAGATGGTGTTGTAGATGAGCTTGTTGAAGAGATATCAGAGTTAAAAAAAGATTTACAAGAGAAGAAGAACTAAGGAATATAATGAAAGATTTAACTATAAACACAGGAACTCCTAGAAATGTTTTAGGACATGTAGTAAGTGGTGCTGTTGCTGCTGCTGTTGTAAGCGGGGCTATAAATTATAAAAAAGCTCAAAGCAGACAAATAACAAAAGAAGATGCTATTAAAGATACTATTAAAAGAACTTCACAAGGAGCTATTGCTACAGGAACTGCAATTGCAACTGCTAATTATTTGGGTCAAAAAGGTGGATTATTTAAAGCTCTTACAGCTGTGACTATTGGAATGATGGGAATTTATGCTCTTGAAATTATTGAAGAAAAACTAGATCAAAAATATTTAACAAATGAAAATTGTAAAGTAGAGGATGAAATTTATGAATAATAATCAAAATAGACAAAATAATCAAAATAGACAATATGATATTAATATTGAAAATTCAAGAGCAAAAAACGGGCAAACGGGAGTTAATATAAATCAAAATCCATATATAAATCAAAATGCTAATCAAAATCCATTACAACAAGCAAATCAAACACCTATGATTCCCGCTCAAGCAGGGATTAATAGTGGAGATTTTATAAAAGGAGCATTAATTGGTGCACTTGCAACATATTTACTTACAAATAAAGGCGCTCAAGAAACTGTAATGAAAACTGTTGGAAAAGGAAGAGAACTTTTCTCTGCTGGCATTGAAGAGCTAAAAGAGAGATATGAAGATGCAAAAGCTCAAATGCAAGCAAATCAAGAGCATTAAGAATTGTATTTATGAAAAATAATTTTATAAAAGTGCATGAAACTCCTTTTAGGCTTAGGTATAAATACTTTTTATTAAAAGATGAGTTTTTAGATGAAAATATTTTACAAAGCTATCTTGAAGAAATTGATGGAGTTTTAAGCGTAAGAATAAATAAAAAAGCATTTTCAGTTATATTTGAAATAGAAGAAGATATTACAGAAAAACTTGAAAATATTTTAAATACACTAACGATTAATGACTTACTAGAAAACTGCGAAGCACAAGCTGTTTGCGTATCTTGCGTAAGTAGTGAAAAACCTTCTATGAATGGAACTATAAGAGCTACGAGTGCATTAATTGCTGAGCGGTTTATAACAAATGATTTATTAAAAGCAGGGCTTACAACAGCTGCTTCAATGCCACTATTGATTGATGGCTCAAAAGAGCTTTTAAAAGAAGGATTAACTTCAAAAGTTCTTGAAAGTGCTGCTGTTGCTATATCTATTTATAGAAAAGATTATTTAGCGGCAAACTCTACTAATGCGATGATCGAACTTGGTGAGTACATTGAAGAGACAACAGTTCATAAAAGTGATGATTTGTTAAAAGAGTTATCAAAACCAAATGTTGAAGAAGCTTGGCTTGAAAAGTTAATTGATGGAAAAGTAACTGAGGTTTTAGTAAAAACTGAAACTATTGAAGTTGGTGATATTGTTATTGTTGGAGCTGGAAATACAATTGCAGTTGATGGTCATATTATTGATGGAGTTGGAAGTGTTAATCAAGTTTCAATGACAGGTGAGGCTGAACCTATTATTAAATCTCGTGGTGATAGAGTTATTTCTGGAACTATTGTCGAAGAAGGACGATTTAGAATTTGGGCTGAGCATGTGGGTGTTGATACTGCAACTCAAAGAATTAAACACTATATTGAAAACTCTTTAAATGAAAAATCATCTGTACAACTAAAAGCAAATAAATTAGCAGATAAATTAGTTCCTGTAACGCTTGGACTAGCAGGTGCTTCATATATTTTTAATAGAGATTTTGAAAGAGTTGCTTCTATTTTACAAGCTGATTATTCATGTGCTTTAAAACTTGCAACTCCTGTTGCTTTTAAATCTACTATTTCAAAAGCTGGTCATAATGGAATTATGATAAAAGGTGCAAAATCTATTGAAGCTTTAAGTAGTGCTGATACTTTTATCTTTGATAAAACAGGGACTTTAACTTACGGGGAACTTGAAGTTATTTCAGTTGAATCTTACAATGCTGAGTGGAGTGAAGAAGAGCTTCTAAATTTAACAGCTTCAACTGAAGAGCACTATTTTCATCCTGTGGCTGAAGCTGTTGTAAAAGCTGCAAAAGAGAGAGGTTTTGTACATATGCACCACGAAGAAGTAGAATTTATCGTGGCACATGGAGTTAAAACTGAAGTTGATGGAAAAGCTGTAGTAATAGGAAGTAGGCACTTTTTAGAAGATGATGAAAAGATAGATTTTTCAAAACATAAAAAAGAGATAGAAAACTCTTTAAAAGATGGGAAAACTCTTTTATATGTTGGATATGATGGAAAGCTTTTAGGAACAATTGGACTAGCTGATGAGCTTAGAGCTAATGCAAAAGAGTCTATTTTAAAATTACGAAAACTAGGTGTTAAAAATATCATTATGTTAACAGGTGATGTTAAAGAAAAAGCTGAAAAAATAGGAATTGAGCTAGGAGTAGATGAAGTAAGAGCGGAGCTTTTACCAAAAGATAAAGCGGATATTGTAAAAGAACTTATGGCGCAAGGTAAAAAAGTAGCTTTTGTAGGTGATGGAATAAACGATGCTCCAGCACTTATTTCTGCACATGTGGGAATTTCAATGAGTAGAGGCGCTGATATTGCAAAAGCAACTGCTGATATAAGTTTGTTAAAAGATGATATTGCCTGCGTTGTTGAAGCAAAAGAGTATGCAAACAAAACAATGAGCTTAATAAATACAAACTTTAATGCAACAGTTGGTATTAACTCAGGAATCCTACTTGGTGCAACATTTGGCTTGTTCTCGCCAATAGTAACAGCTGTATTACATAATGGTACAACTATTGGATTATTGTTAAATTCGATAAAAGGTGTTAAGTTAAAGTAAGTATGATAATAATTATCAGTTCTATTTAAGATTTTCTTTGATATTATTTTGATAATTATTATCAAAGGATTTACATGCCAATATTACTACCTCTTGCAACAGCCTTAACAGCTTTTTTAACACTAAAAACAGTTAATAAAACTATGAAAACGATAGAAAAAAGAAAAAAAAGGAAGCAAATAAATGTCATTTGATTTAGAGATTCAAAAAGAAGCAGCAAAAATTGGAATGACAGCAACTCTTGGAGCAACTGTTGTTACTTCAATGTTTATGAAAAATAAAGTTGCTAAAAATGTACATATTGTTGCAGGTGTTGCATTTTGTGGATTCGCACTATGGCATCATATGTTATACCAAACTAAAAAATCTAAAAATAAATCTATAGTTAAACCTTTGAATATTGAAAATAAAGAGATTGTTTTAGAAAAATAATCTTTGTTTAAAATATGAGAATAAGTATTCAAACTTATTCTCATACTTTATATCCGTTTTAACAGCTACTATCTTTTAATCCTATTACTTTTACATACTCATCATAAACAGATGCTACAGATCTTTTTGCACAAATAAAAGGGATATTCTTTTTCTTTGCTTCATTTTTATATTTTAACATTGTGTTATGATTTAAAAATGAAGTTATCATAACGATACAATCTAGATTTTGAGGAAGCTTTTTCTTTGGTGCTGAAGATTTTTTTCTAGCATCCCAGTGGTTAATTGTTTTTGCGCCTAAGCTTAAAAACATTGATGAAATTTGAGAGATTTGATCTCCCCCAATAATTAAAATACTCATGATCTTCCTTAATGATAATTAATATCAAAATACTATTAAAATAAACCTTTACTTTTCTTTAATTTGATAATCAATATCAATACTTATTGAATTATTACTCAAAAATATAAAAAACCTTTAAAGCAAAGATTGAAATTCTTGATGCTTGTCAATGATAATTAATATCAATTATATTATAATAACTTTATATTAAATATATGGATTAAAAATGAAATTACTTATGAAAATTCTTAAAGACTTTCCATCGTATCTTTGGAGCGGGTGGGGATCTGTTGCTTCTATTTTTTTATTCGCAGCACTTTGGGATTTTGGGAATCAAGTTTATGGTGATTTGATTCTACCAAGTCCTAAAGACACTTTTATCGCGTTAAACACAATATTAAATGATAGTGAAATGTTTGAAAATATTGTGATTACTCTAAATAGGGCACTAAGTGGATTTTTTCTTGCACTTATTGTTGGTTCTGTTTTAGGTCTTCTTTCAGGATTGTTTGTAACAGCATCTATTATGAGTAGACCAATAGTTACAATTCTTTTTGGAATGCCTCCAATTGCTTGGATAGTTTTAGCAATGATTTGGTTTGGAATGGGAGACTTAACTGTTATTTTTACAGTATTTATAGCATCTTTTCCTATCGTTTTTGTAGGAGCTTTACAAGGAACTAGGACTATTGAAGGAAATTTAAAACAAATGGCTGATAGTTTTCATTTACCTTTTTCAATGAAACTTTTTGATGTTTATCTTCCTCATATCTTTTCATATATATTTCCAGCATACATTTCAGCTTTAGGAATGTCATGGAAAATAGTAATTATGGCTGAGCTTTTAGCTTCAAGTGATGGCTTAGGTGCTAGTTTAGCAGTTGCTAGAAGTCAGTTAGATACTGCAAGTGCACTTGCTCTTGTTACTATTATGATAGGAAGTTTACTAATAATTGAGTATTTAATACTAGAACCAATAAAAAAAGAGGTTGAAGCATGGAGAGAGTAGAACAACTAAAAGTACAGGATGTAAATTTCTCATACGGGTTTAAACATATACTTCACAAGATAAATTTTACTTTAGAAAAAGGAAAAGTTATCTCAATAGTAGGACCAAGTGGTGGAGGAAAAACTACACTTTTGCATCTTTGTGCAAAACTACTGGATTTGGATGAAGGAAAAATAAAAAATACTTTTAGCTCATCATCTTTTGCTTTTCAAGAACCACGACTTCTTCCTTGGAAAAATGTTATTGACAATATTGCATTAGGATTAAAAGCAAAGAAAATTGGAAATAAAGAAAGTGAGCAAACGGCAAAACAGATTGCTTTAAAGTTTGGATTAGATGAAGATGATTTTGAAAAATTCCCAAAAGATTTAAGTGGAGGAATGAAACAAAGAGTATCTTTTGCAAGGGCATTAGTAGTAAATCCAAGTCTTTTATTTTTAGATGAGCCTTTTTCAGCTTTGGATATTGGGCTTAAAAAAGAGCTTCAAAGTTTACTTGTTGATACTATTGAAAATGAAAAACTTTCTGTTTTATTTATAACACACGATTTAATGGAAGCTATTAGGTTAAGTGATGAGATTTTAGTTTTAAAAGCTGAACCTGTTGGGCATATAATAAAAACTTTCAAAATTGAAAAGCCAAGAAAACAAAGAGATGACACTTTTGTGTATGAACAAACTGCAAAATTATTAAAAGATGAAACTATTATAAGTAGTTTTGAATTGGAGTTAAGATGAATGAGTTTCAAAAACAACCAGCAACTAGCCATTATGCACACTATCCTGAAGGGGAATTTCCTGTATATTTAGCATATGGATTTAGACCTATTTTTTTAGTATTAGCTCCTTATATTGTGCTATCTATTATTTTATGGGCATTTTTATATTCAGGGATGATTAGTTTGCCAATAGAAAATATTTTAAATTGGCATATATATGAGATGGTTTTTGGGATTGGAAGTGCAATGATGATTGCTTTTTTCCTTACAGGTCTTCCTGAACTTTTTCCAGGAGTTGTGCCAATTGTTGGAAGAAAACTTTTGTATATTGTAGTTTTATGGGTATTGGGAAGATTTTCTTTTTGGTTTATTGATTATGTAGGAGTTTTTATAGTTGCATTTCTAAATATATCTTTAATTTTATATATTACTTTACTTGCTGCAATTCCTGTATTTAAAGATAAAAATAAAAAACACGTTTCACTTGCATATTCTATGCTTTCAATAGTTGCAGTTCAAATAGCATTTTTTTTAAGTTTAGAAAAAGTTATAGATATAGACCCATATAGAATTTTACTTTTATCAATAGGGCTTTTCTTAGTTTTAATACTTCTTGCTCTTAGGCGTGTTTCTATGGAATCTATTAATGAAATGCTTGAATATGAAAAGATTGATGAAGTATTTTTTGCAAGAGCATTTAGATATAACTTAGCAATATTTTCTATTTTACTTTATAGTTTTGTTGAGTTTTTTTATCCTGGAAACTCTGTTTTAGGATATATTGCACTTGCTTGTTTTGCTTCAATTTTGGGAACTTTAAATGACTTTGTTTTAAAAGATAACAATATTTTATTAAAACCTTTTGTTTTATATATTATTTCAGCTCTTGTTATGACAGCTATTGGCTACCTTTTTATGGCTGGAAATTATATTTTTTCTTTAAACTCATTAAATCATTTTAGACACTTTTTAACAACAGGAAGTTTTGGAATGGTATTTTACATAGTTATGATAATTGTTTCAACAATTCATACAGGAAGACCGATTTTTACGAATAAATATTTAAATATTGGATTGTTTTTGATAATACTTGCGACATTTATTAGAGCATTTATACCTTTTTATGAAAGTTATATAATTGAAGCATATATCGTATCTTCGATTTTGTGGGCAATTCCATTTATAATCTATATGAAGATATTTTTCCCGTATTTACTAAGCCCTAGAGCTGATGGAATAAAAGGCTAAAAACCTTTTAAATAATTAGATAAATTTATTATACAAGGATATTTTATGAAAATATTATTAGTTTTTTTTGTTTTTTTACTTTCTCTTTTTGCAAAAGATGAAAATAAAATTGTAATCGCAGGACCAATTGCAACAGTTTCACATCCAATATTTCACATGATACAAGAGGATGTTTTAAAAGATTTAAATATAAAAATTGAGTTTAGATTATGGAATAATCCAGATGAATTAAGAGCTTTAATTTTAAGAAAAGAAGTAGATTTTATAGCACTTCCAACAAATGTAGCTGCAATTTTACATAATAAAGGTGTCGAACTAAAACTTCTAAATGTCTCAACATGGGGAATTTTAGGAATGATAAGTCGTGATTCCGCTTTGAAAACACTTGCTGATTTTAAAGGTAAAAAAATCGCAATTCCATTTAGAGCAGATATGCCTGATATTGTTTTTGAAGCACTTGCTAAAAAAAGTGGCTTAGATCCTAAAAAAGATTTTGATTTACAATATCTTCCAACTCCAGTGGATGCGATGCAGATGTTGATTTTAAGAAGAGTAGATCATGCTTTATTAGCAGAACCTGCGATTTCAATTGCTTTGAGAAAAACAAGCTCTTTTCCTGTAAAACTTATAGCTCCTGATTTATATAGAAGTGTTAATTTACAAGATGAATGGGGAAAATTGTATGGAGTTGAGGCAAAAATACCACAAGCTGGAATTGCTATAATTGGAGAAAGTGATACTAAAAGAGAGCTTATTAAAAGAGTCTTAGAAGAGTATCAAAAAGCACTTGTTTGGTATAAAGAAAACCCTAAAGAAGCTGCTATTTTAACTGTAAAAAATATTCCAATGCTTGAAGTTGAAGGATTAGCTGATTCAATTCCTCATGTAGTGTTTGAAAATGTAAAAGCGCAAGATGCACAAAAAGATTTAGAGTTTTTCTTTGAGATATTAAAAGAGAATGATGCAAAACTAATCGGTGGAAAACTTCCAAATGATGGTTTTTATTATAAATAATTACAAAACTTGATTTAAATCAATAAATTTAATTCTTTTTATAGTATGATTCTCGTTATCATTATTATAAAAGGAAGAAAATGAAAAAGCTTGTTTTATCAAGTATCGCATCACTTGTAATAGTACAAAGTATAAGTGCAAATAACGAAACAAAACTTGAAGAAGTATTTGTTACAACTGCTACAAAAACGCAAAAAAATATAGAAGGTGTTAGTGCTTCTGTTATTGTTATTACTCAAGAAGATATGGAAAAAATTAGTGCCACAACTTTAAAAGATGTGATTACAAAAATTCCATCAATAAATGTACAATTAGGAAGATTCCCACATCCAAGTTCACCTTCAAAAGGCTCTGTTTCAATTCGTGGTGTTGGACCAAATGGAACTTTGATTTTACTTGATGGAAAAAGATTAAGTGGAGAAACAGAGCAGCCTTATGAGCTTGATAGAATTCCAGTTTCAATAATAGAACGAATTGAAATAGTAAAAGGTTCTATGAGTACTTTATATGGAAGTGATGCTATTGGTGGAGTTATAAATATAATTACAAAAAAAGCAGATCATAATAGTACAACTTTGGATTTAAAATATGGTGCAAACTCTCACTCTCAAGCTAGACAAAAAAATATTAACTTTTCAACATTAGGGCAAATAGATACTTTTAGATATAAAATATTTGCATCTTCAATTGATACTTCATCATTTAAAATAGATAAAAACTATACTCAAAACACACCTAATCCTTTACATCCACAACACAATAAAAGTGGAGTAATTGGAGAAACATATCTTCCTGAATCAACTATAAATAATCTTGGATTTGGTCTTGAAAAAGATATAAATGATAAAATTACTCTTGGATTGGATTTTAACTATTTTGATGAGAAAACAAAAGGTACTTATTTGGGGCAAGCTGCCATGACAAGTCCAGCTCCAACTCCTCCTGTATCAAATACACCTGTAAAATCAGAAGACAAGAATAAAAGATTTGATGTATCTACATTTTTGAAATATTATATAAATGATGATTTAACAACAACTTTAAGACTTTATGAGTCAAACTACAAAAAAAGAAATGAGACAAGTCCTATTAATTTTGTAGGTCCTGTAAATAAAAAGTTTAGTGCTGATGTAAAGATTGATGATATTGAATCAATTACTAGCTATTCAATAAATGATTCGAATCTACTAACATTTGGGGCTAATTATAGAAAAGAGACAAGAAATAGTGCTGCTATTAACCCAGATATGAGTTCATCAGAGTTTATTAAAAAAACTGTTGAATATAAATCTATTTATTTACAAGATGAAATAACAGTAAATGATGGATTAAATGCAACGCTTGGTGCAAGATATGATGATATTTCAAATGCTGATTCAAAAGTAACTGTTCAAGCTGGAGTTGTACAAAAGCTTGGAGAAAATACAAGAGTAAGAGCAAACTATGCACAAGGATATAGAGCGCCTGATATTGCAGAACTTTATGTATATTCAAGATATAAAGATGGATTTAGATATGGAGCTGATGTTATTGATGGTCCTAAATCAAGTGCTTATGAACTAAAACCTGAAAAATCTGATACATTTGAGTTAGCACTTGCAAATAACTACAATGGTTTTAATTCAGAACTTGTACTATTTAGAACACTTGTAAAAAATAAAGTAGATTTAGTATCTTATAACACAGGAGCAACAAAATACTACACATCTGAAAACCTTGAAAAAGTTGCTATAAACGGAGTTGAAGTAAATCTTGATTATAAAATCAATGATAGTTTTGATTCAGGATTTAATCTAACTTATTTAGATACAAAAGATAAAAGTACAAATAAAGAGCTTTCATACACTCCAAGTTTATCAGCTTCTTTAAACCTAAACTATAAAATTATTGAAGATCTTAGCTCAAATATTGCACTTAGATATATCGGAAAACAGTATGAAGATAAACAAAATAATGTAAAATTAGACGATTACACTTTGGTTGATTTAGGTCTTAGTTATGATATTAATAAAACATTCACACTATATGGTGGAGTTGATAATATTTTCAATAAAAAAGTCGATGAAAGAGTTGATATAAATGTTGGAACATATTATTTCTCAGGACTTAGAGCTAAGTTTTAAGACTTTTATAATAAAGAAGGTGCTTATAAGCACCTTCTTTAACTTTTTTCTTCAATCTTTTTTTCCACAATTCCCGCCACAACCATTGCAGTCTTTTTCTTTATTTTAAATTGAAAAAAGAATAAAAAGATTAAATACAAGTGATTTTGATAATAAATATCAAATTAAGAATATTTTAAACTTTCTCTTGTTATGATTCGAGCGATTTATTAATAATTATTATCACAATCATTAATAAATTACTCAACTTTCGCACATAAAACCTAACTCTTTTTGAGTGAAAGCACTTATCACTGCAATAATTTGAAGTAAATCTTTATTATCCTTGACAACATTTTGGATTTCAGAGATTTTTGTAAGTATTTG
>JAGOIF010000158.1 GCA_017995775.1 Aliarcobacter sp.
AATGAGTGATTTAGAAATATTCCAAATAGCTGGAGCAATAGCACTAGCATTAAAAGGAGAAAAAGAAGCTATCGCAGATGTTGAGCTTCTTTTAAAACGACACCCTGAAATGTTTGAAAATGCTAAAGATGTTGTAAATACTATCAATAAGGTAGTAAGTGAGCCTGAAATTATTATGGATAATCCTAGTGTTTCAAAATATAAATCAAAAAATGAAGTTTTATCAGCTAAAAAACTTGATGATAAAAAAATGGGTGATGTTGCAATTAGAAATGATAATGGAACAAATGTAATTTTTCATGCAAATAAGAAAAAAATATCAGAATTTAAAAGATTAGAAGCCAAACAACAGACGGTAGGTTCGCCCAATTCCTACACTCAAGCCCAAAGTCTTGACGGGCTGGTTCAAAAGAACAGTTCATCTGTTGTAAGTGAACCTATTATACCACAAAATAGTGAAAAAAAAACATTTAAACCAACTGGAAAATATAAAAGTTCTCAAGATAAGGATATAGAAAAATGATAGATACTTTATTTATTGAACAATGCAAAAATCCAACTGTTCCAACTTCTATTGTAAGAATGATTGTACAAGAAGAGAGCTCAAAAAATCCGTATGCAGTAAATGTAAATAAAGATGGAAAAAGCTTTATTTCTTTTATTCCAAAAACAAAAGATGAAGCTATAACAATAGCACAAAGCTATATAAATGCTGGATTTAATGTTGATGTTGGGTATATGCAGCTTAATAGTGATAACTTTAAGCAGCTTAACACAACATTAGAAATTGCTTTAGACCCATGCAAAAATCTATATTTTGCTTCAAGTGTATTTTATAACTTTTATAAAGATACCAGCAAAAAAGATAACACGATAACTAGAGTTAAAAAAAGTCTTAGTGCATACAATACAGGCTCTTATGAATTAGGGTTTAAAAATGGCTATGTAGCTAAATATGATAAGTATTTTGAAGAAAAATATTACAAGCCTGTACTAATCAAAAACTTATAAGGTTATAGATGAGAGCAGAAAATAGAGATCAAGCTATAAAAAAACAGAAACAAGATTTTTTAGAGAGTTATTTTTCACTTAAAAATCAGTTTTTAGGAATAGAAAAATTAATTATTGATGATTTTCAAAGATATTCATTAAATGAGATTTTAGAGTTTAAAGCAACTTTGCAAGAGTTGTATTTCAAGATGAGATATTTTGTTAAACAATTAAGAAAATATCACAAGGTCTATATAGATATAGAAAAAAGAAACGGGTTTATATAAAAATAAAAAAGGAATAAGCAGATGGTAGATTTTGATTTAATAATTTATTTTAGTGAAAAGCACATAAATATAACAGTTGTAAAAGCTAAAGATTTTGAAGAGGCAAAGCTTCTAGCATATAAAAAATTTAGTAATAGAACAATACAAAAAATAGAGCCTTACTTTAGAGGTCAATTTAGTTTAAACAAATAGGAGAATTTACAAATGAGTGAAAACCAATTAAATCTTCTTTGTACCATCATAGAAGAATACAAAATTTTGTACGAAAGAGTAAATAGTATTAAAGCAGATTTACCAAAAATGAAACTAAGTAATAATGCTTTAAGTTTACTTTTTAAAAATAGAGCTCTTAAAGAATTTATGCAAAGTATGAATATCAAAAAATATTATGATGTAGATTCTGAATTATTCAAATTATATTATAAAAATAAAGGTTTATTACAACAACAATTATATTAGGAGCAAAAAATGAGAACAGATTTAATAAACCAAACAGAAGCTCTTGTATTATCAAGTATCTTATTTAATCCAACTTTGATAGAAGATATATCTATAAAGCTAAAACCTAATGATTTTTATTTTTTGCCCCATAAAGATATTTATGAAGCAATGTTAAATTTACATAGTGAAGATATGCCCATAGATGAAGATTATATTATCAAAAAGTCAAAAAAACCAATCAATCAATCTATACTTATACAGATATTATCGGCAACACCTGTAACTGATATTTATAAATATGTAAAAAGTATAAAAGAGGATAGTTTAAAACGACAATTTCAAAATTTATCTTTAGAACTTAAAAAAAATAGTGAAAATGAAAACTTATCAAATGATGAGATATTTCAATTTTTAAAAGATAAACAAGATGAAATAAGAACTAATAATATTTTTACAATTAATAAAAATTGTATTCTTGATGTAGTTGAAAAAGAGCCTGAATTTTACTTAAAAAATTGGCTTCCTATTCCACTTGGAACTATAACTATTATATCAGCACAAGGTGGAACGGGAAAAACTTGGATTGTAGTACAAGTAGCTTTAAGATTTATTTTAGAAAATCCAAATAAAAAAGTATTTTTATGGCTTAGTGAAGATTTAGAAAATATAGTAAAAAATAGAATGAACTCTGTTTGTAGTGATATTCTTGATACAAAACTAGATGATAGATTTAAAAATATAACTACAACTGATACAGCTCCACAACAACTTTTAGAAAGAGATAAAGGTGTTTATAAAATGAGTTATAGGTTTGAGCAATTAAAAGTAGAATTAAAAGATTATGACTTAATTGTACTTGACCCACTTTTAGCTTTTTATGGAGCTGATGAAAATGACAACTCTCAAGCTAGATTATTTATGCAACCATTTATGAACTGGTGCAAAGAAACAAATAAATCTGTTGTATTTCTACATCATTCAAATAAAGGTGATAATTCAAGCACTAGAGGTGCTGGAGCATTTGTTGATGCTTCAAGAGTTTGTTATGAAGTAAACAAAGTATATCAAAAAGATAAAAAATCTCTTGATTTAAACTCTTTACACTTAAGAGATATAAAACTATCTAAAGATAACTATGGAGCAATAAAACATCTAAAACAGTTTAATGTAAAAAGACATATTACTCCTCAAGAGAGTTCTAAAAAATTTGTTGAAATTGTATTTGAAGATATATTGTAAAGGTAAAAAATGAAACTTAGAACACATACAGTACCACTTCCAACAGATTATGTTAGTCAATTAAGAAATCAAGGTAAAAGAAAAAAATCTAGGTGCTTTATAGAATATTTCTATGATATTGAAGTTGGAGAGCATAACAGTTATAGCTTTTATGCAAAATCTTGGGAAGTTGGAAAAGGTACAGCTTATCGTTGGGTAGAAGAGTTTAATGAAGCTTTAGAAATATTTGATGCAGCTAGAGAATTAAAAAGGAAAGTTCACTATCAAAAAGCAATAAAAAAAGATGGTGGAGAGTTATGTCCCAAATCTGATGGAACAAATGGAACGATTGTAATGGAACGATTGGAACACCATCAAGAGCCTATAGTATCGACTATACAGAAAAGTAGTGGAACGATTGGAACGAATGCAATGGAACGAAGCTTTAATATTATTAATAATAATAAAGAAGATAGCTTTTTAGATAAGGAGTTCTATCAATTTATATCTGAAATAAAAATGTCAATTAAAAATGTAGGAAATATTGATGACATTTATAAATCATATTTAAAAGTAAAAGATTTACTAGATTTAGGAACTCTTAGCAAAATTTATAGAGAGTACTCAAATGAAACTAGAAGTGAAAGAAAAGTTGGATTAGCAAAATTCTTAGATGATTTGATTTATTTGTCATATTGTAATCCATATATAGAACTTGATAATGATGGCTCTATTTTAACTGGTGTTTGGAATAAGGAAAAAGAGATATTTATAACAAAAGATAAAAATTATGGTTTATCTAGTAGTAGATATAGTGAATTTAACAATGAAAACAAAATTAAAGTAATTAATTATGTTTCACAAGAAAAGTAAAAAGGAATTAAAAAAATGAGATTATTTATAGC
>JAGOIF010000159.1 GCA_017995775.1 Aliarcobacter sp.
ACACTTTTAAGCGTTAAAGATTACAAAATGATGATTGAAATCGAAAAAGAATTAATTATCAATATTCCAAGAACAGAAGTTGAAGGTTTTGAAGCGACAGAAAAGAAACCAAGATTATTTAAAGCAAGACCAAAACAATTAAGTATAAGAATGGCAGAAGCTAAGAAAACTGCAAAGAAAACAGGTTTTAGCAAAAACAATGCTGTTAAAGAAGTAAAAAAGAAAAAGACTACAAAAAGAGATGGAGTTAAAGGACCTAAAAAATAAATCTCTTTGAAATAAAATATCTTTTAAGATATTTTATTTCATTCCCTCATAAATCTCTTTAATTGCCTCTATAAAATATCTATGATGATTTGGCGCACGAGCCACTCTATAATCTTTAATTCCTAAATGCTCAGCTACTTCTGCATATTCCATATCTAACTCATATTGCGTCTCTGAGTTATCAACTGTAAATGATATTGGGTAAAGTAATACTTTTGATTCTATCTCTTTTAGTTTATCTTCCATATATGGTCTTAACCATTGCATTGGTCCAAGTCTTGATTGATATGCTACATGAATTTTTTTGAAAACAATTCCTTGTGCCGCTAACTCTTTTTTTGCACATTCAACATTTGCTAAAATATGTTTTTGGTATAAATCACCCTTATCTATAACTCTTTGAGTTAATCCATGAGCTGAGAATACTAATTCATAATCTTTTGAATCCACATCTACTAAAGCTTCTTTGATTCTTTCAACTATCGCTTTATTATAAAATCTATTATCATAATAGCTATCTATTGTTTTGATTTTTTTATGAAGATTATATTTTTTTGCAACTTTTGTAAACTCTTCAATTGATGATTTTGTAGTTGTACTTGAATAGTGTGGATACATAGGAATTGCGTAAATCTCATCATATCCCACAAGTTTTGGCATTATATCAGAGGCAAATGGTGGCGTGTATCTCATCTCATAAAAAACATCAGCTCCCAGCTCTTTATTTAATCTTCGAACCAATCTTTTTGTATGTCCAACAATTGGAGACATTCCACCTAATTTTTTATAGTTTTCTTCTGATTCTTTTAATCTTTTAGAAATAATAATTTGTCCAATTAAAGCTCTTATTGGTTGAGGAGCGCCTATTATGTACTTATCATTAAACATATTTCTTAAAAAAACTTTCACTTCACCAATATTATTTGGTCCACCCATGTTCATTAAAACAATTGCTCTTTTCAAAATTTTTCCTCTTTTTTCTCTAAAATTTCTTTTGTAATTTTATGCCTAAAATCAAACATCTTTTGTAAATCTTTTTTTACAAATCCCGTAAGTAATTTTCCAAAAAAACCAAAAGGCATTTTAAAAGTAATTACATCTTTTAGTTCACAAATATTTCCATGTTTTATAAAAATATGTTTATGTTCCCAAAATGCAAATGGTGATTTAAGTGCCATATCAACTAATAAATTTGGTTCATCAATTTTTTCAATTCTTACTTCCCAAATCATTGGTATAAAATATTTTGTACTTTTTATTTTTAGTATTTGTCCAATTATCGGTTTAAAATCTTTTGTTAATAATTCAACTTTTGTATCAGGTGGTGTTATATTTGATAGATTGTTAGTGTCTAAGTGAAAATCAAAAAGAGATTTAATATCACAATTAATATATGAACTTTTTATAAATGTTTGCATTTTTTGTATCCTTGCACAAATATTTTATACAAGGATAATTTACAAGAAAACGAATAGTTTTAGTAGTTGTATTTTGTTAGTTTATAAACTTCTTCGCTCAATGTACTCTCTAAAATCTTTAGCTCCATCTTTAGAGCTTGTTACGATTTCAGCAATTCCATCAAAAGAGATTTGAAGTTTTGATTGTTCTACACTTTTCATTGATTTGATTTTATCCACATTTACTATGTAAGATCTATGAATTCTAAAGAAGTTTTTCCCACTTAAAAGAGTCTCTAAATCCCCTATTTTTCGTCTTACATAAGCATCTGCTTCTTTTATTTTTATTATTACTTCATCTAGGTCTGCTTTTATATAATAAATATCATTTATATCTATTAGATATATTTTATCCCCTCTTTTCCCTAAAATTTTCTTTGTTTGGTCATTTGAACTTGAAGAGCTTTTAAAAGTTTTGATTTTATCTAAGATGTTTTTTATATCCATTGATTCAACAGGTTTTACTAAGTAACCAATTCCACCATTTTTAAAAGCTTCCAGCGCAAACTCTGTATATGCTGTTTGAAATACAATAAAAGTATTAGGTTCTATTTGCATAATAGAATCAGCTAATTCAAGTCCTGTAATATTTGGCATAGAAATATCTAAAAAAACCACATCAAACTTTGTTTTTGTTATCTCTTTTAGCGCTTCAATTGGATTATTAAAAGCTGTTATATCTTCGATTCCATTCTCATTTAGCAATCTTTGTAGTCTACTTAGTGCTAAACTTTCATCATCAACTATCATTACTTTCAAAACTAATCCTTTTTATTTAATTGTATTATAAATTGCATTTTATCATCTCTAATTTCATATGATAAATTACCAATTTTTTGTATTTCTAATCTTTTTTGAAGATTTGATAAACCTGTTCCATATTTTATATTATTACTTATTTTCCCATCATTTGATACTATTATTTTGTCTTTAAAAAATTCTAAATTTACATTTAAAATATTTCCTGAATATCCATGTTTTATAGCATTTTCAATCAAAAGTTGAATTGAAAACTTTGGTATTTGTATATTTTTAAACTCTTCAAAATCTGCAAGATTTAAAACTATTTTTTCATCAAATCTAATATTTTCAATATTCACATAAGTTTTTACCATTGAAATTTCTGTTTCTAGGCTGATTAAACTCTGTTTATTTATAGCATTTCGTAAAAACTTAGAGATATGAATAACTGCTATTTCTGCTTTTTTTTGATCTTGATAAATAAGCTCTGATACAGAATTTAAAGCATTAAATAAAAAATGAGGATTAAGCTCATTTTCCAAAGCTTTTAATTTTGTTTCTAAAATCTGATTTTTAATTGATTCATTTTTATATTTCATAGAAATAAACTGATGCAAAATCAAGCCTACTAAAAAAGTCAAAAATCCAATAGTTACAGAAATATAAATCCAAAAAGGAGAAATAATATGTAAAATCTTAAAATCTGTAAAAGAAAAAAGAAGAAATGAAAATGAAAAACCTAAAAAACCAGATAAAAAAGAAAATACAAAACTAATCAAATACCAAAATTTTTGATTAACTTTAGGAAGAATAAACTTATTTGATACAGTTATTAAAAAAAATGCAAAAAGTGAAATAAACACAGCCGTAGCCGTACTAAAAATAATAGTAGATACATTTTGTAAATCATAACTTATAAAATAAAAACATAAAGATATAAAAAATCCAAAAAATGCACCAATAATAGTGATATATATCCAATCTTTTCGTGCAATTTTAAGTTCAACTGTTTGCATTTAATTCCTTATTTAAAACATCAACCCCAATAGCAACACCTGGCCATCCTTGTCCTGCGAATACTGTATCACCAACATTGTAAAGACCTTTAAATGGTGTTGTACAACTAGGAAGACTAAAGGCTGATTTTATATTTATTGGTTTTCCACCGCAGTTTGTTCTATTTATATATCTATAAAAAGTTTTTGAAGTTCCTGCGAAGTTCAATAGTATATCTTCTTTTTTTATATCTTTAAAATAGTTTAAAAATTCATTTGTAATAAAATCTTTTGTTTGCTCTTTTTTTATATCATACTCTTCTTTTGTCAAACCTTCCCAAAATATCGCTTTTGAGTGAGTTGAGATTGTAA
>JAGOIF010000160.1 GCA_017995775.1 Aliarcobacter sp.
GGCGTGGAACGTGAAAAATCATAAAAAAAGCCCAAACAGTGATGTTTGGGCTATAAACTTTGAAATAAGTATTTGAATTTCAAAATAAATTATAACACATTTCGTATAAGGTGTATTATGTTAATTGTAGAAAAACTACATTTATATAATTTTTTAACTTAATCCTGTAAGTTATTTTTTAGGCTCTATTTTTATAAATTATTCTTATTTAAGTGCTTGAAATTTATTTTAAAGAACAAATATATAGCTTTTATTAAATTATAATTGGGGGGGAGGATGAATCAAGAAGAACTACTTCGAGAAAGTATTATTGATACGCAACTCACTGTTCGTGCTATTGACGTTAAAGCTGGATTTTTTCTTGTTTTTCTGTGTCTGCCATTGAGTCAAATGGATAAAATCACAGCTGGATTACATACTTTAATTAAGCATCATGATTTTTGGCTACTATTAATCATATTTGATTTTATGTTATGGACAATTGGTCTTTTACTTTTAGTATTTTCAGTTTTTCCTTTAAATAATCCAAAAGATTCGATTGATTTTGATGGTTATCAAAATCATCCTAAAGGTTTTTTCTTTGGTGGATATCTATTCTCCAAATTAGGTTTTTGGTCAGCACTTAATATTTTACATATTCCAAAAACTTCTACCAAATTTGTCCAAGAAAAAAATTATGTGGATTCTTTGACTAGTGAAAATATTAAAGATGAATTGCTATTTGAACGTATGAAGTTAATTTCTATTAGAGACTTAAAGATTAAGAGATTACAAAAAGCTCTTTTTACTACAGTATTTTGGGTGGTGATAAGTTTTGTAATTTGGTTAGCAGTGATTATTGTGAAATAGAGAGAAAAGAATTGAATCATTTATTAGGTTTAACCCAACTAGAATATATCCAACTACAAAACAAAGTAACAACTGTTTGTCGTTATAGTTTAGATGAAGCGGAAAATGAGTGGGAATATACAGAAGCAGGACAAAAGCTTGTCGAAAAATCGGCCTCTTTGGAAAATAGAAATGAAAGTTTAGTGATACTTGATAGTGCAATACCTTCAAACATTCCAGGACATGATTTGGTAGATAAGGCAAAAATCAGTGATTTTATTGCATTAGTTTGTGATATCAGGAAGTCCACACAACGCTTAAGTACAAATTTAGTTGATGCTAGAGTTAATGGTATTCAAAGGGTTTTTTATGAAACTTCAGCACTTTTACCAAGTTTGGAAGTAGTAATTGATCATTTCAGCGGTTCGGTTACAGAATATTTAGGTGATGGTGTTTTAGGTTTTTTCCCTTATTTAAACGATGATGATTTATATAACTCTTATTATGCATCAATTGGTTGTATGGAAATGGTTAGAACTATCGTAAATTCAGAGATAAAGAGTAGATACAATTTACCGCCACTTGATATAGGAATTGGAATGGCATGTGGTCCTGCTATGGTAAGAAAAGTAGCAAAAAAACATGTAAAAGCATTTGGAAGATGTGTTTGGACAGCTAGTAAACTGTCTGGTGGAACAAATTTAATTCTTATTGATGATATTTTACGAGGCAAGTGGCCATCAAGTCAAAATGGTGCAATTAACTTTAGAACTAAACAATTAAGTAAGAATGTTGAGGGTTATAAGTTATATCCACAATAAATAATTAATAATCTGAGACACCATCTATCTGGTGTCTTTTTTATTTAACATAAAATCTCTTATACAAATCCCTAATTTTTTGATGACAAATAATATTTTCAATGAGCAGTATCACAATCATAAATAATTATTTTCTCCAAAAACTTATTTTTGTTCTTAATGATATTATTTTTATCTCTGGAGCTAAAAATTTGTTAAATGCACTTTTAATTTTTTTCGCTGCAAGCTGTATCTTAGCTTATAACTATAAAAAAATTAGCTTATCTAAAAATCAAGTTCGCTCTTCAAGTACCAAATTTTTATATGAAAATATAAACTATATTGTTGCTTTTATTGCTTATGGTATTGTTATTTATAGCCTTTAACTTTTAGCTAAAATTAGTTATAAAGAAAATAACATTTATGAAATGTTAGTTGTCTCAACATTTTTAACTATATTGACTCTTTCAAAATCTTATTTTTTCAGTCCATTTGGATTAAGACGTTTAAAATAAAAACCCCGACATTCTATCGGGGTTTTTATTTAAGAAGATGACAACTATATCTAACTAAATATTTGTCCATCTTTTAGCTTTTTAATATTTTTAAACAAATAAAATATAGCTAATATAATAATGACAACGGGTACAAAACTTATTTCTAATTTAAGTACTTTATTTAACCCTGAAATTAAAAAAGCTATACCGAATAATATTTCTAATCCATCCCAATCAAGATCTTTTAATGACTTAACCAAATTTACTAAAAGGATCAAACTACCAGCTACAATAAACATAGATCCTTCTGGAAGGAAATTTGGAATTAGATAAGAAATTCCAAAAAATATTAAAAAAACAGCTAAACCAATAGCGCCATATACTGTTGATTTATCTTTTGAACTACTATTTTCCATATGTTTCCTCCTAAATTTAATTTTTTAAATTAAGGCTAAAGTTCTTCTTCTAACTTAAGCCGTTTTATGGTTTTTTCGATGCTGTTTCAAAAGCTGTTCTGCCTCATGCAACTTGTTTTCAAGCTCTTCATTAGCTTTCATGAGTTCTCGATACATTACTTTTTTTTCAGCATCCACAAATCTTTTAAGAACTTCACGCATTAATGCTTGATATCCTAATTTTTGAGCTGAGCCAATCTCTTTTAGATCGGTAATTAAATCCTTCGGCAAACGAATAGAGATCATCTGCATATTGCTAGATTTATTTAAAATTTCATGAAAATTTGCAGGAACGGGGGAAGATTTTGAAAAATTAGGATCTGCTCCCAATTCTCTACTTTCCCATAGATTTGCATCATCTAGCTCAAGAGACTCTATTACTTGAACTTGATCTTTATTTTTCATATATCTACCTAACTATTTAATCGTGTTAGCTACACGGCACTTGTAAAAGTGCTTCTGGAATGGATAAAACTGAAGAGTTTTTTGTTCAGTTTCTAAGACACTCTAAAAAGTGTGCAACATCACTTTTTAGAGTGTCTTTTAAGTTATTTAGCTTTGAAGAACATTTCAATTTCGGCCTTATTAGGCTCAAAGGCTGATTTAATTGCAAATTTTTGTCTATCTTCATAAAACATAAAACATATTTTCAATAACCGCCCCGAATCCGTTTCACTAATGAACCATTTTGTTGAAGGATCAGTTCGATGTTCTTCACGTTCATCTTCTAAAAACTGGCTACCATTAAAGTTAAGAAAGCATTGCTCTACTTCTGCGGGTACTACATTGTGCTTGTCTGCTAACTTTTGTCGCACACGAGCTGAAATTAAGAATGGGTCATCATTTTCACCGGACATTTATACTAACACTCCTCAAAGAGAATATATATACATTTTGTATATACAATATGTATATCAATATCTACTTTTTTAGTTAAATAGTCAATTAAACACCGGGAATTATTGGCTGTAAATTAGTCATTTACAGCAAAAAATATAAAATATTGTATATACAAAATATATATACGTTCTTTTTCTCTGCTGTTCAACTTTTTTTAAAAATATTTTTTGACTTAACATAAAATCTCTTATTCGAAATCTGAATTTTCCACTAAATATCCACCCATTTAACATAATAGAGCTTATACGAAACGCAAAATAAATAGTGTTAAATTTCAAAAAGTTATGCTATAAAAGATTGGGACGCGAACCCTCAAAAGCCGACTTGGAAACAAGTCGGCTTTTTTTTA
>JAGOIF010000060.1 GCA_017995775.1 Aliarcobacter sp.
AAACTCATTTGAACATAAAGATGAAGTTTCTTTAATATATTCAAAAACAATATATATTGATGGTGAAGGAAAAGAGTTCGGTCGTTTTCATAAACATTATTCTGGAAAGATTCATGATTTATTATTAGAAAAAGGCGATTTTGTTTTTATTTCATCTGCAATTTTTAGAAAAGATGTTTTAGATAAAGTTGGGAAAATTGATGTAAGTCTTCATTATGCAGAAGATTATGATGTTTTATTGAAAGTTACAAAAGATTACTATGCTTTATGTGTAAATAAGTTTCACACTTCTTACAGAGTTCATAGAGATAACCTAACAAGTACAAGAGTTTATGAATATGATGTTGAGAATTTTGAATTTTTAAATAAATACGTAAAAGATAATAATCTTGGTTTTAATCTTAAAAAAGCAGTTTTTCTAGAAAACTCAAAAAGAATGACTGCATCAATTTTCAAACTATTTTCAAAAAAAGATTATTCAAACTTATTTAAAATAATGACAGGATATCCCCAGTATTTAATTTTAAGTCCATATTATATATTCTACTTCTTATCAAGGAAATTTAAAAAGAATTAAACTTTTAGGTTCGTTTCTGAAAGTTTTCTATCTCTCTCAACAGGATCAACATAGTTTATTTTTTTTAATTTTAATTTTAATTTCAGTAAAGTAATAAAAAGATAATATTTAATAGGATTTATAATTACCCTAAATTGATATCCTTCTTTTAATTTAGTTCCGAATTCTTTTTTGAATTTTTGAATTCTACACTCTTTTGTCTGCTTCTTAATATCAGGAACAGCTCCAATAAAATCAAAATTTTTAATATCATAATTATCTACTAAATATTTCATTGCAAATAAATTTAATAATCTGACACTTCCTGTATGTGCTTGTAAAACTCTTCCTACATATTCTGAATATGCATTATTCTTATCTTTAAAAATTACAGTTACAGCTTCTATCTTATCGTTATAAGTAGCTTTAAACATTAGCATATTTTTAGGATACAAGTTTTCATATTGCCCATAAAATTCATCTTTGTTGATTGCTAATTGTATATTTTGTCTAACTAAAGTTTCATTACATAAGTCATATACTAATTTATAATCATTTGTGAGTTCTATTTTAATGCCATCTTTTATAGCTTTTCGAACTTTTGTTCTTTCAGAACTTGGAGTAATATTATTAATCATATTTTCTATATTTGATTCTGGAGTTATAATGTAAGAAGCCCATCTAAAACTATCAGAATTTCTTGGATATGTTCTAAATACAGCATTTGGACTTGGTTTATATATATAATCGCAAATTTTATTCTTTTTTATGTAAGTTACCACTTTTTCAAGGAATTCTTGCTCTTCTTCTATACTAGTGTTTTTTTCTGAAATAACTTCATTTGTGAAGACAATTCTTTTAAATATAAAACTTTTATATAATAAAAATGGTAAAACAAAATTATCAGAACAGAACCAACCAAAATCATTATTTTTTGATGACAAATATTTTTCAGTACCAAAAAATGGTAATTCAAGACAAATATTGTCTTCTTTTTTTATTATTTGAATCATTATTACCTTAAGATAAATAAAATTATATTATTACAATATAACTTATTTATTGATGAATTCAAACTTTTAAATTTGTTTTTGATAGCAGTCTATCTCTTTCAACGGGATCAATATAATCTATTTTTTTTAATTTAAATTTTAATGTTATTAATTTATTAAAAAGAGAATATCTAATAGGGTTTATAATCATTCTAAATTGATAACCAATTCTCATAGTAGAGCCAAATTCTTCTTTAAATTTTTGAATTTTGCCCTCTTTTGTATCTTCATTTATGTCAGGTACGGCACCTATAAAATCAAAGTTCTTTATATCAAACTTATCAACTAAATATTTTAATACATATAAATTTAATAATCTAACCAGACCATGTTGTGGACGTTCGATTCTTCCTGTGTATTCTGAATATGCATTAATCTTATCTTTAAATATTACAGTTACAGCCTCAACTTTCCCTTCATACATAGCTTTAAACATAAGCATATTTTGGGGATGTAGTGTTTTAAATTGCTTATAAAACTCTTCTTTATTTATTCCTAATTGTATATTTTGTCTAGATAAAGTATCTTCACACAAATCATATACAAGCTTCCAATCATCGGTTGGTTCAACAACAACGCCTATTTTGATAGCCTTTCTTGTGTGTGTTCGTTGTGAAGCTGATGTAATTTTATTAATCATTTCTTCGATGTTATTTTGAGGAGTTATTATGTATGAACCAGCTTTAAAACAATCAGAATTTGTTGGATATGTTCGAAAAACTGCACTTGGAGCTGGTTTATAAATAAAATCACAAATTTTATTTTTCTTTATATATGCTACTACTTCATCAAGAAACTCTTGTTCTTCTTCAACAGTCCCAGCTTTTAATTCAATTGTTTCATTTGTAAATACTATTCTTTTCATAATAAAATTTTTATATATTAAAAAGGGCAATATAAAAGTTTCAGAAATAAACCAACCATAGTCATCACTAACTGTTTTTAAGTATTTCTCTTGGGCAAAGAATGGTAAATCTTCATCAAAATTGTCAAGTTTTCTTATCAACTTTATCATAGGTTCCTTAAATTTTTTTGTTTTTAATAATCAGACTTATTTTTTACAAATATCCAAGGTAGTTTTATCTCTTTAACTAAAAGAAAAAATGTTGCTATATACAGTACTAAAAAAGATATAAGTGTTGAATATGCAGCTCCATTTAAACCATATTTATGTATTAAAATATAATTTAATACTATGTTTATTAAACCTGCAAAAAGTGTTAAAACAGCTAATGATTTTACTTTATTTTTAAATACTAAAGGTGCTTCTAATGCCTTTCTTAATCCTTCAAAAGTAAATCCTAGCGCCAAAAATGGTATTAAAACTAAGGCATCTATAAATTTATCATTAATCATTAAATTAAAGATATAAGGTAATAATAAAATAAATACAGCAGAGATTCCTACACAAAGAATAGAATAAATATAGATTATTTTAACAACTTTTTTATTATTCTCATATTTATCTTTAGCTAAATTTTGATATAAAATAGGATTTATTGCCTTTGTAATTGAATCATAAACCATATTTATAATAATCGCCATAGTAAGGGCAACATTGTAAATACCTGCTGATTCTAGTCCTAACATATTTGATATAAAAATTCTATCTATTGTTCCCATTAAATATAAACCCAAAACAGAAAATGTTAATGGAAATAAAAATACAAAAAGTTCTTTTAATTTTTTATAATCTGTATTATATTTATAATATTTATTTTTAATAATATAATTAATTGTATAAATAAATATAAGAAATAAAATTAAAAGCTCTGCATAGTATTTCCCTTCCCAACCATAAGAAAATTCAATAATTAATAAAAACCCAAGAGCTAAAGAAGCAACCGATTGAAATGTCTGTAATACTGCAAATTTTAATACATTTTGTTCAACTTGTAGAATCGTATCTATGAATCTAAAAAATATTGAAAATACAGAATATAATGTAATTATTACCATTAACATAGTTCTATTACCTACATGATCTGGCAATAAAATATTTTGAAATCCAATAAGTATTAATAACACTAAAGATGTTGTAGCAAGGGTTAGAAGCAAAATATGATGTATATATTCAGCCATTTTTTCTTTACCATATTGTGCGTATCTTGCTAGTAAAAATCCAGAAGGAAAAAATCCTATATAAATTGATGCAATTGTCGAAATAGCTGTAACTAATCCTAATACTCCAAAATCTTCTTTTGTTAGATAATAAGTAAGAACAGGTAATAATAAAAAGGTAAGTCCTTTATTAAATAAAAGACTTAAGACGTAAATCATTGAGTTTGAAAAAATTTTTTGAAACATTTAATGACTGCTTATTTATATTTTTGTAGGATATAAAGTATAGTTTTTATCATACTTTATTTGCTCATAATATTTCTTTTTAACTGATGTAATTATGCAACCGGTACTTTTTAGATTATATTTATCTACTAAATCATTGGTTTGTTTTACAAACTCTTTTTTAGAATATCCAGATTTAAATACAAAAAGTGTTGTATCTGCTTTATTTAATAGTGAAAGAGCATCAGGGACTAATGCTGTTGGTGTAGAATCCATTAACACATAATCATACTCTTGTCTTAATTTTTTAAGCACATTATCAAGTGAATCATTTGCGATTAATTCTGCTGGATTTGGAGCAGTATTTCCTGATGTAATTACATCTAAAAAATATTCTGATTGATTATTAGTTAACTTTACTCTTTGAATTACTTCTTCTAAAGAAACATTGCTTGCCAGTAAATCACTCATTCCTATTTTGTTGTTTAAATCATATTTTAAATGAAGTTGTGGAAGTCTAAGGTCAAGTCCTAATATAATAACTTTTTTACCAGATAATGACATCATTACAGCTAAATTTGATATAAATGTACTTTTCCCTTCATTTGAGAATCTTGAACTTACTAAAACTACTCTTGAATTATCTTTTTTTGCCGTTAATTCAAGATTTCCTCTTATTTGTCTTAAAGCTTCTGCTTCAGCAGAGGCTAAATCATCTAGAACAAATATCTTATTGTAGTTCTTACTTTTTATAAATGGTATATAACCAAAATATGAAATATTCGTAAGTGAAATTAAATCACTTGCTTTTTTTACATATATATCAAAATATTCTCTAAGCAATACAACGATAAAAGCTGTAAGTAATGCAAACATAAATCCAATAATAAAAATCATAGATTTTTTTGGTTTTACTGGAAATTCAGGTTCTTGTGCATAATCTATTACTCTATTTACTCTTTTTGATGAAATAAAATTTGAAGTTGAATCATTATATTTTAATAATAATGCTTCATAAACAGACTCTTTTAAATTGTATATTCTTTCTAGTTTTGATAATTCAAGTGCCACATTTGGTAAACGTAATATTTCTTTATCCAAGTTCTGAATTTGCATTTCTAAACCATTTATACTTTCATTAAATGAAACTTCAATATTCTTTACGTTCTTAATAATACCTTCTTCTAAACCACTAATTTTTTCTGCTAAAGATTTCATTTTTGCATATGCTGGAGTATATTTTGTAGCTAATTCTTGTTGTATACTTCTTTGCTCATTTAATTGTTTAATTAAATCATTTAAAGCCTCATCATCAAATGATGTTGAACTTATAGATTCTCCTTTTAATAAAGACTCTTTTATTGAATTAAAAATCTTATTTTTTCTTGTTACACTTAATAACTCAACTTGTAAATCATCTCTTTGTTTATTAACTTGATCAACTTTTCTATCTATATTAAATAATAGATTTTCACTTCTAAATGATTCTAGCTCTTTTTCTGCAAGTGATAATTCATCTTTTGCTTTTTCAAGCTGATCTTCAAGAAAAGTTAAACTCTCTTTTAATTGTTTTGTATTCTCATCTTGATTTTGCGATAAATACGTCAGTAAAAGCTGATTTACAAATTCACTACTTCTTTGAGCTGTTGAATCTTTATACTCAATTTTAATAATTGAAGAATCTTTAATCAAAGGATAAATAGAAAGGTTTCTTTTAACTCTATCTTGAATATTTTTATTTGAATATAAAATAAAAGAGTATTTACTTGAATTTATAGTTTTTTCTTTTTCTTCTTTAGGCTCTTCATTTTCATTATTTAAATTTTTATTTGTATTTAATATCTCCTCTTTTATCTCAGAAGCTATATATTCTTTTTTCTCTTCTTTTTCAAAATCTGCAAAAGATTTATTATCTTTTATAATCTCTTTTTCTTTTAATTCTTTTTTATTATCAATATTTTTTTCATTAAATAGCATTGGTATTGTATTTGAACTATTATCTTCTTTTGTTGCAATATATTTATTTATATAAGCATCTGGATGTTGATTATTGATTTCATTTAAAACAATTTTTGCTTGTGTATAATCTTTAAAAGCTTCAATAACAAGTACATAAAGATTATCAGATGGTCTTGCAATTACTTTAAAATTTAATTCATTTTGTAATTTATCAAATTGTTCACTTTTATTTTCATTAAACTTTTTTAGTGCATATTGTGCATCATCTAATGTTTTAAAAGATGAAATCATTATTTTTCTAGTAAGTTCAGCAGAAAATAAAAACTGTGAAATAAAAATTAGGATAATAAGATATTTCATATTTATATTCCTTCTTTTTTATTAACTTCTAAAATAAAAAACTCATTTTCTACAACTACGTTATATTTATATTTTTCTTGTAATTTTAAAATATTTGATGAACCTTTTAATTTTGACATTAAAGTTGATGTATCAAATGAAATCTCATAATATTCATCATCAATAGGAGTAATATTTATTCTTTCATTATATAAATCTTTATTTTTAAATTGAAGCATTCCTATAGTAAAAGGAAATTCTTCTTTATCAATAGCAAAAAATTTTCCGCTATGTTTATTAAAATATTCATATTCAAAAGACATTTTATTAATAGCCTTATCAATCAAAAAGTTAGATTTTAATATTTCTGATTCATCTTTTGGTGAGTTCTCTTTTACTGCTATTTGAAAAGAGTCTTTTTGTGCGGCAACATCTTGTTTATATTTTATAATCTCTACTGTTGCATCCGATTGATATATTCTTTGTGCAAAATATGCATAAATCAAAGATAAAGAAAATACAGCTACAAAAACAATAAAAAAAAGTAAAAAATGCTTTTTTATTAAATCTTTATAATACTTTAAAGTTGTGTTCAAGAGTCTTCCTATTTTATTTTATTGTTTTAATATTTACGCCACTTCCAGTAGCTGCTTGAATTAACTGTACAAATGGAAATAATTCATTTACTGTTATATTGAAATTTTTACCTGAGCTTGGATTTACATAAACTATATCGTATGGTTGTAGTTGTAAATCATTTGAAGTTAAATTTTCGAAATTTGTTAAATCAAGTTTGATTAAATCTGGTTTATTTAAATCCCCTCTAATAATCAAAATCTCATTTTTTTTAGAAGTATCACTTAATCCACCACTACTTGAAAGAATTTCAAATATACTAATCGTTGTATTGGTAACTTTTATTGTTCCTGGTCTATTAACTTCTCCTAGAACAAATACTCTATGATTTATGATATCGATATTAACAGAAGGATTAATGATAAATTCAGAAGCTAATTGTTCAATCTTCTTTTTTAAATCATCAACATACATTCCATCTACTTTTAAATCTCCAATTAGAGGAAAAGATGCTGTTCCATCTGCATTTACAAGTATTCCAACTGTATCTTCTTGGAAGTCACCGACTTTTCTAGTACTTAAATCTGGATGTTCATAAAATAAAACAGAAATCCTATCGTATGGTCTAATTTTATATCTATAAATTTTTTTTTGACTATTATTAATGATATTGGTTAGTTCTTGATTTTTTGAGAATAAAATATGATTTTTTGATTCACATCCTATAAAAATAAACATTAAGAGAAAAAGGGAAAGAGTAAATTTCATTAAAAAACTTCCTATATAATAATTTTAAATAATATCTAAAATGTATTAAAATATAACTAAAAAAAGTATTTATAATTAATTTAAATTTAACATATCTCATTCTTAACTTAAATTCGATAGGATAACACAAAGTTTAATAAGGATTTTTAATATATGCAAAATGATTTTATAAATAAACTCAAAGCTTTTTCAGTTTTATATGTGGAAGATGAAGATGGAATTAGAAACAATATAGAACAAATATTACAACATTTATTTAAAGAATCTAATAGTGCAAAAAATGCCACTGAAGCTTATAGCAAATACCTAGAATTTAATCCTGATTTAATAATTACTGATATAAAAATGCAAGCTGAAACCGGTATAGATTTAATTAAAAAAATAAGAATTACAGATGCTAAAACTAGAATCATAATAACATCAGCCCATACTGATTTAAATTATCTACTAGAAGCTGCTGAATTACATTTGGTTAAATATATTGTAAAACCAATGACACAAGATAAGCTAATGGAAGCTTTAGAAGCTTTTGTAAAGACTTATGATGAAAATAAAATATATAATTTAAGTTCAAATTGGGTTTTTGATTATAAGGAAGCTACTGTTTCAAACTCTAATGAAAGTTTTAGTCTTACAAAAAAAGAGAACTCATTTTTAAGACTTCTTATTACAAAAAATAGAATAATTACATATGAGGAACTTGAAAGTAATATTTGGGATGAAGACTCTGTTATGACTGCTAATGCTATGAGGCTTTTTATTAAAAATTTCAGGAAAAAACTCCCTGTAAATTTTTTGAAAAATATTCAAGGAGTGGGATATAAACTAGTTAGAGATTAGTTTAATATCCTCTTTTATCTCTTTATTTACTTCTTGCTTTTGGGCTTGGTTTTCTTCTTCTTTATTTCTTATTTTTTGTAATTCATCAAGCTTTAAAAAATATCCATGACCTAAATAAATTATATAATAAACAGCAGTAAACAGTGTTGCAAAAGGAATCATAGAGATAAAATATAAAAATAGAGTTCGAAGCCTAAAACTAGTTGCATCTTTTTCATATATTATTTTAAACTCTTCTTTACTTAATATTGTAGAACTTACATCAAAATTTAAAAGCTTATGAAAAAAGTAATATAAAGGCAAGGAAAAAGCAATAATATTTAAAATAGGCACAAAATAAACAGGTATTAAAACTATAAATAAAATTATCATAATAAGCGCACTTTTAAATAATACCCAAATAGGCGACAGCAAAGTTCCGTATGGATTTAAGCTTAAATGAGAATAATATTTTTTATGTAAAATAGCTAAAATCATAGGAGTTAAAAATCCAATTACAATAATTGATAAAATAACCGAAGCTTGTAAAACAAGAACTGTTCCAACCGTATAAAATAAAAATCCAGCTATCCAAGATGTAAATGAATATTTAAACAAAAATACAATCAAATATGTAGCCCAAACAAAATAAAAAGGTGCATTTTCATCAATAACAACTTCTTGTCCATTTTGTGAAGATTCTGCAATTTGTTGTAAAGAGCTTATTCCAAAATCAGCTGCCGCAAAAAATAAAGCATATAATATAATCATCGTAACAATCAAAGGAATAAGGGCAATTTTTAACATAGGACTTGAAAAAAAATCTTTTATACTTTTTATTATAATTTCAATTTCATTCATTTTAATCCTTTATTTATCGAATCTTGTTCTATATTCACACTTTTGACAAAGTTCTTCTACCACTATATTTTTTTTAAATCCATCTTGAATGTTTTTTACTCGTTTAGAGTTTAATATATCGCTTATTTGTGAATTATTTGTATTTCCAAGATTTATACAAGCATTTTGATCCAAGCAACATGGAACCACATCACCACTTGTTAGTATTCCAAAATGAGAATCTAAACCATAACAAAAACCTGTTTTTGAAACCTCTTCATTTTCTAAACTTGGCCAGTTGAAATACTCATCAAAATTAAAAAATATTTTTCTATCTATTCTTATATTTTTTGGTCTTTCTTTATACACTTCTTCTATATTTATATTTGTGTTAAATGTTTCATTTATTTTATTAAATACTTTAGTATTAAACTCTTTTGCACTTTTTTCTTCATCTAAATTCCAGATTCTAAAGTTTATAAAATATTCATGATTTTGCTCTTGTGCAAATTTTACAAAATCTAAAATAGGATTTAAATACTCATCGAGTGTTTTTTTATGTGAATTTGCATTATATGAATTTATTGAAAAATTTATCTGTTTAATTGTAGGATTTACAAGTGCTTTATAGTGTTTTTCATTTATATTATTTGCAGTTGTTGTAATATTTACTTTTAAATCATGTTTTAAACTTATATTTAAATAGTCATTTAAATTACTTAAAACCAAAGGATCTCCCACTATATGATAAGCTAATTCTTTTGTATATGGTTTTAATTGCGCATTTATATCATCAAACTTTTCTAAACTCATTGTTCCTGTTGGAAGGGTTTTTGGAGGGCAAAATGTACACTTTAAATTACAGATATTTGTGATTTCTATATGTACTTTTTTAAATTTTTTAATAACATTTTCCTTTTTTGAATTTAAAGATTGTATCTAATACTTAATAAATATAATCAATTACTAACTAGAGTTTAAATATAATCCTAGCTACTATATACAAAGGCAAAAAATGGAAATGATTCTAAATGAAAACGATTTAGTCGTAGGCGCTAGATTTGAAAATGGAACTATTCAAGATTATGTTGACAATGAGAAAACTTATGGTTTAATAAGAATTGAAGATTCAACTGCAAATTGGTTTTTATTCAACAAAGATGAAAGTGAAGAAGCCGTACAAGAATTGTATAAAAATGTTATAAAAAAAGAGCATTTTATTCAAGATGATTTTGGTGAAGAAATCGTGGTTTTTAATAAAACAGGTGATGTTGCAATTGAAGATTTTGTTAAAAAAATTGATGAATATTTAGGTGATGAATTAGGTAGTTTTATTTAATATCTATAAATACTTTTTTATAAATATTATCAAAGTTTTGAATAGGAGAAAGGTTAAAATCTTGCTCTTTTTCAGAAGTCCAATATAAGTATTTATTTCTAAACTTATTATTATCAGTTAAAAAAGATATTTTAAATGCCGTTGCAATTATAATATTTGTCTTTTTATCCAAAAATCTAAACTCTTGTTTTTCGATAATATCCTCAAAAAAAGTCTCTTTTAAACTTTTAGAAATTATATACCTGGCCTCTTCTTTTTGTTTATATTCTATATTCTTATCATTTTTATATGAGTTTAAATAAATACGTTCTGTGCCATAAATATATTTATTGTATTTAGATACATAAGTTGATATATCAATAAATTTTTCCACATAATTCCCATGAACTCTTGATATTTGCTCTTCTTGCGTAGCACTAAGTGTTGTGGAATATTTCAATGGATAAACGTAAACTCCAACTAAAGATAAACTTTCTATTTTATTATCATTATTTTTATTTGCATTTGCATAAATTTTTGAATCCATTTGTGTTAATTCATAATAGTTTTTTATTATTAATTTTAAAAATAAATCATGATAAGCAATACTTAATAGGGAAATTAATATAACAAAAAACATAATCGAACTTCTTAGTATTTTTGACAAGATAAAACTTACAAAAATACAAAAAGAGACAAACGATAAATTCGTTGGTATAAATAAAAAGCTATTAGGAATTACGATATCAAGAGATGGCATTTATAATCTTACTTAAGTAAATATGGCAAATCTCTTTTTAAAGATTCTAATAAATCTTCATTTAAAAAGAATTTTGCGTACTCTTTACTATTTTCTTTATAACAAAATGCACAAACATATCTGTTTTTCTTTATTATTTCAATTGGAGTTTCAAGTGCCGTTTGTAAATCTTTATTATTTTTATAATATTCATACATCCCAAGTAAAGATTTTTCATCAATATTTTGTTTTACCTGCATTACATTATCTTGCATAAAGTCAATTACATCATCGCCATTTGATTTAATATTTAAAAAAGCTTCGCTAACATCATCAAATCTCATATCAAATTTTGCACCAGCTATCAATAACTCTTGTAAGTTTTTCAAATCATTTTTTTGGAAATAATATTGTAATAATAAATTTGTATAATGCCCTTTAATATCTTCTTCATAATCTTTTATAAATTCAAAAACTTCTTTTGCTTTTGTTATCTTATTTGATTGGATTAGTGAGTTATGAATTACGGCAACATGAGCTATTATTTCGTGTAATCTATCTTTCATAAAGTATCCTTATTATTATTTTAAAGATTATATCTAAATAATATTTTCACCATTATTAGAAAATATAATGATATAATCAATGATAAAATAATAAAAGAGGATATTATGAAAAATCTACTAAAATCCCTTTTTTTCCTCATTATATTCCTTCATAACAATTCATTTGCAATGGTTACAAAAAATAAGGAATATCCTATTTCATTAGAAAAAAATATCTTACAATTAGAATGGAAACATCAATTTGAATATGCAGGTTTTTATGCTGCTATTGAAAAGGGTTATTACAAAGATATTGGAATTGAACTTGAAATAAAAGAGTTCGAAGAAGATATAAATATATCAGATGAAGTAATAAATCAAAAAGCAACTTATGGAATATCATCCTCAGCTTTAATTTTAGAAAGATTAAAAAATAAACCCGTAATTTTAATAGCCTCTTATTTTAAACAAAATGCTTTAGTATTAGTTTCAAAACCTGAAATTAAAATACCATCTGATTTAAAAAATAAAAAAATCATGGGA
>JAGOIF010000161.1 GCA_017995775.1 Aliarcobacter sp.
TGTTTATATCAAGTAATAATCTATTAAATATACTTATACCTAATGATAATAAAGTTTTAAAAGAAGCATTAAAAGAAGCTGATTCCAAAACCCTTGAACAAATGGTTAAAAATAACAGCGGTTCTGTAAATGATGTTTTAAAAAACTTATTTGAAAACCTGAAAAATGGTACAAAATCAAATGCCTCAATAGAAAATATGCTTAAAAATACAAGTGCTTTAAAAGACTTAGGAAATGTTTCAACTAACCTTTCAAATTTATTAGAAAGTGTTTCAAAAGATGAGTCTTTACAAAAGTTTAAACCTATTCTTGAAAGCTTTTTAAAAAACATAAAAGATATGGATGCAAATACTTTAAAAGAGCAACTCAAAAATTCAGGTGTTTTTTTAGAATCAAAACTTGCAACAACTCCAAATGCAAAATTAGAAAATATTTTAACACAGATACAAAACTTAGTAAAAGAAATAAACACTCCCCAAGCAAAACAAGTTGGTGAATTATTAACTAAGCTTTTACAAACACCACAAAATCAAGCAAATAGTACAAATGCTGATTTTACAAATAATCTAAAATCTTTAACAACAGCATTACAAAATCTAAATACATCATTAACTCCAAGTCAAACACAAAATTTATCAACCCTTACAAATCAGCTTAAAACTCTTGTAAATACAGGAACTTTAGTTGAATCGAAAATAGAAAATAGTGTTCCTTTAGATAGAAGTGTTCAATCAAGCACTCAAAGAAATATTCAGCCAAATACTCAAGCACCTATACAAAATTTAAAAGATACTTTGAGTTCATTACAAAATCTTCAATCAAAAGATATTTTAACTGCACAAATTAAAGAAAACCCAAATACTCTTTTACAAAATATTCAAATAAAAGATTCTATAAATGTTCAAACAAAAGATTTATTACTTCAAATAAAAGCTGATATTTTACAAAATCCAACTTTGCAAAATAGAAATATTTTACCAATGATTGATAATCTTTTAAAAATGCCTGATTTATTTACAAAAGCAGAGAATTTACAAAACCTAACATCTACAAATAATCTAAGTACTTTTTCAAATAACTTTATGTCAAACCTAAGTCCACTTTTAACAACTCTAAAAGAAAATCTTGAATTACTAAATCCTAGTAATTCAAATTTACAAAATCATCTAACAAAATTAGTTGATAAGGTTGAGCATTTAATTCAAGATTTAGTAAATAATCCTAAAGGTGAAGTAAAAGTAGCTGAAGATATGAAAACAGTTTTACTTAAAATGCAAGATGAATTAGCTACTAAAACTGATGTTAAATCACAAGATTTAGCAAAACAAGTTGATAAGTTATTAACACAGATTGATTATCATCAGCTGGCTTCACTTACATCAAATGCAAATAACGTATATCTTCCTTTTCTTTGGGAAATGCTTGAAGATGGAAATATTTCTATGAAAAAAACTGAAGAAGAGAAGTTTTATTGTCAAATAAATCTTACTTTAAAAGACTTTGGAAAAGTTGATTTAATGCTTGCTTTATATGATAAAAACAAACTTGACTTAACTATTTATGCCCAAAGAGAGCACTTTAAAATAGCACTAAGAGACAATATGCAACAACTAAAAGTGGCACTTAATAGTGTAGATTTAATTCCTGTAAATATAAAGCTTTTAGATTTAAAAGAAGAAAAAGGTATTGTTGAAGAACCTGTTAAAATCTATGCAAATAATGGTTACAATGATAATTTTAATTCAAGTTCAAAAATAGATATAAGAGTTTAATATGCAAGAAAATAAAGATTTCATTCAAAAAGCTGTTGCTCTTCAATATGATATTACAAAAGATAATGCTCCTAAAATTACCGCAAAAGGTAAAGGTGAGACGGCATCAAATATCATAAAAATTGCAAAAGAAAATAAAATACCTATTAAAAAAGATGAAGATTTAATAGAGCTTTTATCACAAATTGATATTGACAAAGAGATTCCTGGATCTATGTATAAAGCAGTTGCTGAAATATTTTCATTTATTTATGACCTATCTAATAATAAAAATGAGATTGATAATCAACTAAAAGAAAAAAGCTCAAATAATCTTTGATATGCTTGTAAGATTTTTTATACTATAATATTTACTTAAATTAAATAAAATATTAGACTCAAATGACCAGAAACAACTTAGATAATCCTTTTTTCTTATTTCTTGTATTACTAATGGCAGTAACAATAAATACAATATTTTCTATTCACTTTTTACTTATAATGTTTGCTGGAATTTTATTTACGGCTTTTTATAGATGCTTAAGAAAAAGATATTTGTACTCTTTAGCTTTTGTTATCATTGCATTTTTATTTATTGAAGTAAATACTGGATTAAAGCCATTTTCTTTAAGCTTATTATCTTTATTTATTTATATTTTTATCCTTCCTAGTATGGAAAATTCCATTTCTTACAATTCGGCTAATGCATATATTTATATAATATTTTTTTATATAGGTTTGATTATTATGTGGACATTTTATTTTGGATTAACTGAGGAAATATTTGGAGTTTTAATTATAAATACTCTAATAGATTTAATATTTTTAGGAGTCTTTCTTTGAACATAAGATTAATTATTGTTTACATAATAATATTATCAATCACAATCACATTACTGTTTAGAGTCTATTATCTAAGCATAAAATCAAATACCTATTATGAAGAATTATCAAAAAATAACTATATTAATAGAATTAATAAAATTCCAATCAGAGGTATTATAGAAGATAGAAATGGTGAAAAATTAGCAATAAATGAAATGGGTTTTTCTGTTCTTGTAAAACCTCATTTAAGCTCATACAAAAACAAAGAAGATTTAGAAAAAGTTGTTGATTTAATTGTTAAACATTTTCCAAAATTTGAAAAAGAGAAATTAATCAAAGATTATAAAAGAGAAGATTCCTCATATAATCATGATTTTATTAAAATAATTGAGTATATTCCTTATGATGAATTTTTCTCTAAATATACGATTCTTTCATCAAGAGAAGATATTAAAATTGAATCTTCTACAAAAAGATATTATCCTCAAAAAGAAGTTGCTTCTCATATTATTGGTTATGTAGGAAAAGCTTCAAAAATTGATATTTTGAATAATGAACTATCTTCATACAATGGAATAATTGGTAAAAATGGTTTAGAAAAATTTTATAATGTAAAATTACAAGGTGAAATGGGTTACAAAGATGTAAAAGTAAATGCCTTAAATAAAGAGATTGAAATATTAAATGAAAAAGAACCCTCAATTGATAATAATATTAAAATCACTCTTGATGTAAAACTACAAAAATATATCCAAGAAATATTCACAGGGAAAAGTGGTGCTGTTGTTGTAATGGATGCAAGAAATGGGGAAATACTAACGGCTGCTTCATTCCCTGAATTTGATAACAATATCTTTGCTCGTGGAATTTCAGTAAAAGAGTGGAATGAAATGAGAAATGATTTTAACCATCCTTTTACAAATAAAATAATAAATGGTTTATATCCTCCTGGATCTGTTATAAAAATGGGAGTTGCTCTTGCTTTTTTAGAAAATGGTTTAAAAGACAACTTTACTGTTAATTGCTCAGGTTCACTTACCATTGGAAACAGAAACTTTAGATGTTGGAAATCATCAGGGCATGGTGTTGTAACATTTAGAAGAGCTATTAGTGAAAGTTGTGATGACTTTTTTTATAAAGGAAGTTTAAAAATTGGAATAAATAAAATCTCACAAACTTTAGATAAATTAGGATTTGGACAACAATCAGGAGTTGATCAAATAAATGAATTTTTTGGAGTAAATCCAAA
>JAGOIF010000162.1 GCA_017995775.1 Aliarcobacter sp.
TTTTAAAAAGTTCTAAAATATTTGCTTTGTATTTTATATTTTCATTTCCTCTATAATTTTCTACTATAAAATAGTTTTTATATTTTTGATTTATAGATAGTTTGTCATTGTAGATTTTTAAAATATCATTATCAATTAACCATTTTTTAATCTCATTTGCTTTATTTATATTTGTATAAATTTTTGACTCTTTTATTTTATTATAAATCTCTGTTTGTGTGTAACCTGTGTTTTGTTTATATAAATTTGTTATATTTTCTATATTCAACAACTCTTTTTCTAAAAACCTATTTTCTAAAGTATAAAAAACTTTTAACTTTTTATTACTTATTATTGCTCTTTTAATATTCTCAAAACTCCCTTTGCTTTTTCCATCCCAAATCACAAAAGAATAATTACTATTCAAAGTCATAAACTCATCTTTAAAAGTCTGTTTTTCTCTTTCTCCAAAAAGATTTTTATCATAATCTACTTGTATGATTTTAAATTTATTGGAAGCTAAATATCTAGGAGTTTCATAAATAGTGCAAATATTTATATTTGTATAGTTTCTTTTATAAAAGTATTGTTGAATCAAAGTATCAACTCCCTTTGCATCTCCAACAAAGATTTCAAACCCTTTATCTATAATATTTTCCAAACTTGTTATAACATCATTTGGTAAATCTTTTATAGAACTTGAACCACTTATGAAAACACTACTCATCTTTTTACATCCTTTGCAACTATTAAAAAGAAGTTGGATTAATCCTAAGTTCTGAAATTTTATAATTTGGTGGAATTATTTTAAAATCTTTGTTATTTAACTGTAAAACATGTCCATCTTTTTGAAAATCTCTTAATTTTTTAATATCTATACTATTTACAACTAAATATATATTTTCTCCACCTTTTAGCTTTAAAATATCTTTTGATTCTGTTTTTGTTGGCTGTACTATTCTGCTATCCCCAAAATCACTAGAGTTTACTTGAGCTATATAGCAATGCAAATCTCTAGAGGCACTATCTATGATATTTGAAAAATAGTTAGTATCTTGGTTATATTCTACTATTGCTAAATAATCAACTTTGCTTCTAAACTTGGCTCTATACTCGATGTCAGCTAGTTCATAGCAGTTTATAGTACTAAAAACACTACCTTTATAGTTATAGAATATTGGCTCTTTTCCTTTATTTTCTTTAGCTACAAATCCTCTACTTTCTATTGTTATTTTTTCGTTTGGTGAAAAATGTTTTTTAGCTTCAAAGTTTATAAACAGACTTGTATGTTTTTCTTGACTAAAAGGAAGCATTACACAAGTGTAGTTATATATAGATTTATTAATCTTTATATGTTCTACTCCAAAAATCATACCTATGCTATTTTTCTTTGCAAATCTAGAAAAAAGATGTATCCAAGCATAAGGAATAGATACTTCAGGAAAAATTAATAAATCAGGTTTATGATTTTTATTCAAAGCACTATTTAAAATATCAAAAAGATTTTGAAGTCTTGTATAAGATAAATTAGGTTTATTAAAATATGAGCTTTCTATATCTTTAATATCCACTTTTAAGCTTATCAATCCTAACTTTATTTTATCTTTCTTTTCTTCGCTTGGAATATAAAAATTGTTACCATTATTTAATGGAAAGTTTTTATCTGATTTATTTAATAAATTATTAAATTCTGTATATAATTTTGATATTAATTTAGTATTAGTTTTATAATATTTATTTTTATTTAAAATTCTATAAAAATTAAACAATATAATTTCATGGTAATGAATAAATCTTGGAGAGTGTTCTATCTTTTTTTGATTTATTTTATATTTTAAACTGTTTGTATCGATATTATTTGTTAAAAAATTAAAATCTTTTTTTATTGCAAAACCATCATTATCTAAAAAATCCAAATAATTTAAAAGAGAATATGTCATTAGGTATGAACTAAACATATTTGAATTTCTAATATTATCTATAAAACTAGTATTTATTGCTTGATCTATTTCAATATTATTTTCAGAAAGCTTTTTTATTATGATATTTTCAAAATCACTTGGATTTATAGAAACTACAAAGAGTATGCAATTATTTAAAAAACTTATTGTATGTTCAGATAATTTATTACACGATAATTTATTTATAGAGTTATAAAAATCTTTGTAAAATTCTACAAAAAGTTCATACTCTTTTGTAATATATAAATAAGTAAAAACCTTTTCCCAGTGAAGTCTTAATTCAAAAATATTTCGTCCACTAAATACATTTTTTAGCTGTTTATTGTAGATAGCTAAATGTTCTTTATCAAACTTTGCACTTGATACAGTGGCTAAAGCTCCAGATAGGTTTCGAGAAATACTTAATGTGTCTTTTGTTGTTCCAACAATAGAGCTTAGTTTATTTTCACTATCACTATAAAACATATCATAAGAGGAGCTTTCTAGAGTTTTAAACAACTTCTTATCATCTGGCATAAAATTAAAAAAACTGCTATTTTCTTCTATATTTTCTTTAAATTTTTCCAAAAGAGATATTGAATCATTTTTATAAAACTGAAAAAGTTTTACTTTTTTATTTTGAAGTTTAAATTTTTGATTATCTACTATTATTTCGATAGCTTCTTTTTTCGTTTCTATCTTTATAGTTTTGTTTTCTACTATTTTTGTTTTGCTACTTAATAAATCAGTTACAATATCTTTTGAATCTATATTTGCATTTGAAAATACAAAAAGCATATCATCAACATATCTGCTATAGTATTCTGGTTTTAGATTTTCTACAATCTCTTTATCAAACTTTGATAAAACATAATTTGCTATAACTGCAGATGAAACCAAACCTATGGGTAAGAAATTTTTTTGATTATATTTATCTTCATTGTTATCTTTTTCTCTTGGACTTAAATCTTTTATTTTCTTGTGATATTTATCATGAATTTGTTGCATTAGATTATTTAAACCGTATTCATCTTGCTCTAAATCTTTAAAGCTAAACTCTATATTGTAGTAAAATTCTTGAATATCTATATTTAAAACTGTTACATCTAGATTTTTATTGTGCAAATGAGTTGCCATATCTATGGCTTCATCCCTGAATGATTGATAGCCTTCAAAATATGGATGAAAAAGTTTATAACTATCATTTTGAAAAAAACCATTCTTATCTCTAAAAAGCCTATTCCCTTTCACATTTTCAATTAAGTTTTTATCTAGCTTTTCTCCAATCTCCATAATCCAAAGTGTCGCAATAAGATGTATTTCTATAGGTGCTTTTATAAAAATATTTTTTGATTCTACAATATATTTATCTTCTTTTGTTTTATTTGTATATATGCTAGAACTATGTTTTGGTTGTTCTTTCTTTATTTTTTTAGGAACTAAAGTATATGAAATACTTTTTAGATAATCTGAGATATTTTCCTTTTTAATATTTTTGGCTAATTCTTTTAAATTATTTTCTAAGTTTTCTTCAAAAAAAGATAAATCTATTTTTTCTTGTAAAAGTGTTTTATCTGAATATAGATAAGACTTTAATTTTTTATATGCTTGTTTTAGTTTTAATTCTATTTCATCCATTTTATCCCCTAGTTTTATTTTGATGATACTATTGTTTAACTAAAAACTACAAAATTATAAATGAAAAATCCTATAAATTGCTATATCATTAACTTCTGTAAAATCTATCCTCTAGTTATCAAGACAGCTACTTGCTGATGTTTATAATTGTAAGTTAGATATTTATTCTTTTTTTTGCATCTTGTATAAACTCTTTAAAATTTGTATTTATCATTTAACTAATCAAGAAAATTAAAATATTGAAAATATAATATTTTA
>JAGOIF010000061.1:0-1666 GCA_017995775.1 Aliarcobacter sp.
CTAATTTTCTAACTATTTTTTGCACAAATGGTGCTACGAAAAAGATTATTGGAAAAGCACACGCATAGGCTTTTATAAAGGCTTCTAACCAAATCAACACAAATCCATCAATAAAACCTAAATTTATATATGTAATTATGAAACTCATTATAAAGCTCATAAACATACTCATAAAAAAGGCAAAAGCTACTCTTTCATACTTTTTATCTATCATTTTTTACCTCTATTAAATCAAAAATCGTATTTATAAAAGTTTCGCAAAAGAATTTTGAATCAAAATCATCTTGAGTCATTTTTAATAAAGCCATACCTTTTTCAAAAATCATTAATCCATCTACTAAATTTATAGCTTCTGGGATTAACTCTTTTTTTTCTATTCCTTCTTTTATAAATTTTTTTAACTGATTATTAAAAAAATTATTACATGTTGTATTAAATTTTTTCATAGCATGATTATCATCACTTAAAACAATTGATAAATATTCCTTATAACTATTAAACTGTTTTAAATTTTCTGAGCTATCATCAACAACAAATTTAAAAAAATGAAATACTTTTTCTTTTGTAGTTTTTACATCTTCAATAGTTTTCAAAAAATTATCATGATACTCTTGTATATAAATACTAATTATTTCAAAAACAACATCATCTTTACTTTCAAAATATTCATAAACAGTACCTTTTCCAATACCAGCTGCAATTGCAACTTGTGCTACTGTCATTTTTTTAATTCCAACATTATGTATTAACTCAAAAGAAGCAATAGCTATCTCTTTTCTTTTTTGTTCTTTATCTACAATTCTTGGTGCCATTTTAATCCTTTAAAAAGTTTTATCTTTTTATTGACTGACCAGTGGTCAAGTTTGAAAGTATAGTATATTTATCTTAAGTTTTTTTTAATTTTGACCAGTGGTCAAGTAATATTTAGAATCTTTTGATATAATAAAATAATCTTTAAAAGGATTATATTATTATATCTACGAGGAGTTTAGAATGAAAAGAAAATTATCTTTATCAATATTAAGTTTATGTTTAGCCTCAAGCTTAAGTGCTTATGAAATCAATGGTGATTTAGGTGTTAAATGGACTGGATTTAAAACAGAAAAAAAAGTTCCTGTTTCTGGAACATTTAACGAAATTAAATTAGATATTAAAAGTTCTGAAAGCTTAAGTGAATTTTTAAATAGTGCAAAAGTAAAAATAAACTCTTTATCATTAGAATCAAAAAATGAAGGAAGAGATAAAAGCATGACTTCTACTTTATTTTCTTTAGCAACAGCAAAAGAGATAAAAGGTGCAATCACAAAGGTAAATGAAGCTGAAAAAACTCTTTTAGTAGACATTACAATGAACGAAGTTACAAAAGAAGTTCCTATGACTTATGAAATAGTTGAGGGAAATATTGTAGCAAAAGGTGCTATTGAAATTTTAGATTACAATCTAAAAGGTTCTTTCTTAGCATTTGCAAAAGAGTGTGCAGCTCTTCATGAAAATAAATCATTTTCAGATGTAAATATAGAATTTTCAATTCCATTTAAATAAATTAGTGGCTCTTTTGAGCCTCTAATTTCATCTATGAAGAACAAGATAATTGAATATTTGCAAACTTCATAGGTGTTGATTGTGCATATCTTTCAAACTCTAAATGCTCATCAAATGGATTTTG
>JAGOIF010000061.1:1766-12286 GCA_017995775.1 Aliarcobacter sp.
GTGTGATTACAAATACAATTTTTCTCAAAATAATCCATAAATGCATAAGGACCATAATCAATAGTAAGTCCAGCCATAGAAAAGTTATCAGTATTTAAAACTCCATGCATAAATCCATATGTTTGCCATAAGGCAAATAACTCAGCTGTTTTATCAACTAAAGAATAAAACATTTTTTCATATTTATTCTCTTCATCTTTTAAATGTGCATATGATTGCTCTATTACATAATCTGCTAATTGTGTAAGATTTTCTTTTGCATTTTGGGTTCTTGCAAAAAACTCAAAAGTTCCAACTCTTATCCATGAGCTAGACATTCTTAAAACTATGGAGCATGACTCTTCTTCCCAGCCTCTATGTGCAAATGTTTCAGAATCAATGATTCCTAAAGCTCTAGTTGTTGGGATGTTTATGCCATGCATGGCTTCACTCATAAGATATTCTCTTATACTTGAACGTAAAACTGCACGCCCATCACCTCTTCTTGAATATCTAGTAATTCCTGAACCTTTTGTTTGTAAATGCCATTTATTTACACTTCCCAAATTTATAGCTCTTCCATCGCCTAATTGTGGTACAAAATGACCAAATTGGTGTCCTGCATAAACCATACTATAAGGTTCACTTCCATTTAAAATATTGCTTCCATTTATAAAATCTACAAATTCTTTTGTCTTACACTCTGCATAATCAAGATTGATTAAATCACATGCTTGGGGATTATAAGATACTAATTTTGGATTTTTCAAAGGTGTTGGTTTTAATTTTTGATAAAGTTTTTCATCAAACTCAAAGTAATCAACTTCAAGTTTTATTTCATTTAATTTCATAATTTTTCTCTTTTAATAAATATTATTTTCTCTTTTATTTGAAGCTTATCAAAAGGGAACCTAAAAAAGAATAAAAAATATTTTCATATTAAAGAAAGATTATTTTTAACTATATTTTCAAAGTAATTTTGATAGTATATATCGAAATCAAATAATTAAATAAGAAGGATTAAAATGCAATTAATTGTATCTGCAGAAGTATTATTATCTCAATTAGGTTACTCAAAAAGTGATGATTCTTTAAAACAAGCTCAAAAGGTGATTGATGCTACAAATAATTTTGATAAATTTGCAAAACAAATTTTTACATTAAATGACCATTTGAAAAAAATGAACGCATATGTAACTTTGTCTAATAAAACTGATTACTTAAAAATTAAGTGCGAAGAAAATGATTCTACTGAAATATTAGAAGAATTTCATGAAGAAGTTTTACATTGGGCAGATAAATACAATGTAAAACTTGAAAGACTTGACAAAAAACCTATTTATTATATTTTAGGAAGCTTTTAAAATATCTTCCTATAACTATGACAATAAGGCACCTTTTGGTGTCTTTCATAGTAATCTTGATGATAATCTTCAGCTTCATAAAATGGAACCATTTCATATAAAGACGTGGCTACTTTAAAACCTTTATCTTCTAAAACTTTTATCACTTTTTCACAAGTTTCTTTTTCATCTTCATTATCATAAAAAATAGCTGATAAATACTGTGTCCCAATATCAGGACCTTGACCATTTGTTTGAGTAAAATTATGAATCTCAAAAAACAATTTAAGTATCGATTCATATGAAACAATATTTTCATCATAACTTACTTCAACAACTTCTAAATGACCAGAAAATCCAGTGCAAACCATTTCATAACTAGGATTTGGCATATTTCCACCCATATAACCAGAAACTGCACTTATCACCCCAGAGAGTTTAGCAAAGTGATATTCAACTCCCCAAAAACAACCAGCTGCTAAATATGCTTTTTTAATATTTTGATTATTCATCTCTACTCTTTTATAAAATTTAAAGATACAGAATTTACGCAATGTCTTGTATTTTTTGAAGTAAACCCTTCCCCTTCAAACACATGTCCTAAGTGTCCACCACAAGTTGAGCATACAATTTCAACTCTTCTTCCATCAGAATCAGGAACTCTTTTTACTGTACTTTCTATGTTATCATCAAAACTTGGCCATCCACATCCTGATGAGAATTTACTATCAGATTTATAAAGTTTTGTATCACATTTTTTGCAAGTGAAAATACCTTTTTCATAAAAGTCATTATACTTTCCAGAAAAAGGATATTCTGTTCCTTTATTTTCTATTACTCTTTTTTCTTCTTGTGTTAAATCATTATATTTCATTTATATTCCTTATGAAACTATAAAAGTTTCTTCTATTATTGTTTTATTATCATAAATTATTTTTCCAATAAAAACATCATTTATTTTAAATTCTCCCACACCTTTTGGTGTTCCACTCATTAAAATATCACCATCTTCAAAACTTAGAAAACTTTGTGCTTCTTTTATGATTTCCTTTGGTTTATTTATCATCAAAGAGTAATCACCTTTTTGTTTTAATTCATTATTTATATAAAGTTCAATCTCTAGTTTTGTAATATCACCATCAAAACTTACAAACTTTGAAAAAACTGCTGCACCATCAAATGCTTTTGCTCTCTCCCAAGGAAGTCCTTTTTGTTTTAGTTTACTTTGAATTTCTCGTAAAGTTAAATCAAGTCCAAAAGCTACTGCTGTTATTTTAGAATCTTCTATTAAAAAAGATATTTCAGCTTCATAGTGGCAAGAGTTTTGATTTTTTGGAAAATTTAATCTATTTGAAATACTTGAATTTGGTTTTATAAAAAACACCATTTCTTCTGGTATTTCGTTTTCTAACTCTTTTATATGGTCCATATAATTTCTTCCAATACACACTACTTTTGATGGAAAAATTTGATTATTATCTAATAATATATTATTCATTTTATACCTTAATATTTTTCTATTACATCTCTTATTAAAACTGAGGTTATTCCCCAGATTACTTCATTTTCATATTTATAAACCCAAACTTTGTGTCTTTTATTTCCCCAAGGTTTTTTATAAGTATCAGGAAGTCCCAATTCTTCAACTGGAAAAAATATCTCTTTATTACCATTTTCATCTATTTTAAAAGGTTGCACTTCATGTCGTAAAGTATATTCAATTGGTTCATTATCTTTAAAAAAAGAAATAGGAATAAGAAGGGTTTTTTCAACTTCATTATAATCAATATTCATATTTTTATATGCTTTTTTCTTAATTTTTGCAACAAAAGGCTCAATTATTGCACCTATTGGAGCCACATAAGTATCAAGCTGTCCTAGGATTTTTATATCTTTTTTTTTGATTCCTAACTCTTCGTATGTTTCTCTTAATGCTGTATCTTTAAAGTTTTTATCAATTCCTATTTCAAATCCACCACCTGGAAAACAAATATCTCCACCTTGTCTAATACTTGCAGCTCTTTTTTGAAATAAAAGATGATATTCCCCTTTTATTTTTATAAGAGGAATTAAAACAGCACTATTAAAAAACCTATCTCTTCCTAAAATATTTGGATATTTTGGCAAGTTTGATACTAATTTTTTTAGATTACTTTTTTTCATTTTTTTTCTCTATTGATTTTATGGCTTCAATCATTGTTTTTACAATTTTTTCTAAATCTTCATCTTTTATAGTATACGCAACTATTGAATAAATTAATCTTCCAAAAGGTCTTATCCAAACACCATTTTTTACACAGTAATCTTGAATTTCTTGAGCATAGAAATTATCTTTTAACTCAATTACTCCAATAGCTCCAATGTTTCTTATATCTTTTACAAGACTTAATTCTTTTGCAACAGTTAATTCTTTTGTAAAAATAGTCTCAATTCTTTTAACATTTTCTTCCCAAGAAGACTCTTGTAATAAATCTAAACTTGCATTTGCAACACTACATGCAAGTGGATTTGCCATAAAAGTTGGTCCATGCATTAATACACCGATTTCACTATTTGAAATAGTATCACTTACATTTTTACTTGTAATCATCGCTGCCATTGTCATATAACCGCCTGTTAGACCTTTGCCTAGAGTCATAATATCTGGTTTGATATTTGCGTGTTCGCATGCGAACATCTTTCCTGTGTGTCCAAAACCTGTTGCTATTTCATCTGCTATTAATAAAATATCATACTTAGTACACAGTTGTCTTGCTTTTTTTAAGTATGCTGGATTATAAATTCTCATTCCACCTGCTCCTTGAACAATCGGTTCAAGAATAAATGCAGCAATTTCATTATGATGTTTTTTTAGTTTCTTCTTTAAATCTTTTATAGCTTTTGAACAATCAGCATCAAAACCTTTTGATGGTGCTTTTGTAAAAATATTAGAGCTAAGATATGAGCCATAAATACTGTGCATAGAATTCTGTGGATCACATACACTCATGGCGCCAAGTGTATCACCATGATATGCATTTTTTAAAGCTAGAAATTTATACTTTTTAAAACCTTTTGCTTTTTGATATAAGATTGCTGTTTTTAAAGCAACTTCAACACTAACAGAGCCACTATCACATAAAAAAACACCATGCAAACCTGTTAAGTCTACGAGTTTTTTTACAAGTAAACTTGCTTGTTCGTGTGCCAAGCCACCAAACATAATATGAGGCATGATTTCAGCTTGTTTTTTTAATGCTTGTGTTAATTTTGGATGATTATATCCATGAATTGCGCTCCACCATGAGCTCATAGCGTCTATTAGTTCTTCGCCTGTTTCTAAGTAAATTGATGTTTTATTTGTAGATTTTACAGGAAGAATCTTAGTTTTTGAAGGAAGTGCATTATAAGGGTGCCAAACGTGGACTTTATCTATTTCTAGGTAATTCAATAGTTTTCCTAATTTGTATATTCTTTAAATTATAGCTAAAAGATTATTACAATATAAATAAAATATTTTTGTTATTTCTATTCATGTTCTAGAACAATAATAGATAAAGCCCCTTTATAAGTTTTACCCTCATGGTTAAATTCAATATTTGTAATATCAATATGCCCATTCATATGTTTATAAATAATCTCTTGACACATATAAAGACCTATTCCTGAACCTTGTGCTTGATGTTTAGTTGTAAAATATGGTTCAAATATTTGCTCTATAATATCTTCTTGAATCCCACCTGCATTATCTTTTATTTTAATTAATGCTTTACCATTTTCTTTTTTTACATTTATAAATATCAATCTTTCTTGATCATGTAAAGAGGATAGTGCATCTTTTGAATTATTTAAAATATTTATTAAAACTTGAATTAATTCAGTTTCATAACCAAGTATTTGTATATCTTCCATATCACAAATTAATTTAATATTATTTTCTTTAAAATTTGCTTCTAATAAATCAATTGTTTTATTAATACACTCTTTTAAATAAAAAAATTCTTTCTCTTTTTGTGGTTTGAAAAAATATCTAAAATCATCAATAGTATTTGATAAATATTGTGATGTATTCATTACAGAATCCAAAGTTTTATATAAAAATTCATCATCTAAATCATTTACCATTTTTTTTAGTTTGATTCCACTAATACTTGTAGTTATTACAGATAATGGCTGTCTCCATTGGTGTGCAATATTTTCTATCATTTGTCCCATTGAAATCATTTTTTGTTGTTGCGATAATAATCTATCTTTTTTTAGATTTTCATCAACTTCTTTTTTTATTCTAATTTCTAATTCGCTATTTATTTCTCTTAGTTTTTTTGTTTTCTCATCAACTTTTTCCATTAAAGAATCATTGATTTTTTTCAAAAGTTTTTGTCTATAAAGAATCGCTATAAATATTATTAAAATAAAAATTGCTGTCTTCCACAATATAGAATAATCAAAATCCTTTTTATACTCAGTAAATGTCCATCTATTTAATAAATCATTTTTTGCGTAATCATCAATACTTAAAACTGCTTTTTGGAAAATACTATATAAAACATTATCATGAATAGTTGCTATTGAAATATCAACATTTTCATTTAGTTTTGCAGTAATAGAAATTTTTGTCAAATATTTTGTTTGTAATTTATGCCAAGCAGTAAAAACTGCATCAATATGACCGTATGTCTCGCCATTTAAAACCTTATTTAATCCCTCATCAATATCTTTTACTTCAACAAATTCAACTTCTTTATATTTATTTTTCAAAATATTTAAAATGGCATAATTTTCTATTATTGATATTCTTTTGTTTTTTAATGAAGATAAATTATCTATAAATGAATTACTACTTTTAGTCATAAGAACAAAAGGAATATTTAAATATGGCTTAGTAAAACTAAACTCATCATCTCTTTGTTTATTCCAAACAGCTGATGGTAAAAGATCACATTTTCCAGTTCTTATGAAATCTAAAGATTCTTTCCAACTTGAGGTTTCAACTACTCTTATTGGTTTTTTAATTTTATTTTCTATTAATGCCATATAATCTGCAACAAACCCTATATATTTATCATTTTTTATATCACTATAAGGCATGGCATTTGGAATTACACACATTCTTAAATCATCTTTTTTTTCTAAATACTCAAGTTCTGAGCTTGAAAATGTTAAATCTTTTAAATTATTTAAATCAAAAACAAATTTTTCTAAATCAACAGGTTTATCAATAAGTCCCATAAGATTATATAAATCATAAATTCTTTGGATTTTATCTTTTTTTATTTCACCTAAATTTGCAGTATTAAAATATGCAAGTTTTTTTAACTCTTTTCCTTCATATATTAACTCTTCAACTAATAGTTTTTGTGAATTTTTATTTTTATACAAAAACTCTGAACTCTCTTCTATATTTGAAAAGGCATATTCCCAACCTTTCAAAGAAGCTTTTTTAAATAATAATACTGTATTTAAATCACTACTGATAAGATTTTCACTTGTGTATAACATATCGCTATACATATCAAAACCAAATTTTTTTGGATCAAAAATATTGTATTGAATATTTTTTTTATTTAGTTCAAAGGGTGCTTTAGAAATATATGCAGAAATAACATCTGTTTTGTTATTTATTAAATCATCAATATTGTGGGAGTGTTTTATAAATTTTAAATCTTCAATTTTAACTTTTCTTGAAATCATCATGGCTTTTAAAGAAACTTCACTTGAATCATCAATTGTAGTCATAACTCTTTTATTTTCAAAATCTTTTACATTGTTTATTTGTGATTTTTTTGTACTTATTAGGATTAAGGGTGTGGCTTGAAATAGTGAATAAAGTGCAACAATATCTCTATCTTTTGTTCGCTCTAATATTAAAGTTTCTCTTCCAACAGCAAAATCGACATTACCATCGCTTACTTCTTTAGGAATATCAATACCAAAAGCAAAAGGTTTGATTTCAACATCCAAACCTAGTTCTTTGTAAAAACCTTTTTCTTTTGCCATATAATATCCAGCAAATTGAAACTGATCAAACCAAGATAGCTGTAATGTTACTTTTTTGAGATTTTCAGAATACAAAGAAGTATTAATTAAAAATAAAAAAAATATAACTTTAATAAATCTGTATAAAATCAACTGTATACTCCAATGTAATAATACTTAAGTATATCAAAAAATAAGAAAAATAATATCACAAAACTAAAGTTTGTAATATTATTTTTAAATTCTTAGTGTAAAAAGTGTCTAATTCCTGAAAAGTATAATGCCATATCAGCTTCATTCGCAGCATCTATAATTTCATCATCTCTGATGCTTCCACCTGGTTCAATTACACATTTAACACCAGCCTCTGCTGCTGCATCAATACTATCTCTAAATGGGAAAAATGCTTCAGAGGCTAATACTGCACCTCTTACATCTATTCCCATATCTTCTGCTTTTCTAAGTGCCGCTTTACTTGCATCTACTCTTGAAGTCATTCCCATTCCAACAGCTACCATTGCAGAATCTTTTACATATACAACGCAGTTTGATTTTGTTAACGAAGCTATTTTATATGCTATTTCCATATCTTTTACTTCTTGCTCTGTTGCAATTCTTTTTGATTTTAAAATAGAATTTCTAACTTCATCTTCAGCAACTTTATCAGCATCTTGGAATACAAATCCACCATCAACTCTTTTAAAGTCAATTGCATCATTTGCAAGTTCTAAGTATTGTGTACCTTGTTCAAATAATTTAATTCTTTTTTTACTTTCAAAAACTTCTATTGCTTCTGTTGTAAAACTTGCTGCAAAAACTACTTCTAAAAAGATTTCATTCATTTTTTCCGCAAGTTCTTTATCAACACAACCGTTAACTGCAACAACTCCACCAAAAGCAGAAATTGGATCACATTTAAGCGCTTCAACATAAGAATTTAATAATGAATCTTTAATGGCAAATCCACAAGGATTTCCATGTTTTACTATACAAACCGCTTTATCTTTTCCAAATGCAGCAGCAATTCTTGCAGCTCCTGAGATATCACCCATGTTATTAAATGATGCTTCACCTTTTAGTGTTTTAAATTTATTTGAAAATTGTGTGTCAAATTCGTATAAAGCACCTTTTTGATGAGGATTTTCACCATATCTTGTATCAAATACTTTAGATCCTACAATAAATTGTTTAGCTCCCATATTGTTATTAAATCTTTTATTCATATAATTTGCAATCATAGAATCATAAGCAGCTGTGTGCTCATAAGCTTTGATCATTAGATCTCTTCTAAAATCAACTGTATTTGTGTTATTTTTAAGATTATTTAATACTAAGTCATAATCAACTACATCTGTAACAATAATAACAGAATCGAAGTTTTTAGCAGCGCTTCGAACCATTGCAGGTCCACCAATATCAATATTTTCTATAATCTCTTCAAAGTCATCTGTTTTTTCAATAGTTGCTTTAAATGGATAAAGATTTACACAAACTAAATCAATTCCTTCAACACCAAGCTCACGTGCTTGATCTAAATGAGATTGTTTATCTCGTCTATGTAAAATTCCACCATGAATAAATGGATTTAAAGTTTTAACTCTACCTTCAAAACACTCAGGAAATTTTGTTATTTCATTTGCTTCAATAACAGGAATTCCTGAATCTTTCAGTTTATTATATGTACCACCAGTTGAAATTATTTCATAACCTAATGCTACAAGTTCTTTCGCAAAATTTTCAACACCACTTTTATCACTAACACTAATTAATGCTCTCATTTAATATGTCTCCTACTATTTAATTACAAAAAAAAAGCCAAACTTCTATTAAAAAAGAAGTTTGGCTAAAAAATACTATATCTTATAAATCTTGCTCAATTACTTGTTTAAATCTATTAAAATAAACATAACTTACTTTATCTAAATCTTTATAAATATCATTTATAGATATTTTATCACCATTTACTTGACCAATTTTTGAATATTCAATACTAAATGAACTTACAATTTTTTCAAATGCTTGACAATTTTCAGGTCTAACTTCAACAATAGCTCTACTTAAAGATTCTGAAAAAATATCTTTTGATTCATTTAATGAAACAGATACTTCAACACCTTTATTTCCAACTACTGCCATTTTTGATAATGAAATTGCAATTCCACCAACGTTTACATCTTTCGCAGATTTTAATAAACCTTGTTTATTTGCTTCAATTACAGTATTCCATAAAGCTAATTCTTTTTCAAAATTTACTTCTGGGTGAACACCTGCTACTTTTCCATACATTTTTTTCATATATAAAGATGCACCAAATTCAGATTTTGTTTCACCTAAAAGATATAAAATATTTCCATTTTCTTGAAGAGCTGATGGTAATACTTTATTTGCATCTTCATTTATTCCAACCATTGCAATTGAAGGTGTTGGGAAAACTCCAACTCCGTTTGTTTCATTATATAAAGAAACATTTCCACCAATTACAGGTGTATTTAATGCTTTGCAAGCGCTTTTAATACCTTCACAAGATGCAGCAAATTGCCACATAACTTCAGGATTAGTAGGATTTCCAAAATTTAAACAATCTGTGATTGCTTTTGGAACGGCTCCTGTCATTGCTACGTTTCTTCCAGATTCCATAACAGCAGCAGCAGCTCCTAATTCTGGATTAATATAACAAAGTCTTGTATTACAATCAGCACTCATTGAAAGTGCTTTACCTGTTTCTTTGATTCTGATACTTGAACCATCAAGAGAACCTGGACCTTTGATTGTATTTGTTTGAACCATTGAATCATATTGAGAATAAACCCAAGATTTATCAACAACTTCCATGTCAGAAAATAAATCATCAAATGCAGTTTGATTTGAAATCTCTTTATCTAAAGTGATATTTTCAATTCCATCTAAGTATTTTGGTTTAGCTGTTGGTCTATCTAATACAGGAGCTTGCTCAGATACTGGTTGAACTGGAACTTCTGCACATTTTTCACCATGCCAGAATAATTCCATATTTCCAGTGTTTGTAACTTCTCCAATAACAGCAACATCAAGTTCCCATTTTTCAAAGATATCAATAACACCTTGTTCACAACCTTTTTTAGCACAAATAAGCATTCTTTCTTGAGATTCTGAAAGCATGAAATCATAAGGAGTCATTCCCTCTTCTCTTGCAGGAACTTTATCTAAATGCATAATCATTCCAGAACCAGATCTTCCTGCCATTTCAAATGAAGATGAAGTAAG
>JAGOIF010000163.1 GCA_017995775.1 Aliarcobacter sp.
TATTTAGAGATATTTTTATTGATAGTATTGCTACTTCAATTAGAAACTATAAAGATAATGAAAGCTTAACTATTGGGCTTTATGGAAAATGGGGAGAAGGAAAAACATCTATAATAAATCTTTTAATTGAAAATTTAGATAAAGATGAAGATATTATTTATCTTAGATTTGAACCTTGGCTTTACTCAAATACAGAACAATTAATCTCAATGTTTTTTAAAGATTTATCAAAAAATATAGACAAAAAAGGAAATTTAAAAAAACTTGCTAAGTTTTTTTCTGATTATGCAGAAGTTTTTGAAGCATTATCAAACTTTCCAGAGCCAACGGGTATGGCTAAATTTGGATTTAAAATATTAGGATTTACTGCTAGAAAATTACCAAGTAAAAAAACATTAAATGAACTAAAAGTAGATATTGAAAATTATATTAAAACATTAGATAAAAAGATTTTAATAGTTATAGATGATATAGATAGACTTAATAATAGTGAAATACAGCAAATTTTCCAACTTGTAAAGATGTTGGGTAATTTTAAAAATACTATATATTTATTATCTATGGATGATGAAATTGTGGCAAATTCTTTAAAAGAAGTACAAAAATATGATGGCTACAAATATTTAGAAAAAATAGTTCAAGTACCTTTGAGATTGCCACTATCAGGAAAAGAATGCATATACAATTATGTGTATAAAAATTTACAAGAAATTTTGAAAGATTTTTTAAGATATGAAGATGAGAAAAAATATTTTGACAGTCTTATTGATTATGATTTTTCAATATTTTTTGAAAATTTAAGAGATGTAAATAGATATTTGAATATTTTTAAATTTAAGTTAAATGCTCTTATACATAAAGTAAATGCCACAGATTTAGCAGTGCTTACTGCTTTTGAGCTTTTTGAAAAAGATGTATTTTTTTGGATAAAAAATAATAAAGATAGATTATATGCTTATGATAAAGATTTTAAAGATGTAATAGAGTTGTTTAAAAATAAAGATAAAGAGTATTTAGGAAAGCTTTTATATAAGTTATTCCCCAAAAAACAAGAACAACCAATAGATATGGAAAGGATAATTAAAAGAGAAAAGTATTTTGAAGCTTATTTTTGCTTTACTATAGACAATAAGATTTATAATAAGGATTTAGAGTTTTTTTTAGAAAATATAAAGAATAAAGAACAATTAATTAATGAATTAAATTATGATTTAACTTATAAAAATGGTCAAAATATAGGAAGACTTATTGAAGAAATCTTGTTGCACCCAAAAACAGCTATAACTGATGAAAAAAAGCAATTTATATTTGATGCTTTTATGTATATTGGAGATGATATTTTAAGAAATGTAAAACTCAAATATGATGGAAACAATGTAAAAGAGAATTTACTTGCACTTTTTAATGATTTTATAAATATATTAAGCTTAAATGATAAAGATAAAAAATATGAGATAATTTTAAATAGTTTTGATGATAAATCTGATAGTTTAAATATATATGCAGAGTATGTAGATAGTTTATGTAATATTTCACCAAGACATATAACAGGATTAATATCTGTATTTGATATAAATATAACGATGAAAAATAATTTAAAGAATAAACTAAAAGATAGGATTGAAGAGTTTTATCTAAATTGGAAAATTTTAGGTGTTCCTTATTTGTCAGATATTTTAGAAATATGGAAAGTTTTAGATGAAGAGAAATATAATAAATTTATAGAAGAAGTAAAGCAAGATGATGAGAAGCTTCTGAAATTTGTAAGAGGTTTTATTTTTTTAGATTTTGTTAAATCACTAAATGGAATTGAAAAAATAAGTAGAGATAGTATTTCAAAATATATTGATTTTGAGATTATAGAGAATAGTGATATTTATAATGAAGTATCAGAGTATTTTAGATAAAATCAGCACTTTAAAATTGAGGAGTTAAAATGAATATCGAGTTAGCTTTAGTAGATCAACAAGTTCAAGGTTTAGTTCAAAAATTAAATACCAAATTAGACAATAATCCAGATAAACAAATAAGCAAGGCTTTTTTGCTTTTAAGTATTAAAACTTTGTTTGATATAGAAGACGATGAAGAAGCTCTTGATTTTATTTATGATTCAGGAAATGACTACTCTATCGATGCGATATTTGTATCCGATGTAATAAATGATAGTTTTACTATAAAAATAATACAAACAAAATATAAAAGATTTTTAAAACAAGATGGTAGTTATTATAATGGAGATAGTAATTTTCCAAGAACAGATGTAGAAAAAATGATTTCATCATTATCTTTAGTGCTAGACCCAAATAAAGATTTACTAAATATGCCTATAAAACTTAAAATAAAGATAGCAGAAATAAAAGAGCTATTACAAAGTGGAATTATTCCAAATGTTGAAGTATATCTTTGTAATAATGGTTTAAAATGGGATGATGAGGCAGAAAATTTAATTGTAAGTAAAAATTTTCCAGAATGGATAAATTTTTACTATTTTAATCATAAAAATATTATAAATCTTTCAAGAGCAAGGATAAATATAAGCGATACTATACATATATCAGGAAAAGTTATTGTTGAAGATTTTGATTATGCAAGAGTTATGATAGGAAAGGTAAAAGTGGGAGAGTTAGCAACTCTTTTTCAAAAGCATGGCGATAAATTACTTGAAAAAAATGTAAGAAAATATTTAGGAAGCAAGAGTAATAGGGTAAATGAAGCTATAAGATTATCTCTTTTAAAAGAGGACAATAGTAATTTCTTTTTTTTGAACAATGGAGTTACAATGGTTGTAACAGATTTTTCTTATAATGCTATGCAAGATAGAGATTTTACTGTTAAGTTAAATGATATACACATAATAAATGGGGGACAAACATGCAAGACGATTGAGGAAACTATTTCTTCAAATCCTGATTTTAATTTTTCAAATGCATATGTTTTGGTTAGAATCTATAAATTAAATCCAGAACAGATAAAATTAATAAATGAAATAACATATGCTACAAATTCTCAAACAGCAATAAATCTTAGAGATTTAAAATCAAATGATGATATTCAAAAATCACTTATAGAGAGTGTTTCTGAACTAGAAAAAGATTCAAAAGGTGAAGCCTTATATACTTATAAACCTAAAAGAGATGATATTGTATCAAGAAATGCTATAACCATTGCAGTTGCTGCTGAAGCAGTACTTTCTATTTGGGGACAAGAGCCTCATATTGTTAAGTTTAGAAAAGCAAGACTTTTTGATGATATGTACTACAATAAAATATTTACAAAAGAGTTAAATGGTGCAAAAGTAGTATTAGCTGTATTAATCTGGCGATATGTAGAAACTACAAGAAAAACATCTATAGAAACTATGTATGATATATATCCTTTTATAGGATATGCTTCAAATACTATATCTATGATTATTGGTATGCTAGTTTTAAAAAAGGCAAATATTAATATAAGTAGCATATCTCATACAAACTTTAAAATATTAAAAAATATTTTTGATGAAAATATTGAAAGTTTTTATAAAGAAGCTTTGGAAATAGTAAAAGATGAACTACAAAGTGAAAGTATAAATATAAGATTAGATACCGATTCATTGCAAAGAATAGCTGGAGCATTTAGAGGCGGTTATTTGACACAACAAATAATTAATAAATTAATTTAATAAGATAAAAGATGAAAAAAGTATTTATAATAGCAGAAGCTGGTGTTAATCATAATGGAAGTATTGAATTAGCAAAAAAGCTTATAGATGTAGCAGTTGAAGCAAAAGTAGATGCTGTAAAATTTCAAACATTTAAAG
>JAGOIF010000062.1:0-10053 GCA_017995775.1 Aliarcobacter sp.
ATTGCCATTGGAGTTCCCCAATCTACACCAAATACATCGAAGTTTCCATAAACTAAACCTCTTTCAATAAATGCAGCAACACCTTTTGGAAACATTATTATTGGAATATGTGGATATTTTGATTTTAAATAATCTGAAATTTCAACCATATATTTCCATGAAAATTCATCATATTTAGATGGCTCAATCGCAGCTGCCCATGAATCAAAGATTTGAACAACATCAATACCTGATTCAATTTGTTTTTCCATATATAACTTTACAACTTCAGTTACTTTTCTTAAAATTTTATGTAAAAGTTCAGGATTAGAATACATCATCTTTTTACACAAATTATATGTTTTTGTTCCTTGACCTTCAATCATATAAGTAGCAAGTGTCCAAGGAGCACCCGTAAATCCAATAAGAGCTTTATCTTCTGGTAATTGTTGTTTTAAAAGTTTAATTGTTTCATATACATAGGTTAATTTATTAGCAGCTTCTTCGCCATCAATTAATGCATCAACATCAGCTTCAGTTACGATTGGATCTTTAAAAATAGGACCTTCACCTTTTATGAAATCTAAATGCATTCCCATTTCATTTGGAATAACTAGAATATCACTAAATAAAATAGCAGCATCAACTCCAACAATATCAAGAGGTTGAATAGTAACTTCAGCTGCTAATTTTGGGTTATGACAAAGATTTAAAAAGTTTCCAGCTTCTGCACGAACTTTCATATATTCAGGAAGATATCTTCCAGCTTGTCTCATCATCCATACAGGAGTATATGGAGTTGGTTTTCTAAAACATGCATCTACAAATATTTTTGACATTTTTTTCCTTTTTATTTTTTGCCAACTTTACCTAAAAAGTAAAGTCCGACAGCTAAGGCTGTAATTGCTAAAGCAAAATATAATAATTCCAAAGGTGTTTCATATTTTGTATGTAAAACCCTTTGAAAATAATTTACAATTAAAACCATTATTATAACTTTTGCTATTTTATCTTTTAGTTGATCCAAAGAATGAATAGCTAAAATCGTACTACAATTTTCATTTTCTTCAACACATGCAGCATCTATTTTTGAAATAAATAACTCATAAATTCCAAATGAAAAAATAAGCATAACAACAGCAATAAGATATAAATCTACAGCACCAATGATACCAGCAACTATATCTTCATGAAAATGTTCTGGATGAGTTCCTTCTATAACAGTTGTTACTACAAATATTGCAACATTTATTATATCAACACTTGCAACTAAAAAAAGTATAACTGCACCCATAAATCCGAAAATTACAGCAAGTATTACAATAAATCTACTTTTCCATAATCCATTTTCAAATAGTCTTTCTAGCATTTAGATACTATCATTTTCCAAATCTACCCATTTTAGAGCAATTCTAACTGCATTTGTTGCAGCTCCAACTCTTACTTGGTCAGCCACATTAAAATAATGAATCATATTCGAAGAATAAATATCTTTTCTTATTCTTCCAACATAAGTAATATCTGTATCTGTCGATATAATTGGCATTGGATATTTTTTATTTGGTAAATCATCGATCACTTCTACATTTTCAAAGTTACCTAATACTTCTCTTACTTTTTCTAAATCCACATCTACACCATCTTCGAATGTAACTGTAATAGATTCACTATGAGATCTTAAAACTGGAACTCTTACGCAAGTTGCAGCAATGTTAATATTTTTTTTCATAATCTTTTGTGTTTCTTTTATCATCTTCATTTCTTCTTTTGTAAACCCATTGTCAGTAGCAACATCAATTTGTGGGATTACATTTAATGCAATTTGATAAGGAAATGCTTTTGTTTCACTTTCATCTAATTTAAAAGCGAAGAAATCTTGCATTTGATGCACAAGTTCTTCCATTCCAATTTTTCCTGCACCTGAAACGGCTTGATAAGTTGAAACGTCAACTCTTTTAATTCCATATAATTCATCAAGTGGTTTTAAAGACATTACCATTTGAATAGTTGAACAATTTGGATTTGCAATGATTCCTGTATCTCTCCATGATTTGATATCTTCTGGATTTACTTCAGGAACAACTAAAGGAACTTTTGGATCCATTCTGAAATGACTTGTATTGTCAATTACAACAGCTCCAGCCTCAACTGCAAATTTTGCAAATTGTTCAGAAATACTTCCACCTGCACTAAAAAATGCGATTTCTACATCATTTTCTTCAAAACAAGTCTCTGTTAATTCTAAAACAACAACTTCTTTATTTAAATATTCAACTCTTGAACCAGCACTTCTTGAGCTTGCCAATGGTATTAATTTATTAATTGGAAAGTTATATTTTTCTAAAACTAAAAGTAACTCTTCTCCAACTGCGCCAGTAGCTCCAACAACTGCAACATTAAACTTTCTCATTTTTCTATTCTTCCTCTTCTTTATCTAAATTATTTGTTTCTATAATATCTATAAGTGTAGCTGATTTATTTGTATCGTGATCAATAACTATTGATTCTAAAATTTCACCATCTTCTGTATATCTAATTATATTTCCATTTTCATCTAATTCTATTTCTTCATCTTCTTTTGGACATTTAGCAATTGATACAACTTTATCGTTTTTATCAACACTTACAATAATTACACCTGCTGTATTTCTTCCAGCTTTTCTAATTGATTGCATATCAACTCTAATCATTTTTCCAATTGAAGTTAATAACATTAAGTCTTGAGTATCATCTACTAAAACTTCACCAATAACATTACCTGTTTTTGGAGATAATTTCATTGATATAACTCCAGAACCTGCTCTATTTGTTAGTCTATATTCACTTACCGTTGTTCTTTTTCCAATACCTTTTTCAGATACAGTTAAAAGTTCTTGATCTTCATTAGTTACAACATCAGCATCAACAACAAAGTCAATATCGTGCTTGAATTTAATTCCTCTAACACCTCTTGTACTTCTACCTTGATCTCTTGTTTTTTCAAGTTCAAATCTGATACATTGTCCCATACTTGTAAAAATCATTAGATATTGAGTTTCAACATCTGCGATTTTTGCAGTTACGATTTCATCTAAATCATCAAGAACGATTGCTCTTACACCATTTGATCTGATATTTGAGAATTCACTTAATGAAGTTCTTTTAATAACTCCATTTCTTGTAAAGAATACTAATGATTTTGATTCATCAAAATCAGGTGTTGGAATAATTTCCATAATTTTTTCATCAGGTCTTAAATTGATTAAGTTAACAACCGCTTTACCTTTTGCAGTTCTACTACCTTCTGGAATTTTGTAAACTTTCAACCAGTATAATTGTCCCATATTTGTAACAAACATTAAAGTATCATGAGTATTACTTACAAAGAATTTCTCGATAAAGTCATCATCATGAGTAGTCACAGCTACTTTACCTTTTCCACCTCGTCTTTGTTTTTCATAAGATTTAATTGGAACTCTTTTTACATAACCATTATGTGTAATTGTAACTACCATTGGTTCATTTGGAATTAAATCTTCAATATCGATTTCATCGTAAGAATCTTCAATATCAGTTCTTCTATCGCTTGCGAATCTTTCTTGAATTTCTACTAATTCTTCTTTGATAATTTCATTTAATCTTTCTTCTGATTTTAAAATTGCTTCTAATTCAGCAATTAAAATCATTAATTCTTGATATTCAGCTTCTAATTTATCTCTTTGTAATCCTGTTAATCTTCCTAATCTCATATCTAAAATAGCTTGAGATTGAATTGGGCTTAAACCGAATCTATTTTGTAAATTTTCTTTAGCATCAGCATCATTTGCACTAGCTCTGATAATTTTTACAACTTCATCAATATTATCAAGAGCAATTTTTAAACCTTCTAAAATATGCGCTCTAGCTTTTGCTTTTTCTAAATCAAAAATAGTTCTTCTAATAATTACAGTTTTTCTGTGAGATAAGAAAACAGTTAATAATTCTGGAAGTGTAAATACCTTTGGTTCTTTATTATAAACTGCTAATAAAATAATTCCAAAAGTTGTCTCCATAGGAGTTGATTTATAAAGATTATTTAAAACGATTTCACTCATTGCATCTTTTTTAAGTTCAATTACAACTCTAATACCTTCTCTATCTGATTCATCTCTTACTTCTGAAATACCTTCAAGTTGTTTATCTTTAGCAAGATTTGCAATAAGTTCAATCAGTCTTGATTTATTTACTTGATAAGGTAATTCATCAAGAACAATAATCTCTTTTTTACCTCTTGTTTCAATATGATGTTTTGCTCTAATTCTTACACGACCTCGTCCTGTATTATATGCATCAATAATTCCACGTCTTCCAAAAATAGTTCCACCTGTTGGGAAATCTGGTCCTTGAATAAACTGCATTAATTCATCTGCCGTTGCAGTTGGATTATCAATTGTGTATAAAATTGCGTTTAATAATTCATTCATATTGTGTGGAGGAATTTTCGTAGCCATTCCAACCGCGATTCCTTCACTTCCATTTAATAAAAGCGTTGGTACTCGTGTAGGAAGAACCGATGGTTCTCTCATAGTATCATCGTAGTTTGGTACAAAGTTTACAGTGTCTTTATCTAAATCTCTTAAAACTTCTTCAGTTATTTTAGTCATTCTAGCTTCTGTATATCTCATAGCAGCTGCATTATCACCGTCTATTGATCCAAAGTTTCCTTGACCATCAACTAAAGGAGCTCTCATTGAGAAAGGTTGTGCCATTCTTACAAGAGCATCATAAACCGAACTATCTCCATGAGGGTGATACTTACCAATAACGTCTCCAACAATTCTTGCTGATTTTTTATATGCAGATTTTGAAGTCAAATTTAAATCATGCATTGCGAATAAAATTCTTCTGTGTACAGGTTTTAAACCATCTTTTGCATCGGGTAATGCCCGACCTATAATAACACTCATAGAATAATCTAAATATGAAGCTTTTACAGAGTCTTCAATATTTATATCTATAATATCTTGATTTTCGAAAAGGTTTTCCATAAAAAAAGGCCTTTGTAATATAATATTTTATCATTTTATCTAAAAAGGACTTAGTATAAGTTGTAATGAAAAAGATTAATAATAAAAAAGGGATGAAAGCTCAAGCTTCCATCCCTTTTTTTGTAAATTAATTATAAAATAAAATTTATTTGCTATGCTTTACTAACATTACATAAATTTCATCTTTTAATTTTAATTTCTCTTTTTTTAATGCTTCAATATCAAATTGATCAGCGTGTGAATTTTCAAGTTGAGCGATTTCATGATCTAAACCATTGTGTCTTTCAAAAACTTTATGAAAATGTGTATCTTTTTGTTTTAACTCTGCAATAAGGTCTCTGTATTCGTGAAACATTTTTTATCCTATGTGTTTAATTTGATTCGTTATTATACTATTTATGTACTTAATTTTTTGTAAGATGATTATTTATTAACTTCTATAATCTGCATTTATTTCAACATATTTGTAACCTAAATCACATCCATATGCTGTAAATTTACCCTCACCTAAACCAATATCACAAATTATTTTATATTTATCTTTCTTTAAAACATCTGCTGCTTTTGCTTCAATAGTAGCATCAAAACAGATTTCACCTTTGTTAAAAACAACCACATCATTATATGAAATTACAAGTTTTTCATCATCACAATCAATTTGTGATGCACCAATAGTTGATGCAATTCTTCCAAAATTTGGATCTTCTCCAAAAAGCGCTGTTTTAACTAAAAGTGAATTTGATAAAGCTTTTGCTGCGATCATTGCTTGCTCTTTTGTTGCAGCATTTATTACTTCAAATGCTGCAACTTTTTTTGCACCTTCACCATCTGCTACCATTAACATAGCCATATCATGCATTACAAGTCTTAACGCTTCTTTAAAGGCAACTTTATCATATGCTTTTGATTTAGCATTTGCTAAAACCATAACTGTATCATTTGTTGATGTATCTCCATCAACTGAAATTGCATTAAAAGTTGTTTCACTATTTGTTTTAAGTGCTTCTTTTATATCTGCATAAGAAGCCGCAGCATCTGTACAAATAAAACATAACATCGTTGCAAGATTTGGATTTATCATTCCAGCACCTTTTGCAACGGCACCTATTTTAAAAGAGCTTCCATCTGATAATTTTACTTCATACATACAAGTCTTTGCATATGCATCTGTTGTCATTATTGCTTTGCTTAAATTTTCACCATTTTTAGCATTTAAATCAAATCTTTTTGCACCTGCGATTAGCTTTTCCATTGGTAATGGATTTCCAATAACTCCTGTGCTACTCATTACAGGATTAATTAATTCAAAATCCAATTGTGAAAATAAAGTATTTATATCTGCAATACCTTTTCTACCTGTTAATGCATTTGCATTTTTTGAGTTAATTAAAACAAAATTTGTTTTAAAATCTTCACCATATTGTAAAAAATGCTTTAATGGAGCTGCTTGAAATCTATTTTCTGTAAATAAAGCTGCAACTGTACAAGCTTCTTTTGTATAGATAAATCCCATATCAAGTTTTTCATTTGATTTAAGACCTGCATGTATTCCATCACAAAAAAATCCATCTATTTGATCGATGTAACCTTTTATTGGCAAAATTGTAAACATTTTATATATCCTCCGGTTGCTTTGTTAAATTAATAATCTTTCTAGCTCTTGCAATACCTTTTTGAGATCCTACTAATAATAATTTACAATTTGCATTTATTATTGTTGTTCCTTTTGGCATTTGGATAAATTTACCCTTCTCTTCTGTAATTCCAATTATTGAAACTTTTAATCTATCTCTTAAATGTAATTCTTGAAGTTCTCTATTAACTACCCATGAAGTGTCTTTTACAAAAACCTCTTCCATATCAATAGGAGTATCTCTTTTATATAAAAATTCATCAAGAACATTTTCCATATCAGGTCTTATTGCCATTGCACTTACTCTTTTTGCCATCAATGACGGAGTTGCTACAACTTTATCGGCTCCAAGTTTTTGAAGTCTTATTTTTTCATTTTGTGTTTCTGCATTTGAAATAATCAAAAATGGATTTCTACCTAACTCTTTTTCGTATAAACGAACAGATGCAATTAAAGTAATATTATCTGAAATATTTTTAGACAAAGAAATAGCACCTTTTGCTGAACTTAAATGGGATTTTAAAAAAGCAACCTCTTTGTATGGTTCTTCTTTTACAAAATAAGGATACCCATTCTCTTTTGCTATTTGTTCTAAATCATCACTTGGATCAACAACAACAAAAGGAACATGATTTTCTCTAAATTGTCTTGCTAATTGGGCTGTATATTCATTATGATAACAAATCACGAAGTGTCTTCTTAGTCTGGCTATTTTGTAAAGCATTCTTCTTTCCTTTGATAAAGCTATTAAGGTACCATTTGCAATAACATCAATAACAATACCTATAGACATATATAATATTGCAAAACCTGCAAACATTAAGGTAACAGTAAAGACTATTCCAAGATTACTAAAATTTGATTCGTTTAGTGCTCCAAATCCTGTATTTGTTAAAGTATAAGCTGATTGGAAAATTGCATGCATAATTGAATAATCTTCAATATACACAAATCCTAATGTTCCTATCATCATGATAACTTGAACTAGAATTATGGGAAGTCTAAAAGGTTTTAATTGAGAGTAGATTAAAGGGTTTAAATCATATTGAGGTTTGGCTCGTCTTATTTCCCAGCCAATTGCCTTCTTTACCCTAGTAAAGATGCTCATGAAAGCACTTTTCTAGCGCTTTCTTATGAGTTCTTTTTAAGAGTTCTTAACTCTCTTGCAGAAATTTTTAACTTAGCAGAAGTTCCATCTTCTAATGTAACTCTAACTGTTCTAATATTTGGTAAAAATCTTCTTTTTGTTCTGTTTTTAGCGTGACTTACGTTGTTTCCAGACATAGGTCCTTTTCCTGATATTGCGCATCTTCTTGCCATTTTAATTCCTTATTATAGTGAAAAATATTTGGGTATTGTATCTTAAATTTCTTAAGTTTAATTTAAATATTCTGTATTAATGTATTGATTTTAATTAAATTGTTTTCTAAGCTAAACTCTTTTGCTAGTTTTCTATTTTGTTTTTTTATTAATTTTAAATCATCCCTACCTTTTAAAATAGCATCTACTTTAAATCCTATACTTCTATCTGTTGGGCTGTCCATTGATGCAAAGACATCTATAATTTCTTTTGCATCATTATCAATACTTAAAAAAACAGCCGATTTACAAAACATTGCTTTTACTACATTTGATGAAAATGATTTATTGTACGTTGGTAAAATAAAAATATCACTTGCTAAAAATAATTCATCCATATTTTTATAATCTTCAAGTAATATAATTTTATCTTGAAGCTTCGGATATTTTGGAATTTGAAATTTTAAAGTAAATATTTGATTTTGTTCACCTGCTATTACAACTTTAAAATCCTCATATGAAATACTTGAACAAATATCTAAAAATTCTTTAACACCTGAAGATTTGAAATTTTTTGCTGTAAATAAGATAAGTTTATTTTTTGGATCAATATTAAACTCTTCGCAAAACTTTGCTTTAATTTCTTTTGGTTTTTTATACTCAATATCAACGCTTGGATAAATAACTTTTATTTTTTCATGGGAAATTTTTACTTTTGCAAGAACTAGATTCATTGATGCGAAAGAGTTTACAATTGTTAGTTTTGAATTTAAAATATTATCTGTTGTTTTTTCATCTAATATTCCTGTATAAAAATATACATCTGCATACTTTTTTTTAGTAAATAAAGATGTTAAAAAACCACCCTCTTTTAAAACTTCAATATTTTCTTGTTTTGATAATTTTTCTATTAAATTGTTAGTTGTTTTATAAAATATAGTTGTTTTGTTCATTTTATCTCTTTATTTTGAATCTCATTATTATACTTAAAACTGCTTTATGATAATATTTAAATATTATAAATAAAAGGATTTACAATCTTAGGTTTACAAAAAAAAATTATATTTCTTGATAGAGATGGTGTTATAAATCGTGATTATGGATATGTTAGTAAAATTGAAGACTTTGAGTTTATTGATGGTGTTTTTGATGCTTGTAGATATTTTATAAGTTTAGGGTACGAAATAATCGTAGTTACAAATCAATCAGGAATCGGTAGAGATTATTATACTATTGAAGATTTTTTAAAACTAACTGATTTTATGATTGAAGGGTTTAAGAAAGAAAATATTGATATATTAAAAGTATATTATTGCGCACATGCACCTGAAGAGCAATGTGAATGCCGAAAACCAGCAATTGGAATGATTTTACAATCTTTGAACGATTTTAATATAGATTTACAGAATTCTTGGCTTATCGGAGACAAAATTTCTGATGTAGAAACTGCAATTAATGCTAAAATAGGAAATAAAATTTTAATAAGCATTGATATAAAAGAAAATAAAGAATATCTCGTTGCAAAATCTTTATTTGCAACAATAAATATAATAAAAAATTAAGAGGATAAAATGAAATACAATAATATAAATTTTAATAAAAAAACTATTTTAATAACTGGAGGAGCTGGATTTATTGGTTCTAATTTAGCATTTTATTTCCAAGAAAATTATCCTCATTCAAAGGTAATAGTTCTTGATAGTTTTAGAAGTGGTGAGACATTTTCAAATGGAAACTTAAAAAGTTTTGGTCACTTTAAAAATCTACTTGGATTTAAAGGTATTGTAATAAGTGGTGATATAAATGATAAAAAACTTTTAAAAGAATTAGAAAACAATTATAAATTTGACTATATTTTTCATCAAGCTGCGATTTCTGATACAACAGTAAGTGAACAAGATTTAATGATAAAAACAAATGTAAATGCCTATGAAGATTTACTAAAAATTGCTATTAAACATAAAGCAAATATGATTTATGCATCAAGTGCAGCCACATATGGAGATAGCGATAGATTTGAAGTTGGATATGAATTACCAAACAATGCCTATGGCTTTTCAAAAGTTATGATGGATAATATTACTGCTTCATATTTGAAAAAAGATTTAGATATAAGCATAGTTGGATTAAAGTATT
>JAGOIF010000062.1:10153-12208 GCA_017995775.1 Aliarcobacter sp.
GATAGATTTGAAGTTGGATATGAATTACCAAACAATGCCTATGGCTTTTCAAAAGTTATGATGGATAATATTACTGCTTCATATTTGAAAAAAGATTTAGATATAAGCATAGTTGGATTAAAGTATTTTAATGTTTACGGTCCAAAAGAGTTTTTCAAAAATAAAACAGCATCAATGGTAGTTCAGTTTGCTCACCAAATATTAAAAGGTCTTACTCCTAAACTTTTTGAAGGAAGTGATAAAATTTTAAGAGATTTTATTTATATTGATGACATTATTCAAGCAAATATTAAAGCTTGTAATCCTAAAAAATCTGGTATTTACAATGTGGGAACAGGTAAAGCTAGAAGTTTTGAAGATATAGTAACAATTTTACAAAAAGAATTAGAAATAGATAATGGAAAAGAATATATTCCAAATCCTTTTGTTGGTTCTTACCAGTTTTTTACTCAAGCAAATATTGATTCAACAAAAAAGAATCTAGGATATGAGCCAAGATTTGAAATGGAAGATGCAATTAAAGCTTATATTCCTGAGATTAAAAGACTATTTAAAGAAGAAGTTAAATGAGAAAATTAGATAAAAAACCAAATATTCTTGTAATTGGTGATTTGATGATAGATCACTATTTATGGGGAACTTGTGACCGAATCTCACCTGAAGCTCCTGTTCAAGTAGTAAATGTAAAAAAAGAAAGTTCTGTTTTAGGTGGAGCTGGAAATGTAATAAATAATCTTTTTGCACTTGGTGCAAAGGTTGATGTTATAAGTGTAGTTGGAGATGATTTAGTTGCCAATGAACTAAAAGATTTATTTGATAATATAAATGTTTCAAGAAATGGTTTAATTGTTGAAAAGAATAGAAAAACATCTAAAAAAAGCCGTTTAATTGCATCTCAACAACAAGTTTTAAGATACGATATGGAAAGTATTGATGATATTAGTAGCCAAAGTTGTGATGAAATTTTAGGTAAATTAAAAAAAGATATCAAAAAATATGACTCAATTATTTTATCAGATTATGGAAAAGGTGTTTTAACATCATCTTTAACAAAAGAGATTATAAAACTTGCAAATGAAAATAAAGTAAAAGTTTTAGCAGATCCTAAAGGAAAAGATTATAGTAAATATAAAGGTGCTTATACTTTAACGCCAAATAAAAAAGAAGCTATTGAAGCTACGAATATAGATATAAAAGATGAAGAATCTTTAATAAAAGCTTTAAAAAGTCTTCAAGATACTTGTGAGTTGGAACTTGCGTTAATCACTTTAAGTGAACAAGGAATCGCAATATTTGATGATAGTCTAAGAATTAAACCAACAGTTGCAAGAGAAGTTTATGATGTAACAGGAGCTGGTGATACTGTTATTGCATCTATTGCTTTTGCTTTAGGGAATAATCTAGACATAGATGAAGGAATTGCTTTTGCAAATCTAGCTGCTGGTGTTGTAGTTGGAAAACTAGGAAGTGCAACTGCATCTTTGGATGAAATTTATGAGTATGAATCAAGTCTGCACAAATCAAATTCAAGTTCACATATAAAAACTTTTGAAGAAATAGAAAAACTAGCAATTAAGTTTCATGAACTTGATAAAAAAGTAGTATTTACAAATGGTTGTTTTGATATTTTACATGCTGGTCATGTTAAGTATCTTGAAGAGGCTAAAAGTTATGGAGATATTTTAATTTTAGGATTAAATGCAGATAGCAGTGTGCGAAAATTAAAAGGTCCAACAAGACCAATAAACAATCAAGATGATCGTGCTTATATTTTAGCATCCCTTGAAAGTGTAGATTATGTGGTAATATTTGAAGAAGAAACTCCATATGAATTTATAAAACTTATCAAGCCACATGTGCTTGTAAAAGGTGGAGATTACGAAGGTAAAGATGTCGTTGGACAAGATATTGCAAATGAGCTAAAACTAGTACAATTTGTAGATGGGAAAAGTACAACAAATACTATAAAAAGGATACAAGATAATGAAAAATGCAATAATTAAAGAATTTTTAGCACATCAAGAAACAATCGCAAAAGTTATAGAAACTATGCAA
>JAGOIF010000164.1 GCA_017995775.1 Aliarcobacter sp.
TTTTTCATTATGCCACCACCTTTAAATCTTCTATCTCTTTTATAAGTTTCATTATCAAACTAATATCAAGATACTCTATTGCAAAATCATCAGCTCTACAATAAAACAAATCAGAACTATTAAAAAGTAATACTTCCAACACTTGAAGCCTTGAAGCCCTTTTTGGTTCCAGTCCACTATCTTTTACAAATCTTTTTAAAGCTTTTGGATTGATATTATAATCCTGTGCAATTTGTTTAATATTATTCATATTGCACCCACCCTAAACCGTTTTAATATTTGATTGAGTTAAATATTTAACTATCTCTTGAAGTGGATACACCACCGTTCCATTTTTAGATTTACTATCTAACTTTTTGTAACCAGCTCCAACTCCTGCCTCTCTCATTCTGTATAAAGTAGCGATTGAAACATTTAAAACTTTTGCCGTGTTCTTTTGTGAAACCATAGCACCATAATCTTTTACTAATAAGCTAAAAAGCTCTTTTTGTTCATCAGTTAATAATTTACTCATTGTTTTACCTTTATAGGAAAATAACGAGATTCGCGACTCTCTAAACAAATAAGGAAACGATTAAATCATTTCAAGTTGCAACTTTTCTTAAATTGTTATAATGTAAGTTTATATGATTGTTTTTATTTTGGGGGTGGTGTTAACTACACAAAAAGAGTTAAAATTACTCTTTGAAATAGATATTATTAGTTAAATCAAAAAGTTTTATAGTATTCTTAGTGTCGGATATTTTTTTTATTTTATATCGTTGAGGTTTCTCTATGCTATCAAATATAATAAATAAACCTATTTTAGATTTTATATTGCTTATAACTTCTTTTATATTTTTAATCTCTTTAGGGTATATGGTTTTAAACTCATCTATTTCATTTAATATTTTTTTTAAATCTCTTTGTCTATCTCTACTATTACATCTATCAAATAATTTATTAAATATTTCATAATTGATTGAAGCTATAACAAAATATAAGCCGTGAGAATATGAATTAATTTTTGTTAAATCATTTTGAAGTAAGCCCCTAAATTTTCTTTTATCTAATTTATCATTTTCATTATAAGGCTCAATATTATAAAGCTCATTTTTTAAGTTAGTTATATTTTCGATGATATTATCTTCATTTAGATCTATCTTTAATATTTTTTCAATTATATCTAATCCGTGATATTCATATCTATTATAAATTTCTCTTCCATCTTCAAAAAAAATCTTATCAATGGTTTTATCTTCATTGATATTCATTTCTTTATAAAGTAGCTCCAATATGAATAAATCTTTTTCATTATTAGATAATTTATTATAATTTTCTAAATCTTCTTTTGGATAATTTTCTTTTAAAAGATTTTTTATATCTTCTTTATATAACTTCAAATCTTCATTTGTGATTTTAGTAATTGCTTGTAAAACTTCAAATCTTGATAATCCTGTATAATTACTAAACTTCATTTATAAAGCCCTTGAATAGCATTTAATCCATTTTCGGGGCTTAGTTTTGCATATCTAATTGTTTGTTTAATATCACTATGGTTCATTAAATTTTGAATAGTAAAAATTGGAATTCCATTTATTGCAAGGTGTGAAGCAAAAGTGTGTCTTAAAGTATGTATAACGGCTCTATTTGTTATATCATCATCTTTAAGCCCTTGATTGAATAATCTATCTAATATCGGTTTTAATCTTCTATGTATTTGCTTATGGTCTGCTTTTTTAAAATGTAAGCCTTTTTGAGTTACTACAAAATCATTTACATTTAATAAAGGCAAGTACTCTTTTAATAGCTCTACTAAATTATCCTGTAAAAATCCTGTATATCTTTTTTTAGTTTTTAAATTATTTAGGTTTACAGTTTTATTATCCAAATCAATATCTTTTTTTTGAATATGTAAAATAGTTTCTAATCTTCCACCTGTACATAATGCAAACTCTACAAACAAATTTACAAAGAAGTTATCTTTTACCTCATCTTTGAGTTTTTTTATTTCATCAGTTGTTAAAAATCTATCTCTTTTATTATCATCTTTGAGTTTTGATATACCTATGCAAGGATTAATCAATTTTAAACCGTGCTGTTTTATACTATGGTTAAATATTGTTGATATTAAAGATAAGACACTGTTTGCCGTTCCATTAGAACGCCCCAAATCTAAAACACTATTAACAACTTTTTTTATATCAACTTTTGTAATATTTTCAATTTGTCTATTTCCTATAAGTGGCTTTATATGGTTAGTATATTTTTGTTTTCTCTCATTTGTAGATTTTCTATCTTCAAAATATCTATTTGCTAAAATATCAAGTGTTATTAATTCTTTTTTCTTTTTGTTTGCAACTTTTGTTATATCTTCACCGTGATTCATTTTTGATAATTGTTCATCTCTCAAAGTTTTTGTAATATCTTGAGAGTATCCATCTGACTCTTTACCTACTTTTACCCACTTCAATTTATTGTTATCGTTTTTATCTCTATAATTGAAGTAAAAAACTTTTTCTTTATTCTCTAATTCATTATAATAAACACCTGTGTATTTTTGCGATTTAGTCATAGCCATTTTTTTGCCCTTAGATATTTAAAAAGTTATTTGATATACTTTAAAGTAAATTCAATATTTTAAGCATTCTCATTTCTAACCTATTTCTAACCAAATAAGTTAAAAGTTGTATTAATGTGCTTTAACTTGAATTTTACTAAAAGTTAGATAAAGTACTTATTAATCGAACTTGATTTAAGTTTTTTGGAGTTTAAGAAATATGAAAAAACTGTGTGGTATTGATGAAGCAGGTCGTGGTCCACTTGCTGGTCCAATGGTAGTTGCTGGTGTTATTTTGGAAAAAAATATTTTAGGGCTAAATGATTCAAAAGTTTTGAGTGAAAAAAAGAGAGAGAAACTTTTTGATGAAATAAAAGAGAAATCAAAATATCATATAGTTTTCAAAAGTGCAAAAGAGATAGATGATTTTGGTATTAGTTTTTGTCTTAAATCTTCAATTTTAGAAATAATGCAAAACTTACAAGAGTTTAGTAATAATTTTTTGATGGATGGAAATACAAATTTTGGTATAAAAAATCTTCAAAAAGAGATAAAAGCAGATGCAAAATATGCTCAAGTTAGCGCCGCTTCAATTTTAGCAAAAGTAAGCCGAGATAGATTTATGGATGAGATTTCACCACTTTATGCGAACTATAACTTTCATAAACATAAAGGATATGGAACAAAAGCTCATATTGAAGCTATCAAAGAGTTTGGAAGAAGTGATATTCATAGATTTAGTTTTAGGTTAAAAACTTTAGGAGAAACAGAGTCTTTGTTACAAAAAACTCTGTTTTGATTCTATTTTATTCATATCTTAAAGCATCTATTGGATTTAATCTTGCTGCTTTTCTTGCAGGAAAATATCCAAAAACTACACCTATTAATGTTGAGAAAATAAAAGATATTAAGATAATTTGAGTATTGATTATATATGGTAAATCAAAAATCCCAACTACCATATATCCAACTCCAAGACCTAAAAATATTCCTATGATTCCTCCCAAAGTTGAAAGAACTATTGCTTCAATTAGAAATTGTAGTAGAACTTCACTTTGCATAGCACCAATAGCAAGTCGTATTCCAATCTCTCTAGTTCTTTCAGTTACAGAAACAAGCATAATATTCATAATCCCAATTCCACCAACAAGTAAAGAGATAGCAGCAA
>JAGOIF010000063.1:0-2508 GCA_017995775.1 Aliarcobacter sp.
TTTAGAAGTAAAAGGATTTAGAGATCCTACTGGAACAAATGAGCGAAATACTATTTTAGTAAAACAAAGAGCAGAAAATATAATGAAATATTTAAAGCTAAAAGGAAATGTTTCTCAAAAAATAATTAATGAGGGAATAAATGAAATTCCTTCTAATATAGATTTTGAAAATTATCCTGAACAAGCAAGAAGAGTGATTTTTACATGGAAAAAATAAAGGTTCATAATGTTTAATTATAAAATCGTTTTAATAGGTGATTTTGGAACGGGAAAAACAAGTTTGATAAGACGTTATGTAGATAATAGTTTTAGCGAAGATTATATAAGTAGTATTGGTGTGTCAATTTCTAAAAAAAGTATAAGTGTGATATTTGATAATCAAGAACATGATTCAAATATGATGATATGGGATATTGAAGGTAAAACTGATTTTAAACCTATTTTAAGCCATTATTTAAGTGGTGCAAAGGGTTTTATAGTAGTTGCAGATTTAACAAGAAAAAATACAATAGATTCAATAAAAAAACATCTAGAACTTTGTGAAAATACAATAGCAAATCTACCTATTTGTATTGCATTTAATAAAAGTGATTTAGATCATGATGAAATTGATATTGAAAGTTTTAAAAATCTTGCGCCAAATATAATATCTGTTCTAAAAACTTCGGCAAAAAATGATAATGCAGTTGAAGAGGCTTTTATTTTATTAAATAAAGAAATTGTAAGAAGGCTAATATAATGCTTTCAGGATTGATTTTACCTATTATTTGTAGAAAATATAATATCTCATGTATCCTATTTTCGAAAGATTTTAAAATTGTAGAATTTACTGATAATTTAAAAGATTTCGCAAATGATATTAGCAATTTAAATATTAACTCAGATATTAGAGATTCTTTTTGGGGACTAGTAGGAGTTGAAGGTAATCTAAAAGATTTAGATAACAAAGTAAAGAATTATTTACATATTCCAATGCTTTGTAAGGAAGATATTTTTTATGATATAAATATTGAAATTTGCAACATTGAAACAGACAAAGAACTTTATATTGCAATGTTTACAAGACAATCAAAACTTTCTATGAATTATTTACATGTAATACAGCAAATAAATCATGAAAATCTACACTATGCAAATCAAAAAGAAGATATGAAAAACAATCAGATTTATTACAATTTGATAAATCAAAAATTAATTAGTTTTCATATTAATGAAAAAGGGATAATAACAGAGGTTAATAATGCTTGTACTTCTTTTTTTGGTTTAAATCAAAATGAGATGATAGGACATCATTTTTCAAAGTTTTTCTTTTCAAGAGAAGTTAAAATTTCGTCAATAGAAGTTAGTAATATTTTAAGAGCTACTAATCAAGAGGGCATTGATATATTTTTCCATACTGATATTATTCCAATTAGTTCTGAAAAAGATTTAAGCGATAATATAATTATTTGCCAAGATATTACATATTTAAAGAAAATTGAATCAGAGCTTGAATATGCTGTTAATCATGATAGTTTAACAGGTCTTCCAAACAGATTGATGTTAAGAAAAAAGATTCAAGAGGCTATTGAAAAAAGTAAAGAAAAGCAAGAAATTTTTGCCTTATGTTTTATTGATTTAAATAAATTTAAAAAAGTAAATGATGAACATGGACATCATGTTGGAGATATGCTTCTAAAGCACGTAGGAGTGGTTTTAACCAATATTATAAGAGAAGAGGACATTATTGCAAGAATTGGTGGAGATGAGTTCGTAATTCTTTTTAAAAACCTTGAATCTTTAGAGTATTTAACTTTAGCATTAAAAAGAATCGAAGAAATCTCAAAAAAGAATCCTTTACACTACAATGAAGATCTAATTATTGAATTATCATTTAGTTTAGGAGTAAGTGTTTATCCAAAAGATGGTGAAGACATAGAAACTTTATTGAACAGTGCAGATAAAAAAATGTATAAAGAGAAAAAAACAAGAACATAATTAAGCTTTGATTTATTAGATGGAATTTTGAACCAACAACATATATTAAATTATAATAAAAAGTTTGTCAATCAAAAATAGGTATAGTTTTAAAATTGTAACAAGAAGTAGAATAATGATAAATTATAAAATAGCAATTACAGGTGTAGTTCAAGGTGTTGGATTTCGCCCCTTTGTTTATAACCTAGCCTTAAAATATAATATAAAAGGTTGGGTTAATAATGATGAAAAAGGTGTAAATATTTTACTTTATGCGAAAGAAGAAAATATTGAAAAATTTATAAATGAACTAAAAATAAATCCTCCTGTTTTAGCAAAAATAAACTCTATGAATATAGAAAAAATAACGGATAAAAAAGAGCAAAAAAACTACAAAAACTTTGAAATAATTCAAAGTATTAACTCAAATAATAAATCTACAATTATAAGTCCTGATATTGCAATTTGTGATGATTGTCTTAAAGATATTAATGATAATTCAAACTTTAGATACAATTATGCTTTAACAAATTGTACAAATTGTGGTCCAAG
>JAGOIF010000063.1:2608-11963 GCA_017995775.1 Aliarcobacter sp.
ATATTATAAATACATGTGATGATTCTGTTATACAAATTGTAGCAAATAATATAGTTAAGATTAGAAATGCAAGAGGATATGCACCAAGTTTAATAAAACTTGAAAAATCAATAAAAAAAAACATATTAGCTCTTGGAGCAAATCAAAAATCCACTATATCCATAGCATTTGAAAATAATTTAATTTTATCTCCTTATATTGCAGATTTAAATTCCATTGAATCCCTTGAATATTTTGAACGAACCATTAATACTTTTAAAAAATTTTATGACTTTGAACCTGAAATTATTGTTTGTGATAAACATCCAAATTATGAGTCAACAAAATTTGCATTAAAATTAAAAGAGCAAAATCCTAATTTAGAATTAATTCAAATTCAACATCATTATGCACATATTCTTTCTTGCATGGCTGAGTATAATTTAAAAAAAGATGTTCTAGGAATTGCCTTTGATGGAACAGGTTACGGAGATGATGGAAATATTTGGGGTGGAGAATTTTTTATAGCAAATACAAAAGAGTATAAAAGAGTAAATCATCTAAAATATTTCAGACTATTAGGTGCCCAAATAGCTGTAAAAGAGCCAAAAAGAATAGCTTTGAGTTTGCTATTTGATAATTTTACAATAGATGAGATTTTATTGATGAACATAAAATGCGTAAAAGCATTTAATTCAAATGAAATTCAAATGTTTTATAAAATGTGGCAAAAAGGTTTAAATGCACCTTTCACAAGCTCAATAGGACGCTTATTTGATGCTGTTGCATCATTTGCTGATATTTTACAAACACAGTCATATGAGGCTGAAACAGGTCTTTTAATACAACAATATTATGATGAAACTATAATCGAACATTACTCTTATAAAATCATAGATGAACAAATTGATATAAGTAATATGATAAAAGAAATAATTCTTGATTCTAATAAAAAATTAATATGCTCAAAATTTATAAATATGCTAGTTCAAATTATTTTAGAGCTTAGTGATATTTATAAAAATCTTCCGGTAGTTTTAAGTGGTGGAGTTTTTCAAAATAGAGTTTTACTTAAAATATTAATAGAAAAATTCCATAAGCAGGGTAGGGAGTTTTACTTCTCAAAAGATGTTCCTTTAAATGATGAAGGAATATCCGTAGGGCAAATTTATCATAAAATCTAAATAGCAATAAAAAGAGTCTATTATATATGATTTTTAAATATATTATTCTTATTTAAAATGTTATATATTTATATTATAAGATATATACAAAATGTTATAAAAATATTATAAAACTACCATTTTATAGAGTTTATGGAAAAAATAATTTTTCTAATAAAACAAAGAAAAAATTAGAATAATATTAAGCATATAAAACAATACTATTTGTATAATCTAATTAATATTAAATATTATACATAAAAAAGAGAACTATAAATATCTAATATGAATTATGTTAAAATAAATAAAAACAGGAATTGATATATGATAAAAACAACAGCTGAAATATCAAATGAAAACGGATATAAAAAATATAATTTATTTGAAATACATGAAGATTTAGAGCCAATAATTGCAGATGATTATTTAGCATATTCTTCAACAAATTTCAAAAAAGATTCTTATTGTGAATTGATGTATAAGAAGAATTTCTATGATAAATATGATGAAAATACAAATAAAGAAATCTATGAAAGATTTATAAATAATGAAAAATTTAAAGAAAAAGCAAAATTCATTTATAGTGTTATTGATTATGAAAAGTATGTAAAATTTGTAGAAGCCAACCCTACTATAAAAAATCCAAATGAACTTATTATTTCTTATAGTGTAGTTGATAGTGAAGGTGTAAAAGTAAATATTTATAATATTGGTATAGTTGATATCTCTTTTGTATTTTAGATATTTTCAAATACTTCTAAATATTACAAAGTACAGATAAATATGCATGTTCTTGATATTTATTTAAATCTTTTGGGAAGATGATTTCATTTTTCTTTTCAAAAGCACTTATACTTTGTGTTGATACTAAATCTACAGAACAAAGTGGATTTAGTTGGATTAATCCTTCAAGTTTAAAAGTAACGGCTCCTCCTGAAAAAGTTCCTTTTTTTGCACGTTTTTTTATGAATATTTTTTCAATTTGATTTTTTTGTAAAAAGTCCAAAAATTCATTGCAGAACTTTTGTATATTTTCTTGTTTTTCATCATCATCCAGAACTATTTTTTTGATTTTTGTATCCATATATTCTTTATGTTTTACTACGGCTAATATCACATTATTAGCTTTTAATTCAATTCCACAAATATTCATTTTTTCTCCTATTTAAAAAATATTTCCAATTATAGTTGATTCTTTTATTTTGAATTGATTATATTGCATTTTGCAATAAAAATTATTATTAGAAATATATAAATTAGTACAAAAAAATGTTTTTGATATTATTGTGATACTTCTTTGATATAAAATAATAAAAATTAAATAATAAAATTAAGAATAAGACTTGATATTTATATAAGTAACTAAAAATATTATTTAATAGGCTGTAAAAACAAAAGAAATTAAAAAATTTGAGAATCATGAAAATATTATATGTAGAAAATAATGAAAAAATAATTGATAGCATTATAAAAGAATGGAATAATCATAATGATGAAATAATACTTGTAAATAATCCAAAAGATGCATTAGTTATTTTAAAAGATTCTTTTGAAAGCATCGATATTATAGTTAGTGAGATTGATTTTTTAGATTTGGATTTTATTGCTTATTTAAAAGATATAAGAAAAATAAAAAAAAATATATCCCTTGTAATAACAAGTAATAAAAATATCGATAATTGTATTTTAGAATTTATAAATATAGGTATAAAAAAACTTTTAAGAAAACCTTTTCAAATAAAAGAGTTAAAAGAGATTTTTTTTGAAATAAAACAAGAGATAAAACATGATAGATTAAAAGATAAAACAATTAAAGAATTACAAGAAAAACAATTAGATTTAGAAAAAATAAATGAAGAATTAAATTCTTTGTTAAAACCTTTTAAAGAATTTTCATATTATTCTCAAACAGATTTAAGTGGAGTTATTACAGATATTAGTGACTCTTTTTGTAATTTAATGGGATATAAAAAAGAAGAGATAATAGGAAAAAAACACTCTATTGTAAAACATCCCTTAGAAGACATAAAAAAATATAAAAAAATTTGGACAAATCTTTCCACGGGTAAAAACTGGATAGGTGAATTAAGATGTAAAGATAAAGATGGAAATGATATTTGGCATAAAACAATTATTTTTCCAAAAAAAGATAAGAATAATAAAGTTATAGGATATTGTGCAAAAAGACAAAATATTACTGATAAAAAGTATGCTGAATTATTAAGTATTACAAATGATTTAACTGGGCTTTATAATAAAAGATTTTTTAGACAGACCTTTGAAGCTGAATTAAATAAAACAAAAAAAGAAAAAGAAAACCTAGTTTTCATAATGATAGATATAGATTATTTTAAAAAATACAATGATAATTATGGACATTTAAGAGGTGATGAAGTCCTTAAAAAAGTTGCAGAGGTATTAAAAAATCTAACAAAAAAAGTTAATGAATTTGCCTTTAGATTAGGTGGAGAAGAGTTTGGAATTATTACTTCAAAATTAGAAGAAAATGAAATAATAGAATATGTAAAAACAATCAAAAACTCTATTGATAACTTAAAAATAGTTCATAAAAATAGCCCATTTAATTATATTAGCGTCTCAATTGGCGTTTGTAATTTAGATAAAAATGATAAAAAAACTTGTCCAGAAATTTATTATTTAGCAGATAAAGCTCTTTATACTGCTAAAAACAAGGGTAGAAATCAGATTTGTTACGAACCTTAAGATATAAAGAGCCAAAAATCTAGCTCTTTATATCTACTTTAGTTTTTAATAATCTTCCTCTTCTTCCTCTTGTGTATCGCAACAATAAATACACTCTTCATCAAAATAAGAATACTCTTCATAAGAATAAAACTTATTACAACTTTCACATTTAAAACAATCATGATTTTTACATAGTATTTTTTCTAATTCTTCTTCATTTATATTATTTTCTTTTGCAAATTCTTCAAAAAGAGCAATAACTCCTTCATTTTCGTCATTTTTTAACTCTTTTGCTAAATCTTGTAATTCTTCAATGTCCATAATTTACCTTTTAATCTTTTAAATTTATTATTTCATTTCTCATTTTTGCTATATCTATTACTAGTCTTTCTTTCATTGCAACACTAAATGATTGATTTTCTTTAAAAACTTGATTTATTATAATTTCAAATTCATCATTTGTTAAATCTTTCGTTTCTGCAATAAGTTTTAAAAATAAAGTTCTTATTTTTTCATATTGTCCATCTTGCATTTTTTACCCTTGATGATTAAATTAGGATTTTATTATGTCAAAAGATATTTTAGAAGCAAATAAAAATGGCTATATTGCCAGTAAAAACAAGTATCAAAAGCACTTTTGTGTTATAATTTTTTCCAATTTAACCAAATAAGGCTTTTAAATAATGAACGAAACGCAAATCAAAACGCAAAAATTTATAATAAAATATTTCACTGAAATCATGATAAAGGGATCAACTGCCAAAAGACAGATGATTTCTCAAGTTTTTAATAATTTAGTAAACATTTTATCAAAGATTTCAAAAGATATAAAAATAAAAAAGTTTTTTGATAAAGTAGAAGTTGTATGTCCAGTAGAAGTAGTAAATGAAGTAAGAACAAAACTTCTTGATACTCCAGGAATCCAACAAATTCTAGAAGCTATACAATTTGATAATATGAATACTTTAGATGAAATTAAAGTAGTAGTAAACGACATAATGGCAAAAGAGATACAAGGTAAAACTTTTGTAGTTAGATGTAAAAGAACAGGTACCCAAGAGTTTAAATCAACCCAAGTTGAGCAAACTGTTGGTGGATATATGCTGGCACATAATGAAACTAAAGGTGTTGCACTAAAAGGTGCTGAATATACTATAAATTTAGAGTTAGAATTTAGCCAGTTAAATATAATTACTCACAAACACATGGGAATGGGTGGATTTCCCCTTGGAACTCAAGGAACTGTTTTATCTTTGATGTCAGGTGGATTTGACTCAACGGTGGCTTCATATTTAACTATGAAAAGAGGAATTAAAACTAACTTTGTTTTCTTTAATCTTGGTGGACTTGCCCATGAAATTGGAGTTAAACAAGTAGCTTATTATTTATGGAGTAAGTTTGGAAGTTCTCATAGAATTACATTTACAACTATTCCTTTTGAAGATGTTGTAACAGAGATTTTTAAAAGTGTAAGTGAACCTTATATGGGGGTTATGCTAAAAAGACTTATGCTTTTAGCTTCTGAAAAAATTGCTGATGAGATGAAAATCGATGCTTTAATTACAGGAGAAAGTGTTGCTCAAGTTTCAAGTCAAACATTAAGAAACTTAGCACTTATTGATCAAGTTACAAATAAACTAGTATTGCGACCATTATCAATGATGAGTAAACCAGATATCATTGAAATTGCAAGTAAAATAGGAACAGCACGATTTGCTGAATCTATGCCTGAATATTGTGGTGTTATTTCAAAAAATCCAGTAACCCATGGAAATTATGAAAGAGTTGCAAATGAAGCTAGAAGATTTGATTATTCTGTTTTAGATGAAGCCGTTTCAAATGCAATAAGTGTAAACGTAGATCAAATAGATTTAAATATAAATGAAATCGGTCAAATGCAAGTAGTTAGTGATTTAACAAATACAAATTATACGGTTATCGATATAAGACAAAGTGATGATTGTATACAAACATCTGTTGAAACTTTAAAAATTCCTTTTTATAGATTAAAAAATGACTTTAAAAAACTTCCACAAGATAAAGAGTATTTATTATATTGTGAAAAAGGAATTTTAAGCCAACTTCATGGACAATTTTTAAGAGACGCAGAAGGTTGCACAAATATAAAGGTTTACAGACCTTTATGATATTTTTTAAAACATGTATAGTTGTAACTTTTTTTTCAATAACACTTTTTGCAAATACAATAAATGAAATAGATGAAAGTTATGCAAAAACTATGCAAGGTCTTAGTTACAAGGAAGAATGTCCTATTAGTTTGAGTGATTTACGAATTGTGAATATCAAATATTTAGGTTTTGATGATGATATTCATTTTGGTGATTTGATTGTGCATAAAGATGTGGCTGTTGAAGTTTCCAAAATATTTGAAGAGTTATTTGAAATAAAATATCCAATAGAAAAAATAATACCAATAGAAAAATACAATGCTGATGATTTTGAATCAATAGAAGATAATAATACATCAGCATTTAATTGCAGAAAAGCAGAAGCAAGTAACAACTATTCAAAACACTCTTTTGGAAAAGCAATAGACATAAATCCAATACAAAATCCATACATTTACAAAGATGGCACAAGTTCACATAAAAAATCAAAAGAGTTTATAAACAGAATTTCAAAAAATGACACAGCACAAAATAAAGCTATGTTATTAGCAAATAGTAAAGTGGTTTTGATATTCAAAAAATATGGATGGAAATGGGGCGGCGATTGGAAAAATATAAAAGATTATCAGCATTTTCAAAAGTAAAAAATTAAGAAAGAGTTTTAAAGCAAGGAAAAAAAATGAAAGAAAAAATATATCTAATTCCAGGTCTTATGACGGATGAGCGATTATGGAGTAGAATAATTCCTCTTTTAAAAGATGAGTATGAATTAATTCATGTACCAATTCCTCATACGGGTGATTTTGATGAGATTATTGATATATTATTTAATCTATTCACAGAAGATAAAGTAAACCTTTTAGGTTTTTCCCTAGGAGGTTATATCGCATCATATTTTGCAATAACATATCCAAATAGAGTAAATAAACTTTTCATGTTAGCAGCAACTCCTGGCTCTTCAAGTGAAGCTGAAATAGAAAGAAGAAAACAAAAATTTACAGTAATAGAACAAGAAGGTTTTTTAGGATTAAGTTATGAAAAAGCAAAATCTTTAGTAGAAGAAAAAAACCAAAATGATGAAGAATTAATCAAAATCATTCAAGATATGTTTATGGATCTTGGGAAAGAGACTTTTATAACCCAACTTACAAGCACTTTTCATAGAAAAGATTTATTTATAGATTTACTAAATCTTGATATTCCAATTTGGTTTCATTATAGTATTGATGATAGGCTTTTAAGTACAAGAGCTTTAAAAAAATTAAACTTAGTTGAGCATAATATGAAGTTAATTCCAAGAGTTGGAACAAGCCATAATATACCCCTTGAAGAGCCTGAACTTTTAAGTAATATTTTAAGAGCTTGGATGAAAGAGAGTGTTTGATTTTTTAAACTCTCCTAAAATCATCACTTAAACAAACTACTTTTCAAAAACCTGTTCAAGTTTTTCAAGTTCTACAACAGGAGGATTTGGAAGCTCTGGAAATGCTTTTTGAACCATTGAAGTAATTGATTGAGGATAAATCCTAAAGTTTAGTTTTACCATGGCTTTTAATGGATATTTTAAATCTTTAGGCAAATCATAACTTTCAACTCTTCTTGTTTTTGCAGGAATTCTAGTATCGCTTAAAAGCTTCTCATACTTCCAAAACAGTAAACCAACAGCCTTTCCATCTTTGTCCCCAAACACTTTCATAAATGGTCTTGCATCTGCTTTTAAATCGCCATTAATATCAAGTTTTCCACTTGAAAATACTATTTTATCATTTGCATCAACTATTGTAATATCAAGCCATAACTCTCTAAAATCAGCAACGCCCGTTGGTAAATGATGACCAGCACCCACATTTTCAACTCCCACATGAACTTGATTGTTTTTTATATCAACATCAAGTTTTGCTGATGTTCTTAAAAGTTGTAATACTTGATCTTCATGATTTTTATCTTTTAAACCAGCTAAAAAGTGATTTGAACCAGCAAAATAGTGAACTTTTACATCTTTTTTAACAACTCCACCATCAGTAGAAACTCCGTTTAATGGAGTAAACTTATCATCTTTTAAATATGTCATATGACAATCTATACAAGATTTATTTTTTGTTTTATCTTCTTTGTTATTATAAGGCGATGCTTCCCACTCTTTGAATGTTGATACTATTTGTTTATTTGTAGTAGGTGATGTTTCATCATGGCAAGAAGCGCAATATTTGCTCTCTTTATACAAAGGTTTCATATAACTATCTTTGTGTACATTTGGTTTTGCATTTATAAATTTATGCCCTAAATATTTCCCCACAGTTGATTCATCATCTTCAAAAGGATATTTTTTTCTACTTGTTATATCTAAAGTATAAGAAGCATTTCCAGCACTTGTGGCATCTGTAATTGTGTGGCAAGTAAGACAAGAAACTCCCTCTTCAAGTCTTGTATTTCCATGCTTTTCAAAAGTTTTTACCAATGTTTGGGCATTTGACTCAAATAAAGTATTTGCTAAAAAATTATCATCCATAGCATGGCTAGTTCTTGTAAGCCCCGTGGTTAAAGCACTTGGATTGTGGCAACCCATACACCATTTTTTAAACTCAGCTCCTTCAACTTCCCCTGCAATTGATTCCATCACCATATAATAAGGGTTTGATTCTACTAGATTTTTATGATTTGAATTTGCCCATTGATTAAAAATCTCACTATGGCAAGATTTGCATTTTGTTGAGTTTGTCCAATCTTCATTGTGATAAACTTCGTTTTTTGGTGTTTTAAGATTTAAAAGTTTGTTTTCGATTTTTGTTTCACTACTATATAATGGCATATTTAAAAATGAAAAACCTAAAATTAAAGTAGCTAGAGATATATTTAATTTTGCTTTTTTTCTATGTGAGAAAAGAAAAAATAAAAGTATAAAAGAACCATATAAATGAATATTAAAACTTATAATTCCCCAAATATCTCCACCTTTATTTCCTATAAAAAAAAGATAAACTCCACTAATTACAATCATCAATAAGAAAAAACCTAAAATCCAACCACTAGTGCTATTTACTTTTTTAATTACAATATATTTGTAAGCGTGTCTATTTACAAATGGAATAATATAAAAAATACAAAGAAAAATTGAAGTGAAAATATGAACTACTGAAATTATTTTTAGATTCTCCCATGAAATATTTAATATATCCATTTGTAAAATTCCGCTTAAAAATATTAGAAGTATTAGAACTTTTATATTTATTATTTTCATTTAATAACCTTTGTATCTTTTGAATAATCTACTACATTTCCCTCTAAAGTTTTTAAAAATTCTACAATCTCATCTATTTGTTGATCTGATAAATTTAATCCAACTTGGTGTCTTCCCATTATTTCAACTGCTTCTCTTAT
>JAGOIF010000165.1 GCA_017995775.1 Aliarcobacter sp.
AGTAAAGAAGGTCAACTTTATGACAAATCGAACATTTTATTAATGCACGCGATGGGTCCTAATGTTGCTGGGGTTATTGGTTCAGCAGTCGCTGCTGGTGTACTTTTATCGATATTTAAATAAAAATTAACAAGTAGGAAAGTTAAATTATGTCTGAAATTAAAGACTCATTAGGTTTAGAAAACGTTGGAATTATAAAGAGAAATGTAGATGTTGATTCATTAATAAAAGATGCTGTTGCAAATGAAGGGGCGAAAGTTTCTTCAGCTGGTGCACTAATGATTGATACAGGTATCTTTACAGGAAGAAGTCCAAAAGACAAATTCTTTGTAAATCAAGACCCATCAAATAAATACATTGCTTGGGGTGATATAAATAAAAAGGTTTCAAAAGAAGTTTATGAAGATTTATTAAAAACTTCAAAAAAACAATTGAGTAATAAAGATCTTTATGTGACAGATGTTTACTGTGGTGCATCACTTGATTCTAGAAAATCTGTTAGATTTATAACAGAAGTAGCTTGGCAGGCACATTTTATTCAAAATATGTTTATCATGCCTCAAACGCAAGAAGAACTAGATAATTTTAAACCTGATTTTACAATATATAACTCTTGTAAAACTGTTGATATGGCCTATGCAAGCCACGGTTTACATTCAGAAGTTTATGTAATATTTAATGTTGAAGAAAATACTGCTATTATTGGTGGGACTTGGTATGCTGGTGAAATGAAAAAAGGTGTGTTCTCTATGATGAACTACTGGCTTCCATTAGAAGGAAAACTTCCTATGCATTGTTCTGCAAATATTGGAGAAAATGGTGATACTGCATTATTCTTTGGATTATCAGGAACTGGAAAAACTACACTTTCAACAGATCCTAAAAGAGCTTTAATTGGTGATGATGAACACGGTTGGGATGATAATGGAGTATTTAACTTCGAAGGTGGTTGTTATGCAAAAGTGATCAATCTTGATCCAAGTTCTGAACCTGAAATCTTCCAAGCTATTAAAAAAGGTGCTATTTTAGAAAACGTAGTTGCCGATGAATTTGGTGTAGTTAATTATGCTGATGGTTCAAAAACTGAAAATACTAGAGTATCTTACCCACTTGATCACATTCAAAATCATACACCTGATATGAAAGGTGGACATCCAACAAATATTATCTTCTTATGTGCTGATGCTTTCGGTGTTTTACCTCCAGTTGCAAAACTTGATAAACAACAAGCTATGTACTACTTTTTAAGTGGTTATACTGCAAAAGTTGCAGGAACTGAAAGAGGAATTACTGAACCAGTTGCTACATTCTCTTCTTGTTTTGGAGAAGCATTCTTACCTTTAAATCCTACGGTTTATGCAGAATTATTAGGTAAAAAAATTGACAAACATAAAGTTAATGTATATCTAGTAAATACTGGATGGACAGGTGGAGCTTATGGTGTTGGTAAAAGAATGAGTATTAAAAATACAAGAGCTTGTATTAATGGAATTTTAGATGGTTCTATAAATAATTCAGAATTTGAAATACTTCCTGTATTTAATTTAGCAATTCCAAAAACTTTAAATGGAGTTGATACAGAAGTATTAAACCCTAGAAATACTTGGGAAAATAAAGAAGCTTATGATGAAACTAAAAGAAAATTAGCTTCTATGTATATTTCTAACTTTAAAAAATACTTAACTTTAGAAAGTGAATATGATTTCACAGCTGCTGGACCTTCTTTATAAGATATAATTTTCCTATAAAAAGTTTATTGTTGAGGGAGTGATTTTTCACTCCCTTTTTTTTAATACAAAAATAGGAGAATGAAATGAAATTATCGGTTTTTTTAGAAGATATTAGAAAAAATCAAGAAGAAGTTGTTTATTATTGTTGTAACCACATGTTATCAAAAAAATATAATGTTATTGAAGATTCACTTGATAATGATACATTAAAAAATCTGTTTATCAACTACGATAATTTCACAAAATCTTTAAATGATAGTGCTGGAATAATTTATAAAAAATATGAATCGGAATTAAATAATGTATATGAATCTATTTGTAAAATATTTAATGAAGATTTTGATAATGTTTATTTATATAATTATAGATTAGCAAGGGTTGTAAATCAAGATGCAAAACAATTTTTAGATATAGAAGATAAAGACACACAAGAAACTGTAATTCAAAAGTTTGAAGATAAAATTAATGCAATTTTAGAATCTAAATACTACAAAAAAAATGAAAATAAATTAGCTTTTGATCTTATAATTCCTAAAAAAACACTAGAATTAATAAAATCTGCTGCTGGAATTTTTTAGCCAAAGCCTGTCAAATAGAGTGTTAAATTAACACTCTATTTGAATTTCTTCAACTATTTCAAGACCAAATCCTTGTAAACCTACGAAAGAGTGTTTTCCACCACTTGTCATTAGTTTTATCTTTTTAATATTTAAAGAATTTAATATTTGTGCCCCTATTCCATAGTTTTTATCAATTTCGCTATTTTTACCTTCGTTGTTTAAAAATATTAAAACTCCACCTTTTGATTGTAAAAAGTTTATTGTTTTTAACATTGAATCTAATTTATTATCGTGTAAAAATATCTTTATGTCAGGTCTTATAGTATGAAATTTTATATGACTTACTTCTTTACTATCACCAAAAATAATTACCGTATGAATATTTCCTGAATGATCTTCAAACTCTTTTTTAACCGCATTTTGAGAGAAGAATTTAATATCACTACTAGAAATTTCATTAACCAGTTTTTCATGAGATAATCTATATTCAACTAAATCAGATATATAAATTTGTTTCATATTATGTTTAGCAGCAAAAATATCTAAATCATCACGTCTTGCCATCGTTCCATCTTCTTTCATGATTTCACAAATTACAGCTTCACCATTAAGACCTGCTAATTTACATAAATCAATACTTCCTTCTGTGTGTCCTGTTCGTACTAATACTCCACCATCTTTTGCAATTAATGGAAATATATGCCCAGGACGAACAAGCTCTACTGGATTAGAAATTGGATTTGCTAATATTTTGATTGTATCGTCTCTTTCTTTTGCACTAATACCAGTAGCCGCATCTGCTGCATCAACTGAAACTGTAAATGCCGTTTCATATGAAGATGTGTTTGAACTTACCATTGGATTTAATTGTAATCTATTTGCAGTCTCTTTTGTAACAGAAACACAAATCAAACCTTTTGCATGGGTTGCCATAAAGTTTACTTTTTCTGCTGTACTTAAGGGTGCTGCATAAACTAAATCACCTTCATTTTCTCTATCTTCATCATCTAACATGATTACCATGTTACCTTTTTGGATCTCTTTTATTGCTTCTTGTACTCTTTGTATTGCATTCATATTTCTTCTTTTATTAGTTAATATATTTTAAGTTTTTATTATATCAAAAAATCCAAAAAATAATCTAAAAAGCCTTGACATCGGACTTTTATTTAACTATAATTCTCCACTTAAAAGATTTTGTGTTAATCGCGGAATAGAGCAGCTAGGTAGCTCGTCGGGCTCATAACCCGAAGGTCACAGGTTCAAATCCTGTTTCCGCAACCAAATAGACAAAATTTTTTATGCTGGTGTAGCTCAGTTGGCTAGAGCAGCTGATTTGTAATCAGCAGGTCGGGGGTTCGACTCCCTTCACCAGCTCCACTTTATTTATACTAATCAAAAA
>JAGOIF010000166.1 GCA_017995775.1 Aliarcobacter sp.
CTAAAAAAGGTGGCTTATTTTAAGTCGCCTTTTTTTATTGCATTTTTTTAAGTCAAAAGATATAATTATTTCAATAAAACTAAGGAGAAAAAGCTATGATTTTAAAGTTTAAAGAGTTTTATCCAAAAATTCACCCATCAGCTTGGATTGCACCAAGTGCTGATTTAATTGGAAATATTGAAATAGGTGAAGATTCATCGGTTTGGTTTGGTTGTGTTATTAGATCAGACGTAAATGAAGTAAGAATCGGTAAAAATACAAATATCCAAGATTTATCATGTATTCATACAGATACAAATACAAAAACAATTATCGGTGATAATGTAACAGTTGGGCACAAAGTTATGCTTCATGGCTGCATTATTGAAGATAATTGCTTGATTGGAATGAGTGCTACTATTTTGGATGATGCGGTTATTGGTGAAGGAAGTATCGTAGGAGCAAATTCACTTGTAACCTCTGGAAAAGTATTTCCTCCAAGAAGTATGATTATGGGAAGTCCGGCAAAAGTTGTTAAACAATTAACACAAGAAGATGTGGATAAGCTTATTGCTCATGCTGCACATTATGTGGATTATAAAAACGATTATAGATAAAATATTTAATACTTTTATCTCTTTAAAATAATAGGTTTTAAACCTATTATTTATTTAAATATTTTTAGATTTTTATAAAAAACTTTAATATTTTCCGATTCACCTAAAAAAACCAAAATATCATCTTTTTTCACCTGATAAGAAGAATCAACTTGCGTACTCCACATACTATTAGCCTTATATGATATAATTTTTAAATTACTAAATTCTAATTCTATTTGTGAAATTTTTCTGCCTATTAAACTTTCATTCGCAACAAATTTTATAATTTTTATAGTATTACTAACATCTATTTCTTCCACTGACATATTATCTATAAGTTTTTTTACAAGCATTCTTCCTGCAATTTTTTCAGGATAAATAACTTTAAAAGCACCTATTTTTGTTAAAATTTCTCCATGTGTTGAATTTATAGCTTTGGCAATAATTGTTTTATTATTTAAATCTTTTAAAGCCATAACTGTTAAAATACTAGCTTCAATATTTTCACCAATACTTACAATTACTGTCTCTAAATTATAAACTCCTATCTCTTCTAAAGCTTGTTTATTTATGCTATCAACAATATAAGCATTATCTACGTATTCACTTATTTCTTGAACTCTTTTTTCATCATTATCTACTGCTATTACTTTCACACCTAATCTTGATAAACTTTTTGCAATATAAAATCCAAATCTTCCTAAACCAATAACTGCTATGGTTTTCATATAATAATCCTTCCAACGGGGTATTTAAAATGTTTTGTTTTTGCTTTTCCTACTAAAATTAATCCAAAAGCAAATACGCCTAATCTTCCTGCTATCATTAAAATAATTATGACACTTTTCCCAAAAGTATCAAATTGTTGGGATAAACTTAAAATATCACCATTTCCAGTTGATACTCCAACGGTTCCAAAAGCCGAAACTACTTCAAACAAGATTCTCATAAAAGGTAGATTTTGTGTTTCAACCAATAATAAAGTAGTAAAAAGAACAAGGAAAGATGAAAAAATAATAATTACCAAAGCCTTATTTATAACTTTTTGTTCAATTGTTCTTTTAAAAATATTTGGTTCTTGATTACTTCCTTTTAAAATATAAATAACTGTAATTATCAAAATAGCAACAGTAGTGATTTTCATACCTCCTGCTGTACTTCCTTGTCCAGCACCTATCATCATTAATAATGTAGAAAAAAATAGTGAAGATTCTTTAAGTGAAGCTAAGTCAATACTATTGAATCCACTTGTTCTAAAGTTTACGGATAAGAAAAAAGCATTTAATATTTTGTCAAAAAAACTTAATTCTGCAAAAACTTTTGGATTATTCCACTCTATTGATAAAAACAAAAGCATTCCAAAAACTATTAAAATAATAGTTCCATAAATCATAATTCTTGTATGAATAGTAAATCTTTTTGAGAATTTTCTATTTTCGTAAATCTCAATTAAAACAAAATATCCCAAACCACCTAAAATTATTAAAAAACAAATTGTTAATAAGGAGATATAATCACTTTGATATGACATTAAACTATTAGTAAAAAGTGAAAATCCAGCATTATTAAAAGCACTTATACTGTGAAATATTCCAAACCAAATAGCATCAGCAAATTCATATTTTTCTAAAAATTGAATTGTTAATATAATTGCTCCAATAAATTCTATAAATAATACAAAAAATAAAATCCTTTTTACAAAACCTCCAACATGAAGAGTTGGCAAATCCATAGATTGTTTCATTGCTCTTTTTTCATCAATATTTAATTTTTGTTTAATAAATATAAAAAAGATTATTACCAAAGACATATAACCAATTCCGCCCATTTGAATAAGAGCTAAGATAATAAATTCTCCTAAAAAAGTAAAGTTTTCAGAAGTACTTGCAACAATCAATCCAGTAACACTTGTGGCACTTGCTGCTGTAAAAAGAGCATCTATGAATTTAAGCTCACCAATATGGCAAATGGGTAAACTTAAACTTATAGCTCCAAGAAGAATAATTACAATATAACCTAAAAATATAGATCTTACATATTTATGTTCCATGATTTTTTACGATTCTGGGTTATAAGAAAATCTATAACCAATACCAGATTCTGTTTTTATGTATTTTGGTCTTGTGGAATTTTCTTCGATTTTTTTTCTAAGTGTATTTACATAAGTTCGTAAATATTGCATTTCATTTTGATAAGCTGTTCCCCAAACTTCTTGAAGTATTTGTTTGTGAGTTAAAGTTTTATTTGTATGCAACATAAAATATTTCAGTAATTCATACTCGATGGGAGTTAGTTTTAGTTTTTCAGATCTTAAAAATATATCCCTTGAAGTAATATCAAGTTCTAATTCATTACAAATAAATTTACTTGTCATTTCATCGTTAATATTATTGATTTTTCTTCTTAAGTTTGCTCTAATTCTTGCAAGTAATTCATTTACAGAAAAAGGTTTCGTAATATAATCATCAGCTCCAGCATCCAAAGCTGCAACTATTTCTTTTTCATCATGTCTAGCTGTTAAAACAATAATTGGAAGTTTTGAAATCTCTCTTATTTGTTTTATCAAATCCTTTCCATCACCATCACTTAATCCTAAGTCTACTATTAATAAATCAGGATTATGACTTAAAAACATCATCAAAGCATTTTTCTTACTTTCACTTGAAATATAATTAAAATCATACTCTTTAAAAGTAATCTCTAATAACTTTTTAACGGATAAATCATCTTCTATTATGTGTATTAAATGTTGTTTCATAATAATTCTGCTCTTTTTATAATTGGCAATTCTATTTGGATTAAAATGCCTTCATTTTGAGAAATTGCTTTAATTTCACCATTATGTAATTTAACTATACTTTTACAAATAGCCAAACCTATTCCACTTCCTGAAATATCATTTGTATCTTCAAATCTATAAAACTTATCAAAGATATTTTTTAATTTCTTTTTATCAATATATTCAGTTTCATTAAAGATTTTGATTCTTATGAAATTATTTAAATTTATCACTTCAAAACAAACTTTTGTATCAGTTTTAGAGTACTTAAAAGCATTATCAAGTAAATTTACAATCAATTGTGTCAAAAGAGTATTATCACCCCAAAACA
>JAGOIF010000167.1 GCA_017995775.1 Aliarcobacter sp.
GATTTACTAATGATGAAAAAATAAGAAATTTATTTTTCAAAATCACTTTTATACTTCTATTTTTAAGATTTGCAATTCCAATGATGGCTTATGTAAACGAAGTTTCTTACAACTATTTTGTAAAACCTCAATACAACATCGAAGAGTTAAACCAAGATATTTTAAAAGTAAAAGATGATGTTAGTAAAATAAATCAAGAGACAATAACTCAAAAACAAGATAGTTCATTTTTTAACAAAGTTATGGAAAAATTTGACAGCAGTTATTATGAAAAAAAGGTTAATGAATATAAAGATGCTGTTGATAATTCGAGTCAATATATTATTGATTTGATTATTGTATTTATCTTTCAAACTATATTTTTGCCTATTATCTTTTTGTTTTTACTTTATTCTTTTGTGAAATCAATATTTAATATAAGAAGAAACTAATGAAAAAAAATATTTTAATCACTGGTTGCAGTTCAGGACTTGGACTTGCACTTACAAACTATTATTTACAAAAAGGTTTTAAAGTTTATGGAATAAGCAGAAATAAACCTGAAATACAAAACCAAAACTTCATACATATTAGTTTTGATTTATCTCAAATATCAGAAATAAAAACATCTTTAACAACTATTTTAAAAGAGATAAAAAATCTGGATTTAGTATTTTTAAACGCTGGAATGTTAGGAAAAATCAAAATATTACAAGAGCTTAGTATAGAAGAAATGCAAGAAGTATATAATCTAAATGTCTACGCAAACAAAGAACTTCTTGATATTTTAATGCAAATTGATGTTAAAAATATATTTATTATCTCATCAGGTGCTTCAAAAACTGGCTACAAAGGTTGGGGTTCATACTCTTTATCAAAAGCTGGAGTTAATATGCTTGTAAATTTATACTCAAATGAGATGTTTAATACAAAAATAATAGCTCTAGCTCCTGGAGTTATAAAAACTCCAATGACTGATTATATAAGATTTGAATTGGATGAAAATATTTTTACCTCAGCAAAAAAATTAAATGAAGGTCTTGTTCAAACTGCTTTTGAAACTGCTATAAAAATTGATGCTTTTATAAATAGAATAAATGAGTTTGAAACAGGTTCTTATGTGGATATAAGACAGATATAAACAAAAAAACTTGTTTATATCTGTGTAGTTTTGTTTTCTTAGATTCTTAAATTTCTCATAAAATTACTTGCTATTATAGAAGCTCTTTCTTTAAATTTTGCAGCTATATTTTCAGTATATAACTTATCTAATGTTTCAAAAAATAGTTTTATCCATGTTTCAAATGATTCTCTATCTAAGCCTGATATTTGCATATGTGGTGCAAATGGAGAGCCATTATAATCTCCATGCCCAAAAGATATTGTGTACCAAAAATCTGTAAGTATTTTTATATGTTTTTGCCAAATTTCTGATTTCATATCACTTCCTAATTTTTCTATAAAAAAAGGAGATATTTTTTCATTTTTTAAAACTTTTGTATAAAAAGTTACTACTAATTGATTTATATTTTCTTTTGTAATTTCATTATTTTGCATTTTATTATTTCTTTCTATTAATTGGTATTTGAAAATTGATGCTACTATAAAAAAACCCGCAAATAGCTAAAATTAATTTATTAATGATGCGTAAGTTCATCTTTTCCTGCTTTTAAACCAAATATAGTTAATAATCCTATTGCTATTATTAATACTATTAAGGCTGTTGTCCATGATTTTGATACATCATAAATAAAACCAAGCACTAAGGGTCCAAAAGCTGCAAGAAAATATCCAGCTGATTGTGACATTCCTGAAAGTTCTGCTGCTTTTTTTGCATGTGGTGTTCTTTGTGTTATAAATCCTATTGCTAAACTAATTGCTCCACCCATTCCAAGACCCAAAAATATCATCGAAACTATAATAGCAAATGATGTTTGTGCATATAAAAATATTATCATTCCTATTAGATATATGAGTGAAATCAAAGTTGCGATTAATCTTTGATTTTTCATTTTTCCTGCAATTATTGGAATCATTAAAGTAGCAGGTAATCCAACTAATTGAAACAACAATAACATCATTCCAGCAAAATGACTATCAAAACCTTTGAATATCAATATAGAAGGCATCCACGCAATCAAGGTATAAAATATCAAAGATTGTGTTCCCATATACAAAGTTACCCACCAAGCAAGGTATGATTTCCATATTGATTTACTAATTATTTGTTCTTGGGCTTTTATATCATCACTATTGTTATAATTTTGCGATTTTTTAAGTTGTGGAAGCCATACTAATAAAGCAATAAAAGCTAAAACTACCCATATCGCCAAAGAGGTATTCCAATCATACATATTTGTAATAGGAATACTCACTCCTGAGCCAATAGCTGCAAAGATACACATACTTGTAATATAAATACTTATTACACTTCCAGCATTTTTTTTGAACTTATGTTTGATTACACTTGGAATTAATACATTTCCTATTGCAATTCCTATTCCTATAAAAATGGTTCCAGCAAATAATCCAAAAACTTGCAGATAAGAACGAAGCATCAATCCTAAGATTATTAGTATGAGTCCTGCAAACATAGTTTTGCCATGTCCAAATTTGTGATTTATCTTTGCAACAATTGGGGAAAATATAGCAAATGCTAACAATGGCAAAGTTGTAATAAATCCAGCCATACTACTATTTAGTTTATATTGCTCTTGGATTAAATCAATAACTGGTCCCACAGATGTAATAGGCGCTCTTAGATTAAATGAGACAAAAATGATTCCTAAAAAAACTACCAATAATTGTGTGTTTATTTTTGTAGATTTAGTTTTCATTAGATTTCCAAGATTTTATTTATAATCTCTTGCGCTTTTTTTGTATCTTGAGAAAAAATTGCTTCGTATAAATCTGTATGCAAAGCAGAAATATTCTCTTCTTCCATAAAAGTTAATTCTAATCGTTCTTGAATTGAAGTACAAATATATTGTGAGATTGATTTATATAAATCGTAAAAAATAGAATTATGACAAGCTTTTGCGATACATAAGTGAAATTCAAAATCTGCTTTACTATTTTCTTGGATATTATCTTTTATAGAATTTTTTTTATCTAATGCTTTTTTGATATTTATCAAATCCTCTTGTGTTCTTCTCAAAGCTGCTAGTTTTACTATCTCTTTTTCTAAAGAAATCCTTACTTCATGTACTTCTGAAATTTTTGAAGAACTTAAACGAGTTAAAATATTTGCTTCAAATCTATCATTTGTAAGAACATAAGTTCCATTTCCTTGTTGTGATTCTAAAACTCCAGCTTGTATCAAAGATTGTATTGCTTCTCTTATAGTATTTCTGCTTACTTCAAAACTCTTTACTAATTCAGGTTCTGATGGGATTTTCTCCCCTACTTTAAAAATACCATCTTTGATTGCTTTTTCTATTTGTATTGATATTTGTTTTGGAAGAGATTGTTTTATTGGTTTTTTAATTTCCATTATAATTCCTAATATTTATTTATATTTCAAATTCATCCAATCATTGGACAAGTTAAATCATAATAGAAATTTTATGAAAAGTCAAATAAAAAAGTAGTTTCCTACTCTTTTATTTAGTGATGATGTTTTAGTTTTTTCTTTTTGATAGATTTGATATTTACAATCATTAAAATTGAAACAATTAATGCGATTATAAAAAATCCTGC